>NZ_FXAM01000002.1 GCF_900155475.1 Methylomagnum ishizawai | reverse complement strand
AAATCGAGGTGCAGGCCGAGTCCGGTGGCCTTGGCGACCGCTTCCTTGAGCGTCCACAGCCTCAGGAATTCGCCCTGCCGCGCTTCCGGCGGCAGTGAACCGAGCCAAGCGGCTTCCCGTGCCGAACAAAAGCGTTCGGCGAGCGCCAGGGCGTCCGGCGAGCGCTCCAGGCATTCCGCATCGACCCCGAATTCGAGGTCGGCGGGGGGGCGTCCACCGTCAAGGCGCAGGCGGCAAGGCCATGGGTGTGGGTGATATTGAAACGGGGCGCGGGGCGCGATCCCACAGGCGGGATCGATTTCTGGCCGTCCATGGGGGCTGGGTGCGGAAGCGCCACGCCAAGGGCGGCAGTCCGTGGAATTGGGCCAGCATGGCCCGCAACAGGCTATGGGCCGCCGTGTAGGGACCAGCGGTCCCGCGTGAATACGAAGCGGGCGGCGCGTTCGCGTTCCGCCGTGTCGAGCAGGCCCATATCGATCCAACCGGTTCCACCCTTCTCCCCGTCCGGGATTAGGGGTATGCAGCGCGATCCTCACCGTCTCCAGGGCGGATGGGCCGGTCGCCTGGGAATCTTTCGCAACGGTGGTGGCAGTGGCATCGGTCATTTTTTTATTTTCGGGGCAGGGTGCCCAATACTATCAAATGGGAGCGGAGCTTTATGCCACCGATCCGGCCTACCGGGCGGCTTTCGACGAATGCGCCGCCTTGGCCGGTCCCGTGGGCGGCGGCTCCCTGGTGGACAGCGTGTTTGGCCGTCCGATGGACGAGAGCGACGGTTACGACGACCTCGAAGCAACCAACCTGGTTCTACTGGCCCAGGGCTATGCGCTGGCGCAATGCTTGTTGGCGCGGGGTCTCCGGCCCGCCGCGCTGGCCGGGTATAGCTTAGGCGAATTCACGGCGGCGGTTGTGGCGGCGCGTTGGACCTGGGCCAAACCCTCGGCGTGTTGCGGGCGCACTCCCGGCATGTGATGCGGCAAGCGCCCCAAGCCGCGATGGTGGCGGTGCTGGGTTCTCCCGCCCTGTGGCTGGAGCATCCCGAACTCGCCGAATTGGCCGAAATCGGTTGCATCAATTCCCCCCGGCATTTCGTGGTCACCACGTCCCTGGCCCGGTTCGATGCCTTGGTGGACCGGTTGGGCCGCTTGGATGTCAGCTGGGCGCGGTTGCCGGTGCGCTACGGCTTCCATGGCGCCTTGCTGGACCCGGCGGAACCCGGTTACGCTGCCCATGTCGCGCAGCTCCGTTTCCGGGAGCCGGCCTATCCTATTTATTCGAGCCTGCTCGCGGGCCGCGTCCACCAGTACGACGCCCTGTATTTTTGGCGCACCGCCCGCGGCCTGCTGCGGTTCCGCGACCTCGTCGTCAACCTGTGGGCGGCGGAACCCCGGATTTTCGTGGATTGCAGCCCGACCGGAACCCTGGCGGCCTTCGTGCGGCAAATCCTCGGGCCATCGGTCCCGGCTTTCGCCGCCATGAACCGCTTTGGCCGTAATCTCGACACCCTGGCCCAACTCGAAACCGCCCTATCTCCAGAGGTCCGCCGATGACTTTGATTTTCTTGGCACCGGGACAAGGTGCCCAAATGCGTGGCATGGGCGCGGACTTGTTCGATGCCTATCCCCAGGTGGTGGAGGAAGCCGAGGATATCCTAGGCTATTCGCTGCGGCGGCTGTGCCTCGAAGACCCCGGCGACCAACTGGCCGATACTGCCTATACCCAACCGGCGCTGTATACCGTCGGTGCCCTGGCCTATTACCAGCGGCGCGACAGCTTGGGCCGGGCACCGGATTTCGCCGCCGGGCACAGCCTGGGCGAATATAACGCCCTGTTGATCGCCGAGGCGTTCAGTTTCGCCGACGGCTTGCGACTGGTCCAGAAGCGCGGTGCCTTGATGGGGGCATTGAGCGGCGGCGGGATGTTGGCCGTGATCGGCCCCAGCCGTGGGGACATCGCGGCGGTGTTCGCGGAATCGGGTATCGACAGCGTGGACGCGGCCAATCTCAATACCCCCACGCAGACCGTCCTATCCGGTCCCGAGGCGGATTTGCGGCGGCTGGCCGGTTTGTTCGAGGCCAGGGGCGCGCGGGCGGTGCCGCTCAATGTCCGCACCGCTTTTCACTCGCGCTATATGGGGGCCATGAAAAGCGCCTTCGCCGCCTTCATCGCGGATTTTGCCTTCGCGCCGCTGATGGTGCCGGTGATCGCCAATTTTTCCGCCCTGCCTTACCGCGACGACGAGGTCGCCAATAACCTGGTGCAGCAGTTGGACCACGGCGTGCGCTGGACGGAAAGCATCCAATATCTATTGCAGGAAGAGGCGCCGGTGTTCGAGGAATTGAGCCCGAGACCCTTGCTGTCGCGGATGGTGGAGGAAATCCGGGCGCATCCCTCGCCGTTGAATATCGCCCGCCGTCCCTGAATCCCCCGTGGGCCATGACCCACGGAGGTACGGGACGCTTTCAATCGTCGTCGTCATCGTCGTCGTCGGAATCGAACAGGCCGACTTCCTTGCGGACCACGACCAGGACCACCTGGGCATCCCGCTTGACTTTGCCCGCGTCGCGCAGCTGGTCCACGGCCTCATCGACCTTGCGGAGCAGCTTGCCCTTGCCCTTGCACAGCTTCTTGATGCGCTTGGCATTTTGGGTGCCGACGTCGAGGATGATCATGCCGGGCGCGGTGTCCTCGGCATTCAGGGTTTGTTCGGAGGTTTGGGTTGTCATGGTGATGCTTCGCTGGGATGGGGTTAGCGGACGATGGTCAATTTGGGCTGCTTGGCGCTGTCCTTGGCCGATTTCACGGCTTTGCCCAGGTTCTTGCCGAGGTCTTTCAACCAGCCGTTCGACTTGCGCTGGTTGGAACGGTCATGCCGTTCCAGGTAGACCTTGGCGGCGGCCAGTTCGCTCTTCACCAATTTCCTGACCACGCGTTCCAGGGGCCTCAAGGCCTTGGCTTGTTTTTTACGGGGACCGGTCTCGGTAAGGCGTTCGGTCTGGTAAGTACCGTCGGGTTGGGCGGTCAGGAACGTGACCGACTTGACGACGCTGTTGATTTCAATGGGTTTCATGCGGAGCCTCGAAAGGGTTATAGGGAAGGGTACGGGATAAGGCGTGCACTGCCGCCCGCAGGGAAATCTAGCATAGCCTCCCCGCCAGCGGAATGTATTTACCCGTATATTTGGGCAAGCGCTTTGGAGCGCGGGCTTAGAAACTGTCTGGCAACAATTAGACACATTTCACAAAGGTGGTCCTCGGCATGGCGATCCGGCCCCGCTGGCAGGCTGCAAGCGCCCACCACGATCCTGCCCAGGCTCACAGGACCAAGCCCGTCGCCATGGGCTTCGGCGGGCCCGGAAAATGGGTGGCGATCTGCCGGTTCCATTGGTACAGTTCGGGACATGGCGGTTCTTCCGGTACAGGGTGTGCGTCGTTATCCACCAATATACCCCAACCCCTTGTCGCGCCTCCTGGTTTTTCAAAAACCCATCCTTGTAAGAGGCGGAATCCCTCCGTGGAGCCGGAAGGGGTTTTTTCACCCGCCCGCTCCGCTTCAACCGGATAAGCCTGTGAAAACCGTTGACTTAATCCGATGCCGCCAAGCCACATGGAAAGCTTGAAAAACCAAGCGACGTGCTACACTCAAAACCCACGCATCGGAAGGAACCGGTGATACCCCGTGCGGAATGGTCACGGGAGTCGCTGGACCGTGGTAGGAGCGGGGGATTATTTCACCGGCTTGGGGTAGGGGGAATTAGAGGACCAGAGGCCCAGGGGATTAGGGCTGACCCCGGAAAGGCTAGGATGATCTCAAATAAAGAGCGGGGCAGCGGTATCCATATACCCCATGCCTAGGCGAAGTTAATAAAGCAACAACAGCGCTCCCTAGTGAAACATAACAACCCTCCCACCCATTCATTCCTAGCAGCGAAATGGTCGCTCATTGCCGTGTCTTGCGCGGCATTGATCCAGGGATGTACGCTAGGCCCGGATTTCCGCCGTCCCGAACTGTCCACCGCCGCTAGCTATACTGGCGTGCGGCCCGTCACGCCCCCAAGTCAGCGCATCAGGGTGGGACGGGATATCCCCGCCGAATGGTGGACCTTGTTCCGCTCCCACGAACTGAAAGGCTTGATCGAGCGGGCTTTCATCAACAACCCCGACCTCGCCTCCGCCCAGGCTTCGCTGGCCCAGGTCCGGGAAAACCTGGCCTCGCAGCAAAGCGGTACCTTGCCTTCGTTCCAAGCCTCGGCCATGTCCCGCTACCAGTCCATCGCCTCCGGCATGTTCGGTAATCCTAACGGCCCCGATTACCGTTTCGCCATCTACGATATTTCCGCCAGCGTGTCCTAT
This sequence comes from Methylomagnum ishizawai, assembly GCF_900155475.1. NCBI lineage: Bacteria > Pseudomonadati > Pseudomonadota > Gammaproteobacteria > Methylococcales > Methylococcaceae > Methylomagnum > Methylomagnum ishizawai. The sequence continues at coordinate 355,160 of NZ_FXAM01000002.1, read as the reverse complement.
ACCGTCGATCTGTTCGGCAAGGTCAGGCGGCAGATCGAAGATCAAACCGCCCAAGAAGAGTATCAACGCTTCCAGCTGGAAGCCGCCTACCTGACCTTGGCCGGGAATATCGTCGCCAATGCGGTCCAAGAAGCCTCGCTCAGGGGGCAACTCGCCAGCTTGGAAGAACTGGCCGAACTCCAGCGGCAAGGGCTGGACATCCTGCGGCAACAGGCCCAACTCGGGGCCGTGGCCGAATCGGCGGTCCTGTCGCAGGCCTCCGCCTTCAACGAATCCCAAGCCAACCTCATCGCCCTACGCCAACAACTCGCCCAATCCCGCCACCAATTGGCGGTGTTGACCGGACGCTTTCCGGGGGAACCCCTGCCGGAGGAATTCACCCTGGACGACCTACAGGCACCCACCGAGCTCCCCCTCAGCGTGCCTTTGAAGCTGGTCGAACAGCGGCCCGACGTGCGTAGCGCCGAAGCCGCCGCCCATTCCGCCAGCGCCCAGGTCGGGGTGGCGACCGCCAAAATGTTCCCCGACATCAGCCTCAAAGCCGACCTGGGCAGCTTCGCCACCCAGGCCAGCCAGTTGCTGATGCCGGGTTCGGGGATTTGGGGCGTGGGCTTGAACCTGGCCCAGCCCTTGTTCGAGTGGGGCAAGAACACCCACGCCCAGCAAGCGGCCATCGCTGGTTTCCAGCAGGCCGCCGCCAAATACCGCAGCAGCGTCCTCCAGGCTTTCCAGGATGTCGCCAACACCCTGAAGAACCTGGAAGCCGACCACCAAACCCTGGAAGTGCAGGCCTCCAGCGTGCAAATCGCCCAAGAAAACCTGACCTTGGCCCAAGCCCAGTCCGAAACCGGCGGTTTGAGCTATCTGGCCCTGCTCGATAGCCAGCGCAACTATAAACAGGCGCAACTCGGCTGGATCAAGGCCCGCGCCACCCTGCTCGGCGACAGCGCGGCCCTGTTCCAAGCCTTGGGCGGCGGTTGGTGGAACCGCACGCCCCCCACCACTCCCCCCACAGACAAAACGGAGAATTAACCATGCCGGATTCCGTGCATTCCCGAGGCGGTGCGCGCCCATGATCAAGCGGATGCTCATCATGCTCCTGGTGGTCGGTTTGGTCTTGGGGGCGGTGTTCGGCTTCATCGCGTTCAAAAACAAGATGATCAAGCAGTACCTCGCCGAACACGGACATCCGCCCCAAACGGTGTCCACGGCCACGGCCCGCTATGAGGAATGGCGCTCCAGCCTGCGGGCGGTGGGCACCCTGAAAGCGGTGCGCGGAGTCGATCTCGGCAGCGAAGTGGGCGGAGTAGTCGCCGCGGTCCATTTCAAGCAAGGCGAGGACGTGGCCGAGGGTGCGCCCTTGCTGGAATTGCGGATGCAGGACGAATTGGCGCGGATGCAAGCCCTGAAGGCCGCCGCCGAATTGGCCCGCATCACGCTGGAACGCGACCGGGCGCAACTCCAGGCCAAGGCGGTCAGCCAGCAAACCCTGGACAGCGATATCGCCAATCTGGCCCAGGCCAACGCCAACATCCTCGGCCAGCAAGCCCTGTTGGATAAGAAGCTGATCCGCGCTCCCTTCGCGGGGCGGCTGGGTGTGCGGCAGGTCGATGTCGGCCAATACCTGCAAATCGGCAGCCCGTTCGTCACCCTGCAAGCCTTGGATAGCCTGTACCTGGATTTCAGCCTGCCGCAGCAGGTCTTGGGCAACCTCCGGGTCGGCCAGCCGGTGACGGTCCACGCCGACGCCTTTCCGGGCCAGGATTTCCCAGGGGAAATCGCGGTCATCGATCCCAAGGTCGATATCGGCAGCCGCAACCTGCAAGTCCGGGCGGTGTTGAAGAACCCAGGCCGCAAGCTCCTGCCCGGCATGTACGCCAGCGTCGATATCGAGGTGGGCCAACCGCAGCGCCACCTCACCCTGCCCAACGCGGCCATCGCCTACAACCCTTACGGTGCCTTGGTCTACCGGGTGGACCGGCAGGGCAAGGACGACAAGGGCCAACCCCAGCCCGTGGCCCATGAAACCTTCATCGTCCTGGGCGAGACCCGTGGCGACCAGGTCGCGGTGGAAAAGGGGCTCAAGGAAGGCGATGAGATCGTGACCGCCGGCCAGACCAAGCTCCGCAACGGCACGGCGCTGGCGATCAACAACAGCGTCCAACCGAGCAACGACCCGGCCCCGGTCCTCCGGGAAGAATAATCCCGCCCACCCAGCCACACCGATGCGATTCACCGACCTGTTCATCCAGCGCCCCGTCCTGGCCATCGTCGTCAACCTGCTGCTGTTCATCCTGGGCGTGCGGGCGGTGGCGACCTTGCCGATAGCGCAATACCCGGAAACCGAAAGCGCGGTTATCACGGTCGTGACCGGCTATTTCGGGGCCGATCCCAGTTTGGTGGCGGGCTTCATCAGCACCCCGATGGAAGCCGCCATCACCCAGGCCAACGGCATCGACTACATCACCTCCACCAGCGTGAGCGGGATCAGCACCATCACCGTGAACCTGCAATTCGGCTACAAGGTGGACAAGGCGCTGACCGAGATCAGCGCCAAGGTCAATTCGATCCTGGGCCAACTGCCGCCGGATTCGCAGCATCCCATCATCTCGGTGCAGCCCTCCCAATCCTTCGACGCCCTGTATATCGGATTCTCCAGCGACATCCTGCCCTCCAACAATGTCACCGACTATCTGGTGCGGGTGGTGCAACCCAAGCTACAAGCGGTGGCGGGGGTGCAGACCGCCGAATTGATCGGGGCCAAGTATTTCGCCCTGCGGGCTTGGCTGGACCCGGAAAAACTTGCCGCCTATGGCCTCACCGCCACCGATATCCAACTGGCCCTGGCCCAAAACGATTATCTGGCCGCCTTGGGTTCGACCAAGGGGCAGATGGTGCAGGTCAACCTGGCGGCCTCCACCAGCCTGCATTCGGTGGACGAGTTCCGGGAGCTGATCGTGAAGCACGAGGGCGACCACTTGGTCCGGCTCAAGGAGGTCGCCACCGTCAGCCTCGGGGCCGAGGACTACGATTCGCAAGCCGGGTTCGACGGCCAAAAGGCGGTCTATATCGGCATCAAAGTGGCTCCCAGCGCCAACCTCCTGGACGTGGTGCAGCGGGTCAAGGCCGAATTTCCGGCCATCAAGGCGCAATTGCCCAACGGCATCGACGGCGATATCGTCTACGACTCCACGGTGTTCGTGACCAGTTCCATCCGCGAGGTGGTGGAAACCCTGGTCGAAGCCTTGTTCATCGTCACCCTGGTGGTGTTCCTGTTCCTGGGATCGCCGCGTTCGGTGCTGATCACCATCATCGCCATCCCCCTGTCCCTGGTCGCCACCTTCGGCGTGATGCTGATGCTGGGCTATTCCATCAACCTGCTGACCCTTTTGGCCTTGGTGTTGGCGATTGGCCTGGTGGTGGACGACGCCATCATCGTGGTCGAGAACGTCAACCGCCATCTGGCCGAAGGCTTGTCGCCAGTGGCCGCCGCCCGCCGCGCCGCCCGCGAATTGGCCTCGCCCATCGTCGCCATGACCGCGGTATTGGCGGCGGTGTATATGCCCATCGGTTTCCAAACCGGCCTGACCGGCACCTTGTTCACCGAATTCGCCTTCACCCTGGTCGGGGCGGTGACCTTCTCCGCCTTGGTGGCCCTGACCCTGTCGCCGATGCTGTGTTCGCGCCTGCTGCGTTCCGCGGAAGGCGACGGCGGTTGGGAAGCGCGGCTGGTCGGCAGGATCGACCGGGTGCTGGATGGGTGCCAAGCGGGCTATGCGCGGAAATTGCGCGGCAGCTTGGATTACCGGCCCGTCACCTTCGTCTTCGCGGGCATCATCCTGGTGGCGATTTATTTCCTCTACACCAACGCCAACAGCGAATTGGCCCCGCAAGAGGATCAGGGCATCCTGTTCGCCCTGGGAATGGCTTCGCCCACCGCCACCCAGCAGCAACGCCAGCTCTACGCCAACCAAGTGCTGGACGTCTTCAAGCGCTACCCGGAAACCGAGCATGTGCTGCAAATGGACATGGCGGGCCAGACCATCGAAGGCATGGTGTTGAAACCCTGGGACCAGCGCAAGCGCAACTCCACCCAATTGATGATGGAGATTCAGCAGGAGGTCGGCGAGATCGCCGGCATGTTCGTCGCGGCGTTCCAGCCCCCGTCCTTGCCGAGCAGCGGTAGCCTGCCGGTCCAGTTCGTCATCGGCACCACCGAACCCGCCGAGCAGCTCGACGCGGTGGCGAAGGAATTCATGGAAGCGGCCCAGCAAAGCGGGATGTTCCTCTACCTGGACAACGACCTGAAGTTCAACCATCCCCAGGTGTGGGTGGACATCGACCGCGACAAGGCGGCCTTGTTGGGGCTGAGCATGCAAGATATCGGCGGGTCGCTGACTTCGATGCTGGGGGGCGGCTATGTCAATTACTTCAGCATGGCGGGCCGCTCCTACAAGGTGATTCCACAGGTGGACCGGTCTTTCCGCCTGAACGCCGACCAATTGGAAGGCTATTACATCCGCAATGCCCAAGGCGCCGCGGTGCCGGTGTCCACCGTGGTCCGGCTCCGCACCGAGACCATCCCCCAGTCGGTCAACCATTTCCAACAGTTGAACGCCGCCACCATTTCCGGCATCGCCTTCCCCAGCCTCAGCCAGGGCGAAGTGCTGGACTATATGCGCGACCTCGCGGGGCGCTTGTTGCCGCCGGGCTATTCGGTGGATTACGCCGGGCAATCGCGGCAGTTCGTCCAGGAAGCCGGCAATTTCATCACCACCTTCGGCTTCGCCCTGCTGGTGATTTTCCTGGTGCTGGCCGCCCAATTCGAGAGTTTCCGCGACCCGCTCATCATCCTGATCTCGGTGCCGATGTCCATCGTCGGTGCCTTGGTGTTCGTCAGCCTGGGGCTCGGGGGCGGTTCGCTCAACATCTACACCGAGGTCGGTTTGGTGACCTTGATGGGCCTGATTAGCAAGCACGGCATCCTGATCGTGGAATTCGCCAACGGCCTGCAAGAACAGGGCTTGTCCAAGCGCGAGGCCATCGAGACCGCCGCCGGTATCCGGCTCCGGCCCATCCTGATGACCACCGCCGCCATGGTGTTTGGGGTGTTGCCGCTGCTGTTCGCCAGCGGGGCGGGGGCCGCGTCCCGGTTCAGCATCGGCATGGTGATCGTGCTGGGCTTGACGGTCGGCACCTTGTTCACCCTGTTCGTGGTCCCGGCGGTCTATATGTTGCTCGCCAAGCAGCACACGGGACCGGCCCCGGAAGAGGAAGTGTCCGATCTGGCGGCATCCCACACACACTGAGCGAGCCCACCATGTCCACCCCCACCGCCCCGCCCGGTCCCAAGCACCTACTGCCCTCGCTGTATGGCTATTTCCGCCAACCGCTGGCCTATTACCAAAAGCTCCTCGCCCGCCACGGCCAGCCGTTTTCGGTGCCGTTCCCCCTGGGCGGGCGGATGGCGGTGACCGGCTGCCCGCTGCATATCGGGCGGATATTCAAGGGTGGGCCGGGGCTTTACCGCTCGGTGGACGCCTCGGCGGGGATGTTCTATGGCGAGCAATCGCTGTTGTCGCTGGACGGGGAAGCCCATGCCCGATTGCGGCGGGCCTTGATGGCGCCGGTCTTGCGGCAGCCGGCCCAAGCCGCCGGTTTGATGCGTGACGCGGCCTTGCGGCTGGGCGGGGAACGGGCACCGGGCACCGTGTTCGACATGCTGGACCTGGGGCGGAGCATCACCTTGGATGTGATCTTGCGGACAGTGTTCGGCATGATCGATGCCCTGGAGCAGCGCGAATTCAGCGCCGCTATCCATGGCCTACAAGGCACCATCGGCTTCATGGCGGTATTCGTGAAGGGCTTGCGCCGCGATTGGGGCGAGTGGAGTCCTTGGGGCCGTTTCGTCCGGGCGCGGGCCAGATGCTACGCCTTGATCGAGGCGCGGATGGCCGCATCCCGCGCCGCTGGGGAAAGCGCCGAGGCCAATGTCCTGGCGTATTGGGTGGGCCTGCGCGACGAGGCGGGTCAGCCGGTCTTGAGCGATGCCCAAATCCGCGACAACCTCCTGACCCTATTGTTCGCGGGCCACGATAGCACCGCCGTGGCCTTGGCTTGGTGTGTTTATTGGACCCACCGCGAACCGGGCGTGCTGTTGGCCCTGCGCGATGAATTGCGGGATTATGCCGAGACCCTGGATATCGGCCTGTTGGAGCGGACGCCCTACCTGGACGCCGTGTGCTGGGAAGCGCTGCGGATGCACCCGGTCGCGCCGGGCGTGGCCCGCCGCTTGAACCGGACGCTGGATTTGGGGGAACGCCGCGTGCCGGAAGGCGATGTGGTGATGGCCTGCATCGACCTGGTATCGCACGACCCGGCGCTCTACGCCGATCCTGGATGTTTCCGGCCCGAACGGTTCTTGGCACGGGATTACTCACCCACCGAACTGATTCCCTTCGGCGGCGGCGAGCGCCGTTGCCCTGGCGCGGCCCTGGCCTTTATGGAATTGCGGGTAGTATTGGCGACCCTGGTGGCGGCTTTCCGCTGGACGCTGGCCGAACCGGGTCCGGTCAAACCGGCTTGGTCCCACGGCATCCGCCGCCCGGCTACGGGGGTGCGGATGGCCGTGGATGGCCATCGCTCCCAAAAATCTCCCTAACCGGCCTCCACGCCCCGCGCCAAAACCTCGATCAAGCCATCGATATCCCCCACCCCGGCCAGCGCCGACAAGGGTACCGCCACGTTCAGCCGTTCCATGGCGGCGGCGGCGACCTCGGCCCTATCCACCGAATGCGCCCCCAATTCGGCCAGCCGGGTATGGGGCGGGATGCCTTCCGGCAACTCGATCATCAAGACCCGGCCCACTTCGGCTTCCACCACCGCCCGCACCCGCTCGCGCAGCGGGCACATCCGCGCCGGATCGCCGCTCCCGGCCAGGAAGCCTTGGATCGCGGCCACCGCCTGCCCCAACCAAGGATCGTCCAACAGGCCGAAATGGTCGCAGCCGACGGTTTCCGGGCGCGGTTCCTTGCCCAACAACCCGGCCCAACCTTCGGTGTAGTCGGCTGCGACCAGGAACGGCGGCAGCTTGTAGGGATTGTCGGCCCCGCCCATCCGCGCCGCGCAACGGATCAACAAGGCGTCGATGGCGGTGTCCAGCGGCGCGGGAACATAGGCTTCCAATGCCCGCCCGATGGCCTGTCCCACCCGCTCCATGCTTTGCAGATAGGCGGCCAAGCGGGGACGCTCGACTTCGGGGCGGGCATGGCGGTAGAGATGGTCGAGCGCGATTTCCAGGCACCGGGCCGGGTCGGCATCGGCCAGGGCTTCCGCCGTTAAAGGCCGGTCCATGCCCCAGCGCCGCCCGAACCAATTCACCGCCAATTGATAGATGAAGCCCGCGCCATAAGCCGCTTCCATGCCGCGCAAGGCCGGATTGCCCGGCGCATAGGCATCGAGCAACACCAGCTTTTCGACCCGTTGTCCTTCGGCCTGTAATTGCCGGGCCATTTCATAGGCGATCACGCCGCCGCCGGAATAGCCGCCCAGCCGGTACGGCCCCTCGGGCTGGACCCGCCGCACCGCCGCCACGTAGTCGCGGGCCATGTCCTCGACCCGGCCCGGCGGCGCTTCCCCGCCGCCCACGCCCCGCGCTTCGATGCCATACACCGGCGCGTCGCCGCCCAAGGCTTCCGCCAAACGGGCGACCCAACTGGCATCGCCGGGCGCGCCATGCACCCAGAACGAGGCCGGGCCGCTCCCGGCCCGCACCGGCACGAGGGGATCGTAGGGCCGGTCCCCAGGCCGTCCCAGGATTTGGCCAATGCCACTGAGGGGCGCGGAGGCAGCGCCGGATGCCAAACGCCCGGCCAATTCCGCCAGGGACCGGGCCTCGTAGACCAGGGCCACCGGCACCGCGAGGCCGAAGCGCCGATAGACTTCGCGCATCAAAGCCGTGGCACTGACCGAGTTCAGCCCATAGTCTTCGAGGGACCGGTCGTCCTCGATCTCCGCGCCGTCCAGGCCCAGGATCGGCGCGGCGATGGCGCGGAGTTCGCCCAGCCAATCCACCCCGGCGGCCACCGCCACCGGCCCGGAGGCGGTCGCGGTGAGGGCGGCATCCGGCTTCAGGATCACCTTGCCGATGTTTTCCCGGCGGTCCATCAGGCGCAGCGCCCCGGCCACTTGGTCCATGCCGAGCACCTGCGCGATCAAGGGCCGGACCCGGCCCGCCACCAAATCCGCCGCCATTTCCGCCAGGGCGTGGCGGGAAGCTTCCGGTTCGGCCAGCACCCGGCCCAGGTTGATCGTGATGAGGCTCTGGTTTTCGGTCAGCCGCGAAAGGTCCAGCGGACCCGCCCCGCGCAGCCCGGCCAGGGCGATTTCGCAATAGCGCCCACCCGCCGCCAGTAGATCGATGCCCTTCTGAATGGCCTCGCCGCCCAGGGTGTTCAACACCACATCGACGCCCCGGCCCCCGGTGAATTGGCGAACCGCAGCGGCGAAATCCTCCTCCAGATAATTGATGGCGTGGTGTACCCCGAGTTGACGCAGGGCTTCCAGCTTGGCGGCGCTGCCCGCTGTGGCGATGACGGTGGCCCCCCGCGCCAAAGCCAGTTGCACCGCGAACGGCCCGGTGCCCCCAGCGGCGGATTGGATCAGGATAGTTTCGCCAGGACGCAGCCCGGCCCGTTCCAGGGCATGGGCCATGGTCAGATAGCCCACCGGAGTGGCGGCGGCAAGGTTCGGGTCCAGCGCCGCCGGGATGCGCACCGCCCAGTGTTCGGGTACGGCAACATGGCTGGCCAATCCACCCCGGCCACCGGCCAGGGCCATCACCCGCTGGCCCGGCTGCAAACCCCGCACCCCGGCCCCGACAGCCGCCACCACCCCCGCCACCTCGAAACCGGGCAGATAGGGATAGCTTTTCAGGTTGGGATGCAAACCCCGCGTACAGAGCAAATCGGCGAAATTGAGCCCAGCGGCGTGGACTTCGATCAACACCTCGTCCGCTGCCGGTGGGGCCAGCGGCTCGGCATGGATGCGTAAATCCTCGGGTTCGCCCGGACCCTCGATCACCACCAGTTTCCGTTGTGGCGGCAGGACCGGGACCGGATCGGCGGTTTCCAGGAACTGTAGCGCGGGCCGCGTTTCCGCCACGGCCCACCGGGGAGCCTGTGTCCGCAGCTCGACCCAGCAATGCCGGTGGGCGAAGGGATAACTAGGCAGGATGGCTGGTACCGGGATGGAACGTCCCCGCCACAGCACGTCCCAATCCACGGCGTGGCCCTGGCTCCAATAGCCGGCCAGCGCCTCGGGGTCGGACGAATCCGGCCCCTTGCCATTGCCGCCGCCCGCGCCCCGCTTTTCACCGGCCTGCCAAGCCCCGGCGCGTCCGGCCAGGAAGTCGGTCAGTGCCGCCGTCAGCCCATGGACATCCGCCGCCCACAGCGCCAAGCGGTGGGAAAACGCCGCCCGGCCCGTTTGCAAGGTCCGGGCGATAGCGGAGAGGTCGGCGGCGGGGTCGCGCCGGAGGTGATCCAGCAGGTTACGGGCCATTTGGCGCAGGACGGCAGGGGTGCGGGCCGACAGCGGCACGGCCTCCAAGCCGGTGGCCGCGACCGGCGCGGGCGCGGGCGGCGGCGCTTCCAGCAGGGCGAAGGCGCTGCCGCCCCCAGCCCCGAAGGATTGCACCATGGCCCGGCGCGGCGCGGTTCCCTGGGCGCGGACGATCTCGAAACGATCCTGGACCGCCGCCGCCACTTCGGGGTGCAAGCCCCCCACGCCCAAGGTCGGCAGGCTGTGTCCGCGTTGGAACATGCCCAACACCTTGGCGATCTGGGCCGCGCCGGAGGCCGCTTCCAGATGGCCGATGGCACCTTCGACGCTACCCAGACGCACGGGACGCGCCGTGGCGGGCAAAGCCAGCGCCAAACCCGCCACCTCGATGGCATCGCCGGTCGGCGAACCCATGGCTTGGCATTCGACATAGTCCGGCGCGGCCCACCCCGGATGCGCGACGAAGCGGCGCAGACCTTCGGCCTGGCTTTCGGCGCTGGGGGCCATGTAGTTGCGGGTCCGGCCATTAGCGGCCAGCCCCGTGGCCCGGATCGTCCCCAAGATGCGGTCGCCGCTGGCAAGGGCGTCCTCCAGACGCCGCAGCACCATACAGCACACGCCTTCGCCACCCACCAAACCATCGGCGTCTTCCGAGAAGGGCCGGGGCTGGCCGCTGTCCGACAACATGCCCAGGGCACGTAAACCTTCCCGCGACGCCGGATGCAAAATCAAATGCACCGCGCCCGCCAAGGCGGCTTCGCATTCGCCCCGGCGCAGGCTTTCGCAGGCCAGATGCAAGGCGGTCAAGGCGCTGGAACAGGCGGTGTCGGTGGCGAGGCTAGGGCCGGTGAGGTTCAAGGCATGGGATACCCGGTTCGCCACCGACCACGCCGGGGCATCGCCCAAGCCCTGGTTTTCGGCACAAAGCCGCAGGTAATCCCGACCCATCACCCCGACGAACACGCCGACCCGGCCTTCCCAGGCGCTGGGTAAACGCCCGGCGTGTTCCAAGCTGGCCCAAGCGGTTTCCAGGAACAAGCGTTCCTGCGGGTCCATGGCGGCGGCTTCGTGGGGCGAGATGTTGAAGAACAGGGCGTCGAAACCCGCCACATCGTCCAGATAGCCACCCGGATAAACCTGTTCCGACGGCCACAGGGCGCGGCGCGAATCGGGCAAGGGACCGATGGCGCTGTGGCCCCATTCCAGGTTGTCCCAGAAGGTCTCGATAGTTCCGGCACCGGGGAAGCGTCCGGCGATGCCGACGATGGCGATGGCCCCCGCCGGGCCGCCGCCGGTATCGGGCCGGGGCGGCACTGCGGATTCTGCGGGTGGCGGCGCGGCTTCCTCGGGGGCCGGACGGCGGGCGATCACGCCGGCATCCAAGCGTTCCGCCAAGGCCCGCAGGGTCACGGCCTCGAATACCAGATTGCGGGAAAATTTCCCCAATTCGGTTTCCAAGCGGGCATGGATATCGTTGACCACCAAGGAATCCACGCCATAGCGTTCCAAAGGCTCGTCCGGGTCCATGTCCTGTGGGTCCATCCGCAGGATTTGGCAGACCAAGCGCCGGACGGTGTCCAGGGTCGAGGCGGCGGAATCGGTCGCCGGGGTCCGAACTGATGGTGCGGCGGACAACGCGGGACGGCTGGCGGCGGAAGGCTCCGGGATCCAGCCGTCGGAAGTCATCAGCAGGACGCTTTGTCCATCGCTGCCCGCCAATTGGCCCACGCCTTCCAAACGGAAACCCCGGCCCGCCGCCGCCCAACGCCAACCGTCCACCGACAACAACGGACTATGCGGGATGCGGCATTCGGGATCGGCGCAAGCCCACCAGCCATCGGTCAGGCCGAAGACGAAGGTGGCGAAATCGCTACGCGCCGTCGCTTCCAACAACAAGCCCGCGCCCCCCGGTTTGAGCAAAGCCTTGGCATGGCCCAGGGTGTCCGCAAGCTCCGGCAGGGCGTGCAGCACATTGGCGGCGATGAACACATCGAAACTCCCCGGCACGAAGCCTTGCGCGGCGGGATGGCGTCCGATGTCCAGCACCCGGAATTCGGTCTGGGGGCGCTGGCCGTGCCGTGCCGCGCCCGCCGCCACGAAATGCGGGGACACATCGGTATAGACATAGCTGGAACCGGGCGCGTAACGGTCCAGCGCCGCCAGCACCGCGCCGGTGGCCCCGCCCGTTCCCGCGCCGATCTCGACGACCCGCAGCGGACGGCCCCCGCTCAAGGCGGCAAGGGTCCGGCCCAAGGCCAGATTGAACACCTCGGCGGCGGGATCGTCGCGGTAGACCGCTTCGACCAAATCGTTGCGCCCGCCGGGGAATAAAACCTCGGTCGCCGGGCGGCGTCCGGTCAGCACGTCGAGGGTGCCTGCCAGCGCGGCCTCCAACAGCCGGGCCGCGGCACCTGTGGGTGGTTCGCCCTGCGGCGGGTCGCTGGGCAAGCGTCCGGTGGTTTCGACCCACTCATCCGGGCCGAGCCGTACCCAACCACAGCGGGCCAAAATATCCAGATGGGCGCGGAACAAACCCCACCGGCTAGGCACGATGCCCAAAGCCGCCGCCCACGTATCCCACCGCGCCGGGGGCTGCCGGTCCAGGCCCAGGCGGGCATAGACCCGGAACAAGCGCTCCCGGCCATGTTGGATCAGCGCCGTCATCGCCGCAGCTTGGGGGCCGAGGTCGGCGGTGGCACTGTCCTCGAAAGCCCCGCGCAAGGCCACGCGGGCGGCATCCACATCCAATGCCGCCGCCGCGCCGCCGAAGCGGACGGTTTCGGCCAAATCGGCCTCGATATCAGCCAGCGCCTGGGCCGTCATTTTCATCGGGAGGGCTTGCGGCACGGCGCTCCGCAACGACCACCCGAAAATCTCCAAGGCTTCGGCGGTCGCCAAGGGCTCGACGCCCGCTTGCCGGGCGCGTTGCAGATAGCGCTCCTCGGCAACGATGCCGGTTTCGCCCCAAATCCCCCAGTTCAGCACCTGCACCCGCCAGCCGCGCTCGCGGATTTGCGCCAGGGCCAAGGCATCGACGAAGGTGCAAGCGGCGGCGTAATTGGCTTGCCCCGGATTGACCGTGAACGCATTGGCCGAGGAACACAGGCACAGCCGTTCCGGGGGATCGTCCGCCAGGGCTTCGATCAGGTTCAACAGACCGTGGGATTTGGGGGCGAGGGCGGCGTCGAGGTCCGCCGCACCGAGTTCGCGCACCGAACGGTCGCGCAGCACGATGGCTCCATGCCAAGCCAAACCGATATGGCCCCACCGCCCACGCACCGCCGCCACCGCCCGCCGCAGTGCGTCGGGGTCGGCGCTGTCGGCTTGTAGATAGAGCGCTTCCCCACCCGCCCGCGCCACTTCGGCCAGGGCGGCCGCGAGCGCGGCATCCTGGGGGCGGCGTCCGATCCAGGCGATACGCGCCCCGCATTGTCCGGCCAGCCACAGCGAAGTGGCCCGGCCCAAGCCACCCGCCCCGCCCAACAGCACGCAGACCGTGCCCTGCGCCAAGACCGGCGCGGACGGCGGGGCCAAGTCGGGCAATAGGCGGGCCATGCGCTGGCGCAGCCGCAAGCCTTGGCGATAGGCCCACACCCCCGCGCCCGGTTCACGCAACAGCCAGGCGTGTTCCAGGCGCTCTGCGGCGGCGGCGGGCTGGCCGGGCGCGAGGTCCACGCAATCCAACACCAAGCCCGGCAACTCGCGGGCGGCGGCGCGGGCGAAGCCGGTCAAGGCCGCGAACGCTGGATCGATGCGGTCGTCCGGCCCCACGGCCTGGACGCCACGGGTCGCCAGCAGTAAACGGCCCGGTTCGGCGCGGTGGGCCAAGCCTTGGAACACCCCGCGCAGCTTATGTACCCCGCGCCGTTCCGCCTCGGCCAGGGTGGCCGGGGTCAAGAATGGGGCGTCGGGCTGCCGCCAAGCGGCGAAGATCAAGGGGCGGCTGGACGGCAAGGCCGCGATGCGTTCCGCCAGGGCGTCGGGGCCAAGGGCATCGATGCGCAGGGCGTCGCCGCCTTGGGTTTCGGCCAGCCGCAAGGCCCATTCCGCTTCCGGGCCGCTATGCAGAATTAACGGATCGTGCAAGGCCGCGCCTTCGGGTGGGGCCGCTGTCTGCCACTGTGGGCGCAACACCAACAAGTTGGCCCCGCTGGACTCCGGCACAACCGGGGCGGGTGGCACGGAGGGTTCATCCAGGCCAGTCCCCGGCGGCGGCAGGGGCTGGGGTGCCCTGGCTTCGAAGCCCAATAGCTCGGCCAGGACTTCGCCTTGCTCGTCCAACAGGCGCACATCGGCCACCAAGCGACCCACGCCGCTGGCGGTGGGGTCCACGGTCAGCCAGGCCAAGACCGGCCCGGCCAAGGGCGCATACACCGCACAACGGCGCAAGCCCGCAGGCAACAAGGCCGGTCCCTCGGAACCGGCTTGCTCCAAGGCCCCGAGGGCTTGCAAGGCCGAATCCAGCAGGGCGGGGGAAACTTCCGTCACGAGGGGCGCGGCGGCGGCGGGATTGGCGGGCCGGAGGCGGGCAAGTACCTGCCCGGCACCGACCTGGACACTTTCCAACAAGCGGAAACCGGGGCCATGCACCACGCCCCCGGCTTCCAAACGGCGATAGATCGCGGCGGGTTCCACCGGGGTACGGCATTCCGCCCGTAGCAAGGCCACATCGACCGGCAAGGGTTGGGGCTTGCCGACCCGCCGGGCCAAGGCGCGGACGGCGACCTGTTGCCCACCGTCCCGGAGTTCCAGATTCAAGCCTTCCGCCGTGATTTCGGCCACAAGATGTAGTTCCGCGGGTGCGGCCACCGGCGTCCGCCAAACCAGCCCGGTCAGGGGACCGTGATAACCCAAGCGGCTGGCCTCGGCGTGGAACCAAGTCAAGCTCGCCATACCGGGCAGGATGGCCCGACCCTGGACCCGGTGGTTCGCCATCACCGGCTGGGTGGCGTCCAGGCTCAACGTGGCGTCCCCCACGGCGTGCGATACGGTGGGCGACGCGGGCGGTTCGGCCCGGACTAGCGTGGGCGCGGGGCCAGGATCGGCCCCGACCCAGCAGCGCATCCCCGCGAACACCGTTCCCGGCAAATCCACCAAGCGGCCAGCACCGACCAATGTCGTCCAATCGATATCGCTGCCCTCGCACCACAGCCGGGCCAAATCGGCCAGGGCTTCCGTTGCGTGTATGGCCCGCGCCGCCAAACCGGGCGGCGGCGCAACCGGATCGCGGCGGCGTTTGCCCTCGAACACGCGGGGATCGGGACGGCCCGCCAGCCAAGCCGTTAGCGCTTCAGCCAAATCCAGGACGTCCTGGGCGTTGATCGCCAAGCGCTGTTCCAGATGGCTACGGCGCAACGCCAGGGTATGGGCCACATCCAAGGGAGCCCAGCCCCGGCCTTCGGTATGGAGGAATTCCGCCAAGCGTCCGGCCTGCCGGACCAACCCCGCATGGTCCCGTGCGGTCAGCGCGAACAACAAGGGCCGGAGGGCGGCGCGGGTGGGGGGCGCGGCGGGCGGGGCGGCGGCCAGCACGATATGGGCATTGGTACCGCTGAATCCGAACGAACTGACCGCGGCCAAGCGCCGTTCCCGCCAAGGCAAGGCTTGGGTGGGCACGAAGAACGGCGTTTGCGCGAAATCGATATGGCGGTTGGGCGTGGCGAAATTCAGCGAAGGCGGAATCAGCCCATGATGGAGCGCCAACGCGGTTTTGATGAGGCCCGCCGCGCCCGCCGAGGCCAGGGTATGGCCGATATTGGTCTTGACCGAACCAATCGGACAGTCCTGCCGCCGCCGGGTATGGGCGGCGAAAGCGCGGGTCAGGGCGTCGATTTCGATGGGATCGCCCAAGCGGGTGCCGGTGCCATGGGCCTCGATATAGCCCAGATCGGCAGGATCGATACCGAACCGCCGCCAAACCTCCGATTCCAGGGCTTCCTGGGAGGTGGAACTAGGGGCGGTGATACCGCTGGTCTTGCCATCTTGGTTGGTGCCGGCGGCGCGGATCACCGCATAAACACGGTCGCCTGCCGCCAAGGCTTGATCGAGCCGCCGCAGGACCAACAAGCCGACGCCCTCGCCCGGCACGAAGCCCGTCGCGGCGTCGTCGAAGGTCCGGCATTGGCCGTCGGGGGCCAACATCCCGGAAGCAGCGGTCATCACATGCATTTGCGGAGTGGTCATCAGGTTCACGCCGCCGACCAAGGCCAAATCGCACTGGCCCTCGCGGATGGCGCGGAACCCCAGTTCGGTGGCGACCAAGGCCGAGGAGCAGGCGGTATCCAGGGCGATGGCCGGTCCCCGCAAATCCAACAGGTAAGCGATGCGCGCCGTTAGGATGCTGGCGGTATTCCCCAGCAGTAATTGCCCCGTGACCTGGGCCGGGTCGTCCATGGGCAGGTGGCGGCTGTAATCGCCCTGGCCCGCGCCGATGAAGATGCCGCAACGCGCCCCTTTCAAATCCCGGTCGGACAGCCCGGCATCCTCGAAGGCGTGCCAAGCCTCCTCCAGGAACAGGCGTTGCTGCGGGTCCATCAATTCGGCTTCGCGGGGCGACAGGTTGAAGAACAAAGGATCGAAGCGGTCCACCTCGGCAACGAACCCACCCCAGCGCACCGCCTCGCGCTGTTCGGGACGGGACAGGCCGGAGCAGTGGTCTTCCGGGTTCCAGCGTTCCGGCGGCACCCTGGTGATACCGCTCCGGCCTTCGCGCAGCAAGCGCCAGAAGGCGTCCTTGTCGGGGGCTTGGGGATAGCGGCAGGCGATGCCGACCACGGCGACCTCGACCGGGGCCGGTTCCACGCCGACCCTGGAAATAGGCTCGGAGCGGGGCGCGGCGGCGATGGGCGTTATCGGCGGCGGTGGTGCGACGGGTTCCGGTGCCGCATCCGCCGCCAAAGCGGCCAAACCCGGTGCCGCCAGCAAGCCACGGGCGGTCAAAGCCCGGCCCAACAGCGGACGGAAACGCTCGGCCAATTCCTCGGCGGCGATCAAATCCAAGCCCAGATCGGCCAGGGGCACGCCGGTTTCGATACTGTCCTCGGGAACCAAGAGCAAAGCGGCCAGTTCCGCCCGCAAGCTTGCCAGCAGCGGCGGTTCATGAAGGGCGGCGACCGGGGCTGGCGATAGCGGGCCGGGCGTGCTCGCCACGGGAACCGGCGTGGTGTCCGCGACCGCCACGCCACCCCGGTTCCGCACCAAGGCCGCGACCGCCGCCAAATCGCGGCAGGTGCCGACCTCGGCGACATCCAGGCGGCAGCCGAAACGCCGGGCGATGGCGTCCAGGATGCGGGCGGCGGATTCCGGCCCGATGGACAGGCGGTCCAGCGGTGTCCCGGGGTCGATTCCGCCGGGTTCGAGGCCCGCCGCCGCCGCCACTTCCCCACGCAAGAAAGCCAAAACCGCATCATCCACCGCGACGGCGGCGGACGTGTGCGGGCGACCGCGCCCGGCGAGATAAGCCGCCAAAGCCGCGACCGTGGGATGGTCGTAGAGCCGGGTTGCCTGTAAATCGGTGCCCAGTTCGGCGTTGAGCTTATCCGCCACTTCCACCGCCAAGATCGAATCCAAGCCCAGATCGGCGAAACCAGCTTGGTCGTCCAGGTCTTCCGGGGCGATGTACAAGGCGGCGGCGAGTATCCGCCGCACCGTGGCGAGGATAGGGCCGGGGTCGAGCTTCGGAGCGGGCGGTGGGAGTGGCGCGGATACCATGGGCGCGGCTTGGATCGGTGCCGCCACGCCGGGGTTGGCGACGCTTCCGCCCACCGGTCCCAGGCTGTCCGAGACATAAGCGGCTAAATCGGCCACGGTGGGATAGTCATACAGCCGGGTCGCCGCGATTTGGAGGCCGAAAGCGTCATTGAGGGCACGGGTGACTTCCACCGCCAGGATCGAATCCAGCCCCAAATCCATGAACCGGGCTTGATCGTCCAGATCATCGGCGGACACGTACAGCGCGGCGGCGATCATGGCGCGGATGCGGCCAGCGACCAGGGCCATATCCACCGCCGGGACGGGTGCGGATTGGACGGCTTGCAAGGTCGGCACCGGCGCGGACGGTTCCGGCTTGGGCGGCGCGGCCTGGGCCACGGGAATTTCGCGGTGGACCACGGGTTCCGCCGGGGGCATGGGGACGGGTTGATCCCAATGGCTGGCGGGTTCCAACGGGCGGACGCGAACGGGCGCATCCAACCAGCAGCGTTGCCGCCGCAACGGCATCCCCGGCAAATGGACCCGGCGTCCGGCGGGCAGGTGGGCGGCCAAGGCGGGCCAATCGATATCCACCCCGGCTACCCAGAACCGGGCCAGCCGTCCTAAATTGCCGGATGCGGCCAAGCGGGCGAAGAACTCCTGGTCTTCCGGCGCTTCGCCCAAGGAAACCGGAGCGCCTTGCCCGCCGGTTTCGCCCAGTTGGACGGTGGCGGGCGGGGCCGCGCCGGTCTCGATATGTTCGGCCAGGGCACGGAGCGCCTGTATCGCGTCCGCCCGGTCCGATGCCGATAGGGCGGCGCGGGCAGGCTGGGCGCTGCGGCCACACATTAAGGTATGGGCCACGTCGCACAGGGCCGGCGCATTTTCCCTTTCCAAAACTGCGGCCAGACTCCGCGCATAGAGTGCGAGCAGGGCGGTTTCCGGGGCCGAGAGCAACAGCAGGGCGGGACCGTCCACTTCGGATGCCGCAGGGCTGGCGGGCGCTTCTTCCAAAACCACATGGGCATTGGCCCCGCCGAACCCGAACGCGCTGACCCCGGCCCGCCGCAACCCGCCTTCGACCGGAACCGGCCAAGGCACGGCAGTGCGCGGCAGGTAGAGGGCGGCACCCTCCAAATCGATATAAGGATTCACCGTGTCCAGACCGGCCACCGGCGGCAAGACGCCCCGACCCAGGGCCAGCACCACCTTGAACAAACCCGCAATACCCGAGGCCGGTTCCAGATGGCCGATATTGGCCTTGACCGCGCCCAGGGCGACGCTATCCGCCGCCACCTCGGCGAACACTTCCTTCAAAGCCTCGATTTCGACCGGATCGCCTAATTCGGTGCCGGTGCCATGGGCTTCGATATAACCGACCGTGGCGGGCGCGGCGGCGGCATCGGCCAGGGCGGCGCGGATCAAATCGCGCTGGGCCTTGGGGTTGGGCGCGGTCAGGGATTGTGCCCGCCCGCCGTGGTTGACCGCCGAACCCCGGATCACGGCATGGATGGGATCGCCATCGGCCAAGGCCCGGTCCAGGGGTTTGAGGACCACCAAGCCCACGCCTTCGCCTTTCACATAGCCGTTGGCGCGGGCGTCGAAGGTATGGCAACGCCCGTCCGGCGACAGTACCCCGAGGCTCTGGGTGGAGTCCAAATCCTTGAGATCGAGCAGTAAACTGGTGCCCCCGGCCACCGCCAATTCGCATTCCCCGCCGCGCAAGGCCCGCACGGCGCGGTGTACGGCAACCAAGGCCGAGGAACAGGCGGTATCCACCGATTCGCTGGGTCCATGCCAATCCAGGTGATAGGAAATCCGGTTCGGCATCAGGGCATTGACATTGCCTAGCGCCGCTTGGGCCATGGCTTCCGGGGCGGCGTCGCGGAGCAGGGCGGCATAGCCGCTGATCTGCTGGCCCAGGAAGATACCAACCGACCGCCCCGCCAAACTCGCGGGTACGATCCCGGCGTTTTCCAAAGCTTCCCAGGTGGCGGCGAGAGCCAAGCGGTGCTGCGGGTCCATATGGACCGCTTCCCGCCGCGACATGCGGAAGAACGCGGGATCGAAATATTCGATGTCCCCGATGAAACCGCCCATGGCTTGCGCCGCATCGTCCAGGCCCAGGAGCCGCCGCCGCGCTGCGGGCATCGGCCCCACCGCAAGCGTGCCCGTCTCGATCAGCCGCCAGAAATCATCCAGTTCCGCGGCTCCAGGGAAGCGCCCGGCCATGCCGATGATGGCGATGGCCGTGGAATCGGCGGCGCGGGGCCGGGCCGGTTCGGGGATCGGGGCGGTGGATTGCATCGGCGGTGGCGGCGGGGTGGCCGGGGCCGGTTCCATGGGGGCGGATTGGGGCCGCAGGATGCCGGGATAGGTATCGCGCAAATACACCGCCAGGGTCTCGATACTGCCATGGGCGAAGAACACGGCGGGCGAAAACTCGATGCCGTAGTGTTTCGCCAGCAGGTCGGCGAATTCCTTAAGCGCGATGGAATCGAAACCGAAATCCCCGAAACCGGCGGCAGGCCGCAGTTCGGCGGGATCGAGCTTGAGCAAACGGCCTATCAGCGCCGCCAGTTCGGCCCGGAGCGGGGCCAGGTCGGCGGTTCCCGCCGCAGTGTCCGATTGGGGTTCCGGGCCGGGCCGGGGTGTCGGCGGTATGGCGGTGGAACATTCCACCGTGTCCGCACCGGGGGTGGGGGCCGCGCCGGTCAGGCGGGCGATTTCACGTTCGTTGCCGGTCATCACCACGATTTCCGAAGGCCCATCCGCCGCCAGCGCAAGGTCGAGGACCGCCATCCCGGCGGCGCGGGCCAGGGGACGGACGCCCAGTGCCTTGCTCATCAATTCACCACCCACTCCGCCCAAGGCGGTATGGCCGCCTTCCCAGAGCGGCCAAGCCAGGGCCACGGTCCGGCCTAGTCGGCGGCCCGCCGCCACTTCGGCATTGCGCCATGCCGCGAACCGGCCCAGGAAGGCATTGGCCACGGCATAATCGCACTGGCCGAAATCACCCAGTTCGGCGGCCAGTGAAGAAAACAGCACGAAGGCCCGCAAAGGCCGCTGCGCCAAGGCCCGGTCCAAGGCCAAGGCACCTTCCAGCTTGCCGGAGAAGGTCCGGGCCATATCCTCCCAGCGGCTCTCGGCGAGGCCGCGTTCGCTGGGCACGCCCGCCGCATGGATCACCGCGCTGACCGGACCCAGCACCCCATCGATCTCGGCGATGGCGCGGCCCAAGGCGGCGGCATCGGCCACGTCCGCCGCCACATAATGGACTTGGACCCCCTCCGCCCGCAGGGCCGCGAGCCGGGCCGCACGTTCGCCGTCCAGCGCCGAACGCCCCAACAAGCCGATGCGGGCACCCCGGCCCAGGCCCAGATGCCGGGCCACCGCCGGACCCAATCCGCCCAAACCGCCTGTCACCAGCCAAACCCCGCCGGATTCCGGCGCGGCCACCGGCGGGAGTTCGATCCGGCGCAGGCGGCGGACCCGGCGTTGGCCGTCGAGATCGATAGCGGCTTCCAGGTCGGTGGCGGCGAGTTCCGCCAACAGGTGGCGGGCCGCGTCCAAGGCGGGGAGGCCAGTGGGCAAAGCCAAGCCGCGCAAGTGGATATTCCCCGAAATGAAGCGCAGCGAAGGGGCCGCCGCGGTGCCCGCCGCCGCCAAGGGCGAGCCATCGTGGATATAGAGGAGGGGCAATGCTGGCGTCGGCTGGGCCAGCCGTGCCCGCAACGCCGCGAACAACGGTCCCAAGGTGGCGGCGCTATCCGCCCCCGTCGGCGCGAACAGGCATAACGCTGCGAGGCCGTCGGGCGGTGTGGCACCGGGATCGGCCAAAACCACCGCATCGACCCCCAAACCGCGCAAAGCCGCAGCGAACGGCCCGGTACGCCCCGGATCGCCCGCCAGCCCCAACCGGGACGGCAGGCTCTCCGGCAGCGGGGCCGGGCGGATATCCCAAACTGGCGCGAGCAGGCTGGGTAATTCGGGCGTCGCGGGCGCGGGCGGCGCAGAGATGACGGGGGCCGTGTCCGGCGGGTTCAACCAACAAGAGCGTTCCTCGAAGGGATAGGTCGGCAAGGGAATCCGGCGTCCCCCCGGATGCAAAGCCGCGAAATCCGGCCAGCCGCCGTCGAGATAAACCTGGGCCGCCGCTTGCCACTGGGTCGCCCAGGGTTCCGGCAGGTCCGGCGCGGGGCTGGGACTCTCCTGATCCAACGCGGCACGTAAACCGGCGTTATCGGCAACGCAAGCCGCCCAGCGATATTCCCAATGCGCCCGGCCCTGGCCCAAGGTATAGGCGATATCGACCAAGCGGGCCGGGGCGTGGCGGTCCAGCCAGTGGGCGAGCCTATGGCGGAGTTCGGCCAGCGCCCTGGGCGAACGCGCCGAGAGCGCGACCAAAGCACCGGGCGGCGCGGTGTCCCGAACCGGCGCGGATCGGGGCGGGTCGGCCAGCACGATATGGCAATTGGTCCCGGAGAACCCGAAAGAACTGATACCCGCCACCCGCCGCCCCTCCTGCGGACGCGGCCAAGGGCGGAGCCGGGTATTGACAGCGAATGGCGTGCGTTCCAGGTTCAGCGCCGGATTCGGCGTCTGGAAATGCAGGGAGGGATAAAGCTCATCATGGCGGAACGACAGCAACAGCTTGACCAACCCGGCGATGCCCGCCGCGTGGGCGGCATGGCCGACATTGCTTTTCACCGAGCCGAGCAGGCAAGCACCCGCCGCCAGCCCGCTCCCCGCGAAACCACGGGCCAGCCCCTCGATTTCGATGGGGTCGCCCAAGCGGGTGCCGGTGCCATGGGTTTCCACGTACTGGACTTCGCCGGGCTGGATACCGGCCCGGCGCTGGGCTTTTTGGATCAGCGCGGCTTGGGAGGCGGCATTGGGCGCGGTGATGCCATTGGTTTTGCCATCCTGGTTGGTGGCCGAACCGGCGATGATGGCGATGATGCTATCGCCATCGGCCAGCGCCCTGGACAGCGGTTTCAGCAACACCGCCCCGGCCCCCTCGCCCGGCACGAAGCCATCGGCCTCGGCATCGAAGGCCGCGCAACGCCCCCTGGGCGAGAGCATCCCGGCGCTGGCGGCGGCGGTGTTGAAACCCACCGTGGTATTGATGAACACCCCGCCCGCGAGGGCCAGGTCGCATTCCCCGGCCCGCAGGGCTTGGCAAGCCAGATGCACCGCCACCAGCGAGGACGAACACGCGGTATCCACCGCCACCGCCGGTCCCTTGAGGTCGAGCAGATAGGCGATGCGGGCCGCGAGGATCGAGGCCGCGTTGCCGGTGAAGGCGAAGGCGTCCGGCACCACGCCCTTTTCCGCCATCAGATGGGTGTAATCGCCGCCATGGCAACCGACGAAAATCCCGCAATCCGCGCCTTCCAGGCCCGCCCCGGCATAACCGGCGTCTTCCAAGGCCCGCCAGACCTCGGTGAGGAAAATCCGGTGCTGCGGGTCGGTCAATTCGGCTTCCCGGCCCGACATGCGGAAGAACATCGGGTCGAAACGGTCGATATGCCGCAACAAGCCACCCCAGCGCAGATAGGGCGCGGCGGTCTTGAGATGTTCGGGCGGCTGGTCGGGATCGATGCCCAGGCGCTCCCGTGCCGGGACGATGCCGCTGCGGCCTTCGGCCAGCATGGCGTGGAATTCCTCCAGATGCCCGCTATCGGCGAAACGCCCGGCCATGCCGATCACGGCGATGGGTTCGTCCTGGACGGGGCCGGTGGGCCGGTCCTGTGCCGGTCTTGGCTTCGGCGGCTCGAAAGCCGGTCGCGCCGGACTGGCGGCTGCGGCCTCCGGTTGCGGTTCCGGTGCCTGGACGGGCGCGACCACCACGCCATGATCCTGGGCCAAATGCCGCGCCAAATCGCGCACCGTGGGTTGCTCGAATACCACGGTCGGGCTGAGACTCAGGCCATAGCGGCGGTTCAAACGGTTGATGAGGTCCAGTCCCAGGATCGAATCCACCCCGTAATCCATGAACCGGCCCACGGGATCGATGGCGGCGGCATTCATGCCCAGGGTTTGGGCGGCTTCCTCGCGTACCGCCGCTTCCAAGGGCGGCGGGGACGCCACCGAGGCGGCGACAGCTTCCGGGCGCGGGACGGGCAGGGTAACGCGGGTTCCGACCGGGCAAGGCGTGGCCGTACCTTGGTCGCGGCGGGCCAACAGGATGGCTTGCAGCAAAGGTTCCTGTTCCGGCAAGCCCAAGGCCAGCATCTCCGGGAAACCCGCCCCGGCCAGCAAAGTCCGCCAGCGGGCCGGATCGGCCAAGGGCGCACCGGGCAAACGGTGCGGCCCATCACGGAATGCCCACCAGCCTTCGGTCAGGCCGAAGGTCAGGGTGGCGAAATCCTGCACGGCGGTGACTTCGTTCAAGGCCAACACCCCCGCCGGGGCCAACAAACGCCAGAGATAGCCCAGGGTTTCGCCTAGGTCGGGAACCGCGTGCAACACGTTCGCCGCCAGCAGGATATGGAATTCCCCGGTGGCGAAGCCTTGTGCTTCGCCGGATCGGGTAGCATCGAACAGCGCCGGGTCCACCGCCGCGCCGAACGCCTCCCGGCCATGTTTGAGGAAACCCAGCGACACATCGGTATAGGTGTAATGGACCTGGGCGGCGTAGGGCCGGAGCGCGTCAAGAATCGCGGTGGTGGCCCCGCCGGTGCCCGCGCCGATTTCCAGGAGACGCACGGGGCCGGGCATGTCGTCCAGGTATTGGCGGACCAGGGCCGCGACCGCGCGGGCCATCAATTCGTTGAAATAATCCGCCAGCCGGTTGCCCTGATAAATCGCCCCGACCAAGTCGAGCCGACCTTCCGGGAACAGTACCGCCGTGCCTTCCACCCGGCCCCGCAACACATCCGGCAAGGCGGCGGTGCTGCGTTGCAGCAGGTCCAGGAACGGCGCGACCGCAGGATATTGGCGGCGTAAATCGGCCTGGCCTTGGGCCAATCCGGCGGCATCGGGGAATGGCGCGGGCGTGGACAGGCGCAGCAAGTCGCCTTCGATGACCAGCCAGCCTTCGCGCTCCGCGATCCGCAACACGGCATCGAACAAGCCCCGGCGCTCGGCGATCACCCCGAAATCCCGGCCCAGAGCGGCGCGGGTCAACACCCGGCGCGAACCGGAGAACAAGCCCGCCCCGGCCAGGGCGGCGCACGCGGCTTGGCGGCCCCAGGCTTCGACCAGGGCGAAGGATTCACCCTCGTCGAGCAGGCTGGCATCGGGATGGGCGCGGAATGCTTCCGTATCCCGTTGGACCCGTGCCAGGGCGTCAGATGACGGACTCCCGGATACCGCCGGGGCCACCCCGCCGCCCGGCGGTTCGCAAGCCACCCGCTGCAAGCGGGTCGGAGGCAACGCGACCCGGCGCGGTTTGGGGTCGGCGAACTCGGCGCGGAGGTCGGGATTGCCACCCGCCAGCCAAGCCTGGACCTGCGGCGGCAATCCATCGGCGGCGGGATTTACGCCCGAGGCGATCCGGTCCAAGGCCGCCAAAGCCTGTTCCCGGTCCCCGGCCAGGAAAGCCGCCCGCTGCGCCTGATGGATTTTGCCCACCGCCAAGGTCCAGGCCAGATCGTCCAGCCGCAAGCCGGAATCGCGCCGCAAACATCCGGCCAAATCGCCCGCCCGCTGCGCCAGGGCTTCCGCATCGCGGGCCGAGAGCAACACCGGGAAAGTCCCCCGCACCGGCGGACGCCCGGCGGATTCCGGGGCCGCCGCCACCACCACATGGGCATTCGTCCCCGAAAACCCGAAAGAACTCACCGTGGCGTGGAGGCGTCCATCGGGGCCGGGGGTCCAGGGTTCGGCCTGGGTGGCGATACGGAACGGGGTCTCCGCCAAGCCCAACCGCGGATTGGGGGCCTGGAAACCGGCGCTGGGCGGAATCCGCCCGGCCCGCAACATCAGCAGCACCTTGAGCAGGCCCGCGATACCCGCCGCCGTCAGATTGTGGCCGATATTGGCCTTGACCGCGCCCAAGGGAATACGCGGCAGATGCCGGGGCCGGGCCTCGAAAGCGCGGGCCAAGGCTTCGACCTCGATGGGGTCGCCCAAGGGCGTGCCGGTACCATGGGTTTCGATATAACCGATGGCGGCGGGATCGATGCCGAAGCGCCGCTGCACCGTGCGTTCCAGGGCTTCCTGGGCCGGGGCGCTGGGCGCGGTGATGCCATTGGTGCGGCCATCCTGGTTCATGCCATCGCCGACGATGACGCCGTGGATAGAGTCGCCATCGGCCAAGGCCCGGTCCAAGCGCTTGAGGACCACCGCGCCCGCGCCCTCGCCGCAGACGAAGCCGTCGGCGCGGTGATCGAAAGCATGGCAACGCCCGCTGCGGGAAATCATCCCGGCCTGGGACATCGCCCCGATGAAGCGCCCGGAATTGATGACGCAAACCCCGCCCGCGATGGCCGTATCGCACTCGTCGCGGCGCAGCGCCTCGCAGGCCAAATGCACCGCCACCAGCGAGGAAGAACACGCCGTATCCACCGCCAGGGCCGGACCTTTCAGGTCCAGGAGATAAGCGATCCGCGCCGCCAGGATCGAAGCCACATTGCCCATCAAGGCCAGGGGCGCATCGCCCACGCCCGCCGCTTCCAAGCGCCGCCCATAATCGCCCGCGCCCGCCCCCACGAACACCCCGCAGGCACTCCCCGCCAAATCGCGCTCGCCGAGGGCGGCATCCTCCAAGGCGAACCAAGCGGTTTCCAGGAACAAGCGTTGTTGCGGGTCCATCAAGCCCGCCTCGCTGGGCGCGATCTTGAAGAACAGCGGATCGAATAATTCGGGCCGCTCCAGGAAACCCCCGACCGCCTCCCGTCCCCCGTCCGGCCAGCGCCGCGCCGGAATCGGGCGGATGCAATCCTCCCCGGCGGCGATCATCGCCCAATAAGCGTCCAGGTCGTCGCAGGCACCGAAGCGGCCCGCCATGCCGATCACCGCGATGGGCGCGGTGGCCGTGGTCGCGGGCGGTTCGGCCCGGACCAGGAGTTGCTTGGCTTCAGCGGCCCCGAGTCGGCCTTCGGACACCAGGGTGAAAACCGCCTCGCGGAGGCGGGCGGCGGTGGATTCGGTGTATGGGAGCGCTTGGGTCATCGTGGCAAAAGCCTCGTTTAGGGGAATTTTTTGGAAGGGAGGTACGGTTGCCCATGCGTAGCCCGGATGGAGCGCAGCGGAATCCGAGAACTATGGCGCTCGGTCGAACCGCCCGGCTTCAGGCGTTCGCCATCACCTCGGCCACCATGGCCGAGCCCGAGAACGCTTGGCCGCCATCGGCGACCAGGGACACCCCGGTCAGCAAGGACGCAGCGGGCGAGGCCAGGAACACCGCCACCGCCGCCACATCTTCCACCGTACCGAACCGGCCTATCGGCACATAATCGCGCAGGGTTTCCACGTCCTCGCGGGTCAGCAAGCGGCCCAAGCCCTCGGTGTCCTCGATGGGGCCGGGCAGGACACTATTACAGCGGATGCCATGCGGTCCCCATTCCAGGGCCAGGCCGCGCATCAGGCTGTCCATCCCGGCCTTGGCCGCGCCGACATGGCATTGGAAGGCGAACGGCATCAGCGAATTGGTGGCCGACACGAAGATGACCGAACCCCGCGTCCGCTTCAGTTGCTGAAACGCGGCGCGGGCGGCGTTGAACGAGCCTTTCAAATCCACATCGATGACCTTGCCGAACCCCGCCGCCGTCATTTGCTCGGCGGGGGCCGGGAAATTGGCGGCGGCCCCGAGGATCAACACATCGATGGGACCGAGTTCCGCTTCGCATTGCCGACAGGCCGCTTCCAGGGTGTCGATCTTCTCGACATCGGCCACCAGGGGCAGCACCCGTCCGCCATGGGTCCGCAGTTCCCGCGCTGCGGCGTCCAACGTGGCGGCGGTGCGGCCCAACAGCGCCACCTTGGCCCCGAGTTGGGCGAAACCCCGCCCGATGCCGCGGTTGATGGTGCCGGCCCCGCCGGTAATCAGGACCGTCCGCCCGGCGAACAGGCCGGGCGCGAAAGTGGCGGATACGGGCTGTTCCCGCTCATTCATCGACATAATGCAGCTCCATGGCTTGTGAAACGCTGATTTCCCCGCGTTCGAGGCGGCGCAGCACCTCGTCGAGATCGGCGGGCGGGGCGGGTTCGGGCACGGCGGGCGGTGCCCCATCGGTCTGGCGTTGCCAGAACTCGGCCTCCCGGTTGACCGGGGCGGCTTCGCGGCGGCGGTTGATGACTTCCATCAAGCGCTGGGCTTGGCGTTTGCCTTGGCCGTCCGGGGGCGCGGCACTGGACGGGGCCGCGCCCACACCATGTTCGCGGGCCATATAGGCGGCGAGTTCCCGCACGGTGGCATAGTTGAACAAGGCCGTACTTTTCAGATCGACGCCGTGGGCGGCATTGATGCGGCGCACCAATTCCACGCTCAGGATCGAATCGGCCCCGTGGTCGGCGAAACTGTCGTCGAGGCCGAGTTCGTCCAGTTCCAGCCGCAGGGTTTCGGCGATGAGTTGGCGCAGGGATTGTTCAAGATCGGACGGGCCGGAAGCCGGAACCGCCGTCACCGGCGCGGTTTTCGGTGGGGCCGGTATGGGCCGGGCGCGGCGGGCCGGGTCCGGCGCGTAGCCATCGGCGGCAGCGACGATGACGCTCTGCAAGGGATGTTCCCCGCCCTGGGCCAGCGGCAACCCGAAACACCCCGCCACCGTGAATCCGGCCTCGGCCAAGACCCGCGCCCAACGGGCCGGGTCCAGCAACGGCCCATGTGGACAGCGGCGGCGCGGGTCGCGGAAAGCCCACCATCCCGGCGTCAAACCGAAGGTCAGGGTATTGATATCCTGGCGGCTGGTGGCTTCGTTCAAGATCAAAAGGCCACCCGGTGCCAAGGCTTCCTTGATGTTCGCCAGCACCTCGAACAAATCGGGGGTGGCGTGCAACACATTGGCTGCGACCAGCACATCGACGCTGCCCGGTGCCACGCCCTGCGCCGCGAACGGCTGGGTCACATCCAAGCGTCCGCTATCGAGCCAACGGCGGTCCGGGTCGAGCCGGGCGGCGGTAGCGGTGGCGAGACCCACCCCCAGGTCGGTGATGCGGTAATGCCAGCCGTCCAATCCGGCCAGCGCGTCGAGGACGAAGCCGGTGGTGCCGCCGGTGCCCGCGCCGACTTCGAGGATACGCACGGGCTGTTGCGCCGACCGCGTGGGCATAGCCCGCGCCGCCGCCGCCACCGCCGCCGCCGCCAAGCGTTGGAAATGATCGACCACCGGATTGCCTTGATAGACCGCCGCCACCGCCGTGGCATCGCCGCCTTGGAACAGCACGGCGGCGGCATCGCGCCGACCCGCCACCACATCGCCCAAGCCCTCCATACAGCTTTCCAACAGCGCGAGGGTGGGTACCGTGGCCGGGGTTTCGGTTTCCAGACGCTGGCGTTCTTGGGCCAGGGCTGCGGCGGTGAGGACGGTACCGGTGGAACGGCCTCCGGCATCGGCCAAACCCGCCCGTTGCAGCAATTCGGCCAAGGCGTCCAGCAGCGGCAAGTAATCGGGCCGGGCGGCGAGGGCCAGCGCCAAATCCGCACCGCGCAAGGCTTGGCCCGCTGCCAAAGGCACGCCCGACCGGGCCAAGGCCAGCCACAGCCGCCGCGCCGCATAGCGGTTCAAGACTTCGGTGTCGGGATCGGCGAAGGGCGTGGCCGTGGTTTGGACCTGGGCGGCGGCGGTCGTGGCGGGTCCGGCCAAGTCCCGTTGCGCCCCGCCACCCCGCCAATGAACGGCTCGGTCCACGACCACGCCCATGGGTTCCAGCAGGCGTTCGGCCACCCGCAGCACGACGGCGCGTTCGAGTCCTGCCCCGACGACCCGTTCCAAGGCGTCCAAACCTTCCTGGTCGCGGATGGGCAGAACGCCGAGCCGGGCCAATTGGGTTTGGTGGGTGGCGTCGGCCACCGCGCCGGTCTCGCCCCAGAACCCCCAGTCGAGGGTATACACCGGGCCGGGCAGGCCCAGCGCCGCCGCATCGACGAAGGCACTGGCCGCCGCATAGGCCGCTTGGCCGGGATTGGCGGTCAAGGCGTTGCTGGACGAAAACAACAACCAGCCCCGTCCAGGCCGGAACGCCGCCGCGAGATGGGCCAGACCCCGGCTTTTCGGGGCCAGCACCCGGCGCAGCTGGTCCGGGTCCAGATCAGCCAAGGGGGCATCACCCATGACCAAGGCAGTATGTGCCACCCAGGCGATGGTTCCGAGTTGATCCCGGATGCCCCGCGCCGCCGCCGCCACCGCCCCCGCGTCGGACAAATCGGCCTGGAAATACAAGGCCGGACGGCCTTGGGCGTGGAGCGCGTCCAGCGCGGCGGCGGTGGGCCGGTTGGGTGTGGCGGCGCGGCCCAGGAAAGCCACGGCGATCCGGGCTTGGGTCGCGGCATGACGGGCCAGCAAGCCGCCCAATCCGCCCGCGCCCGCGATCACCAGCACCTCGCCATCGCGCCAAGGCGGCGCGGCGGGCGGCAAGGCCACCGGGGTCAACACCCGCCGCAGCAACAGGCCATCGCGCCACGCCCGTTCCGGCGGCGCGGCTTCCGGTTCCGGCTGGCGGGGCAAGGCATGGATGACTTCAGCGGGCAAGGGCAGGCCATGGGCGGTGTCCTCCCACAACTGGGCGGGCAGGTCCAGGGCGATGACGGTCCAGTCGCGCCGTTCGCGGGCGACGGCCCGCAGGAAAGCCACCACGGCGGCTCCCGGCGCATCCCGGCCCGGTTCCTGCGCTGCGCGGGTGAGGGCCAGCAGAGCCGGGGCTTGGGCAGCGGCACCGAATGCACGTAGCGACGGGAGCAAGTCGGCCAATAAGCGTTCCGTGCGCATCGCGGCATCGGCCAAATCCGCCGACACGCCGCCCAGCACGATAGCCACCGCGTCCGGCGGCTCGGTCGGCAGATCGGGCCAAATCCCGAGCGGGGCGTTCCAAGCCTGGGCCAGAGCCGAAGCCAACGGGTCGCCGGTTGATTCCGCGACGACCCAGGCCCGGCGCGGTATCCCACCTTCGGGCGGGTCCATGGCGGTCCATTCCGGGCGCAGCACCCGCAGCGGGGGTTCATCCGCGCGCGGCGGGACCGGTTCGGACGCCGCCACCCGCCGGGCGCTAAATTCCCCGAGCCAGGCCACCGGCAAGCCCTCGCCGTCCAGCAAATGGATATCCAAGACCATGCCGTGCGCATCGGCGCTCCGGCGGTTCGCCACCAGGGTACGGGCACCCGCCAAATCCGCCAGCACCATGCAATAGCCCAAGCCAGCGGGCAACAAGGCCACACCCGCCAAGCTTGCAGGAACCAGGGCGAAACAAAGCTGGAACGCCGCATCTAGCACGCCATCGACCGTGGGTCGCTCCACTAGCCGCGCCCGGCACAGCCCATCGCCCCGCCAAACCGTGGCTAGGACACGCAGGCTAGGGCCATATTCGGCCCCCGCCGAGGCCAAGGCGGCATAGATGGCCGGACCGTCCAGGCGTTCCGGGCAACGCTGGGCCAGGGTTTCGGCGTCTGGAACGGGCGGTATCGTGTCGGGGATGGCGATCCGGGCTTCCAGCAAGCGGGCGTCTCCGCTGTCCAGCACCGTCAGGGTTTCCTCTGCGCGGCGGACCCGGATGTCCAAACCTTGCTCAGTGGGCAGGCCCGCCGTGGGCCATACGATATCGCGCAAACATGGCCCGGCGGTTTCCAGGGCCAAACGCAGCGAGGACGCGCCAGGCAATAGCAAACGCCCGCCAATCCGGTGATCGGCCAAAGGCGCTTGGGTGGGCGCGAAATGATGGCGGGTTTCCAGGGCGGCGGACGGGGTGGTAACCGTCGGCGCGGCATCAGCCAGCTTCACCCACAGGCGGCGCGGGGCGAAGGGATAACCGGGCAAGGCCACCCGTTGTCCCGGCAGGTCCGGCGCGGGAGCGCCCGCCACCCAGGCCGCAGCCAAGGCGGCGGGATCGTCGCCCACGGCGGGCGGTGCATTGCGTTGGGCTTCGCCGACCCACAGGCCCGCCACCGGCCCGCC
Source organism: Methylomagnum ishizawai (assembly GCF_900155475.1). Classification (NCBI taxonomy): domain Bacteria; kingdom Pseudomonadati; phylum Pseudomonadota; class Gammaproteobacteria; order Methylococcales; family Methylococcaceae; genus Methylomagnum; species Methylomagnum ishizawai. The sequence goes on along the minus strand of NZ_FXAM01000002.1, from coordinate 323,856 downwards.
GCGTTCGGCATAGGCCAGCAAGGCGGCGGCGAGTGCCTCATGTCCGGCACCGGCCACGGCCAAACGGTGGGCGAAGGCTTTGCGGCCCACGGCCAGGGTATGGGCGATGTCCCGGAGGCTTTGGCGGCGACCCTGGACCGAGCGTAGATGTTCGCCCAACTGCCGGGCACGGCGTCCGAGGCTTTCGCCATCACGGGCGGACAACAGCAAAACCGTCGCCACGGCGGGGACTGCGGGCACGGAATCGGCGGCTTGGACCGGCGCGGCTTCCAGGATTACATGGGCATTGGCCCCGCCCGCCCCGAACGAACTCAGCCCCGCCCGCAACGGCAAGGGACCGCGCCAGGGTTCGGCGCGGGTCACGATCCTGAACGAAGTGCCGTCGAAATCCAGCCCCGGATTGGGCGGGTCGGCATGGAGGGTGGGCACCAGGGTGGCCTCGCGCATCTGTAACAGCACTTTGGTCAAGCCGGCGATGCCCGCCGCCGATTCCAGATGGCCGATGTTGGCCTTGACCGAACCCACCGCGCAATCATCCGGCATCGCCCCGGCGAAGGCGCGGGCCAGACCCCGGATTTCGATGGGATCGCCCAAAGGCGTCCCGGTGCCGTGGGCTTCGATATAGGACACGCTCCGGGGATCGATCCCCGCCTTGCCCAGCGCGGCGGCGATGGCCTCGCCCTGCGCCACCGGATTGGGCACGGTATAGCCGCTGGTCCGGCCCCCGTGGTTGAGGGCGCTGCCCAGGATGACGCCCTGGATACGGTCGCCATCGCGGCGGGCCTGGGCCAGGGATTTCAGGACCACGGCCCCGATGCCCTCGCCCGGCACATAACCATCGCCGTCCGCGCCGAAGCTATGGCAACGGCCATCGGAAGCGGCCATCCCGGCCTTGCTCAATATCCAATGGCGGCGCGGATGCAGACAGAGATTGACCCCGCCCGCCAGGGCCATGACGCACTCCCCGGCGCGGATCGCCTGACAAGCCAGATGCAGCGCCGACAACGACGAGGAACAAGCGGTATCCACCGCCAGGCTCGGCCCGTGTAGGTCGAGGAAGGCCGACACCCGGTTGGCGATATTCCAATAATCGGCATTCGGCCCGATCAGGTTGCCCCGCTGCGCCTGCTCCGGGCCGAACAACTGGTAATCTCCATACATCACCCCGACGAACACCCCACAGGCGCGGCGGCTGCGCTCGGGTTCCGGCAGGCCATCGAACATGCGCTCGGGATCGAGTCCGGCGTCTTCCAGGGCGTTCCAGCACACTTCCAGGAATTTCCGGGCCTGCGGGTCCAGGGTTTCGGCTTCCAAGGGCGAGATACCGAAGAAGCGGGCGTCGAACTGGTCGGCCCCCGCGATGAAACCGCCCCATTTGCAATGGCTGGTTGCGGGACGGTCGCGGTCGGGGTCGTAGAAGCCCGCCAAGGGCCAGCGTTCCGGGGGGATTTCGCGGATGCAGTCGCGCCCGTCGCGGAGATTGGTCCAGAAGCCGTCCAGGTCGTCGGCCATGGGATAAATCCCGGCGATACCAACGATAGCGATGGCGTCGGTTTCCACGGTTGCCCGGTGGGGTGCGCCGCCGTGTTCGGCCCGTGGCGCGGGCGGTTCCGGCATGGGCGGCAGCGCGACGGGAGCCACCGCATCCGGGGACAGGTGTTGCGCCAATTCGCGGGCTTTGGCCCGGCCCAGGTGCGCGGCCAGGGCACCGGGCGTGCGGTACTCGAAAAACAAGGTCTTGGCGACCGGCCCCAGGTCGGTTTCCAGTTGCCGGTTCAGCTTCATGATGGCGATGGAGTCGATGCCCAAGGACTCAAATGGAATATCGGGTTCGATGCGTTCCCGTGGCAATTTGGTGATTGCCGCCAACAGTTCGCACAGGTAATGGAAGGCCGCGCCCGGTGCCAGGGTGGCGGGGCCGCCGACCTGGACCGGCGCGGACAGCGCCGGACGCAGCCGTCCGAACAAGCCCGGTCGGCCCCGGAGCGCCACAGTCGCGGGTAATCCGGTGGACAGGCTCTGTTCCAACAACTCGAAACCATCGGCGTCGGCCAGCGGCACCATGCCGATGCTTTCCAGGAAAGCGACCGCCTCGGGTGTCGGGCGCATTCCGCCCCCGGCCCAGAGCGGCCAAGCCACGCACAGGGTTTGGCCGACCCGCGCTTGCCGGTCTTCCGCGAACGCCGCCAGGAACGCATTGGCCGCGCCATAATCGGCCTGCCCGATGGAACCGAACACCGCCGCCGTGGAACCGAACAAGACGAAAGCTGCCACCGGGTCTTGCCGGGTCAGGCGGTCGAGCAATATCGCCCCGCGCACCTTAGCCGCGAAGACCTCGGCCAATTCGGCGGCGGATTTGTGGCGCAGGAAACCGTCGCGCAGCACCCCGGCCAGATGATAGACAGCGGTGATCGGTCCCAGGTTGGCCCGGACGGTAGCGAGCGCCGCCGCCAAAGCCTTGGGGTCGGCCACATCCACCGCGAGGCTCAACACGGTGCCGCCCGCGTTTTCTATCGCCCGGAACACGGCCTGGGCTTCCGCACCGGGAGCCGAGCGCGACAACAGCGCGAGATTCACCGCGCCTTGGGTCGCCAAGCCTTGGGCCAGGGCCAAGCCGATGCCGCCCAAGCCGCCGCTGATGACGACGGTGCCGCCCGGTAGGCGGGCGGGCGTCGGCGGTGCGGCCACGGCTTCCCAATCCATGGCCTGCCGGAGCCCATCAGCCCCATAGCGCACCCAAGGATCATGGGCGGGCGGTGCCGCGCTTTCCCGCGCCAAAACGGCGGCGGGATCGAGTCCCGGTTCGAGCAGGGCAACACGGGCATCCAGGTCCGGCGCTTCCAGCCGCAGGGTACGGTAAAGCCCCGCTATCGCCGCCGCCGCCAGCCGAGCGGGATGACCCGCGCCGCCCACGGCCACGCTCAAGAGCCGCGCCCCGTCGGCCCGTCCCGCCCACAACAGGCTCCGCGCCAAATGCAAAGCCACGCGCACATCCGGCAATGGATCGAGCGCGGCCAATCCATTGGCGAGGGTCAGGGGAGGTTCTTGCAATTCTGGCCGACCGGGCAGCGCGTGGACGATCCACACCGGGCCGGGCAAATCCGCCCAAAGTTGCGCCAGCGATTCGGGGTCGCCGTCCGGGAGATCGATAGCCCGCCAGTGCGTGGCGGGATGGCATGGCCGCAGGGCGGTTTCCCAGCGGCTATCACCGCCGACTATGACCACGCTGGCGGGCGCGGACTGGGCCGGTTCCAGCGCCACCGCCCGCCAAACCGGCGCATGGAGTTGCGGCATAGCGGTGGGCATGGTCGCCAAGCGTCGGGCGGCCATGCCCTCGAAAGCGGCCAAGGCTTGGCCGTCGCCATCCTCGATAAACACGCTGAACACCAAGCTGTCCGGGTCGGTGGTGGGTTCCAAGCGGGCGGTGGCGAAGCAAACCCCGGCGGGACGCCGCCAAACCCGGAGCGCGTCCAGATGGGAAGGCACCCATTGCCCGTCGTGGACGCGGGCACCCTCGGCGTGGCCGATGGCGGCGGCGGTTTGCAACGCACCGTCGAGCAAGGCCGCGGCCATCAGCAAAGGCTCGCCGACCAGAATGGCGGGCGCGACCAAGCGCGAACGCGCCGCGCCCGCGCCGATTTCGACCCAATCGACCACCCGCAGCGCCGCGCCATACTCGAAACCGGCGCGGGCGAACCGGGCATAGAGTTCCGCGCCTTCCAAACGCACGCCCCCCGCGAAATCCGGCACAGCGCCCGGCGGCTTATCCACCGCCAGCCTGCGGCCCCGTGCCAGGGCCACACCATCGGTGGTCAGCAATTCGACATTTTCCCCGCCCACGGCTTGGAGCCGGGTCGGCGTGTCTTCGGCTTTCAGGGGTTTGAGCCACACGATATCGGCCAAGGCCGGGGCCGGGCCGCGCAAGAGTTCCAGGCTCAAGGTGCCGGGCAGCAGGCAAACGCCACCGACCCGGTGCGCGACCAGCAAGGGATGCGCGGGGGTGACGGCGTAGTCCGAGGTTCCGGCGGGAATGGGCGCGGGCGAAGTCCAGAAGCGTTCACGGATGAAGGGATAGGCGGGCAGGACCAAGGGCAGACGGCGTGGACCGAACAGCGCCGTCCAGTCGGGCAAGTCGCCCGCCGTGTAGGCCAAGGCCAAACGCCGTAGCAGGTCCGGGCCGGGCGGGGCATCCACCACGGTCGGAATATGGCCGACAGGCACCGGCGCGGGCGCGGGTCCATCCACCGCTTTGAGCAAGGCGGCGCGGAGTTCCGGGCGTTCCGTCGCCACACAGGCCCAGCGGTAACGGCCATGGGCGCGGCCCCGCGCCAGGGTTTCCGCCACCCGCGCCAAATCCGCCGAGCCTCCCGGACCTTCCAGCCAAGCGGCCAGATCGCGCAAGCGCTGCCGGAGCGCGGCGGCATCGCGGGCCGACACCACGAACAACCAGGGCGCGGGCACGGCGGGCGGGTCCGGGACGCGCTCCGGGCCTGCCGCCAGCACGATATGGGCATTGGTGCCGGAAAATCCGAAAGACGACACGGCGGCCAACCGCGCCCGGCCTTCCGGCCAGGGCACGCTATGGGTGGGCACGAAAAACGGGCTGGCGGCGAAATCGATATGCCGGTTGGGCACGGTGAAATTCAACGAGGCGGGAATCCGGCCATGGCGCAGCGCCAACACCGCTTTCGCCAACCCGGCCATGCCCGCCGCCGCCATGGTATGGCCGATATTGGTCTTGGCCGAACCCAGCGCACAGCCCCCCCGCCGGTCGGTATAACGCCGGAACGCTTCGGTCAGGGCTTGGACCTCGATGGGGTCGCCCAAGCGGGTGCCGGTGCCATGGGCCTCGACCATGCCGAAATCGGACGGGTCCAGCCCATGGCGGGCGTAGATATCCAGGGCCAAGGCGGTCTGCGCCTCCGCCGAGGGCGCGGTGAGTCCCGCCGTGCGCCCGTCCTGGTTGACGCCCGAACCGGCGATCACGGCTTCGATGCGGTCGCCATCGGCCAGGGCGTCGGCGAGCCGTTTCAGCACCACCACGCCCACCCCTTCGCCGGGGACGAAACCATCGGCCCCGTCGTCGAAAGCCCGGCAAGCATCGCCATGCGCGGCCATGCCCGCATCGCTCAGATAAAGGAAGATATCCGGCCCGATCAGGTTCACCGACACCCCGCCCGCCAAGGCCATATCGCATTCCCCGGCCTTGAGGCTTTGACAGGCTTGGTGCAATGCCACCAGCGACGAGGAGCAGCCGGTATCGATGGGAAAGGTCGGGCCGCGCAGGTTGAGGACGTAGGCCATGCGGGCCGACAGGATCGCCATCGACCCGCCCAGGGTCCGCAATCCCGGCGAACCCTCCGCTTGATAGTTGTTGGCCGAAGCCCCGACGAACAAGCCACAGCGTGCGCCCGACAAACTATCGGGGTCGATCCCGGCGTGTTCCAGGGCTTTCCAGGTTTCCTCCATCAAAACCCGCTGCTGGGGGTCCATGACTTCGGCTTCCACCGGGGTGATGTTGAAGAAATAGGGGTCGAAACGGTCGTGGTCCGGCAGGAATCCGCCCCAACGGGCATAGGTTTTGCCCGACCCGCCCGCCGGATCGAACCAAGGCGTCAAGTCGAAGCGGTCCACCGGGGTGAGCGCATGACGGCCCGCGTCGAGCAAATCCCACAGCGCCTCCAAATCCCGCGCCCCGGCGAAACGAACCGATAGGCCGACGATGGCGATGGCCTCCGCAGGGTTGGCTTGCCGTGCCTGTGGCACGGGGTCGGCGGCCACCCCGGAATGTGGCGCGACCGTATCGGGCGTAGTGGCGGACGGATTCGGAACGGACGGAGACCCGGTCCCACTGTCCGGCACACGCAATTGCCCGGCATAGGTCGCCAACAGATGCCCGGCCAAGGCCGCGAGATGCCCGTGTTTATAGATATCCGTCACCCGCAGCGGGCAACCCAGTTGGGCCTGGACCTCCTCGGCGATTTGCGGGGCAATCAGGGAATCCACGCCGATTTCCATGAAAGGCCGGTCCCGTTCCAACTGGCCGGGCGGCATATCGAGGATGGCGGCGATCAAGCCGCGCAGGGCGGTTTCCAGGCCGCTCCGGTCGGCGGGGGCCGTGTCGGAGAGGGTTCCGGTTCCAATCCCGGCCACGGGCTGGGGCGGAACGGTGGCCGGGCGGGGGACTGTTTCCACGCCGACGGGCTTGTAGGCCAACACCAGCGCCTGCCCACCTTCGCTCCGTTCGGGCCGACCACGATGGTCGTAGGCCCAACGCCCCCGCAAACCCACGCAACGCAAGGCATCGCGCCAACCCTCGATGCCCAGGATCGGACCATCGGCCAAGCGGCATTCGGGGTCTTGGGTTTCCCACCAACCTTCCAGAAGGCCGAAAGTCAGGGTCGCGAAATCATCGGTTTCGACCATTTCGTTAATCAGGGCGATGCCGCCCGCCGCCAATAACTCGGCGACATGGGACAGGGTGGCCCGGATATCCGGCGTGGCGTGCAGCACATTGGAAGCGATGACGATATCCCAAGCGCCGCAATCGATGCCCTGGTCGCGGGGTGGGCGGGAAATATCCAACACCTTGGCCCCGGCCAGCCGCGTACCGAACCGGCCCTGGCCATGCCGGGTGAACGCCCTGGAAATATCGGTGTAGAGATACTGGCAACGGTGTTCGAGACCGGCTTCGCGCAGGGCGTCGAGGACCGGGCCAGTGGTCGAGCCGGTACCCGCGCCGATTTCCAGGATGCGCCCGCCGCCCCGTGCCACCGCCGCGACCACCGCCGCCGCCAAGCGCCGTCCGCAACCGGCCAGGATCGGTTGATCGCGGTAGATCGGTTCCACCCAATCCATGCCGCCTTCGGGGAACAATACATCGGTACCGGGCAATTCACCCGCGAGGACTTGAGGCAGGGAGTCCAGGGCGCGTTCCAGCAAGCGCAAAGCCGCCTGCATTCCGGGCAGGCCCGGCCCGGCGGCGGAAATGGCGGATATTTCCCGCTGGACAAAGCGCCACCGGCCCGCTTCTTCGGTCATGGCGAATCCGCGCCGCGCCGCCATATTCAAAATGGCCCCGGCCAAACCGCGATGGCGGGGCAGGACCGCCAGCCGGGCGATGGCCTCGTCATGGGACAAGCTTTCCCCCGTCCGCAACCCCCGCGCCGCCCAGACCCCGGCCAAGCCCGCGTCGATACACTGGGACAGCCACGCCGCCGCCGCGGCCAAATCGGCGGACTGCGTGACGGAATCTTCCGCCGCCGAGAGCGCTCCCCGTGCCGCTTCGGCCAAAGGCGCGACCGATAAGGTCGGCGCGGCCCCCAAATCCAGCCATGCGCCCTGATCCAGTTGGGCATGGACCACTTGGGCGTAGGGCGTCCGCAGCAGGCTATCGAATGCGCCGCCCAAATCCGCCAAGGGCATCGCGTACAAACCGGAAGCCCGCATCCGTTCCAGGGCTTCGGGCGGGTAATCGCCGCTATCCCATAACCCCCAATGCACCACCCGCACCGGCTTGGCCGTAAGCCGCGCCAGCCCCAGGGCATGGCTGGCCTCGAAACCGCAGGCCGCGCAATAGCTCGCCTGTCCATCGTTGGCCGGGAAACCGCTGAATGCACCTATCGAGGAGAACACCGCCAAGGCGGCGATGGGCCGCGCCCTGAAGGCTGCGCCCAGGTGGATAAGCCCGGCCATTTTCGGGGCCAGGGCGGCGGCGAATTCCGGCAAGGCGGCGCGTTCGATGCGGGCGAACGCCGGATCGACCGCCGCCTGGACCAAAAGCGCGGCGGGGCCGAACCCGGCCAAGGCCGCATCCAAGGCAGAGGCCAAAGCCGCCCGGTCGGTGATATCGGCGGCGTAATAGCGGGCCTGTCCTCCCAGCCGGGCCAATTCGTCCAACAAGGCCGCACGTTCCGCGTCCAGGCCGGAGCGGCCCACGAGGCTCAGCCGCGCCCCCTGTTGGCGGGCCAGATGGCGGGCGATTTCCCGGCCCAAGCGTCCCGCGCCGCCCACAAGGATGACGTGATCCCCCGGTGACAGCGGAATCGGGGCGCTATCAGCGGGACCGGCCAGGGCGGCGAGGCGCGGCACCCAGCGCGAAGCCTCCCGCCATGCCACCGGCTCGCCCAGAGCATCGCCGGGTTCAGCGACGAGGCGCTCGACCGGCACGGTTTCCAAGGGAAGCGCCGGGTCGAGGTCGATCAAACGCACCCGCCACGCCGGGAACTCCCGCGCCGCCGCCTTCCCCAAGCCCAACAACGCAGCCCCCAGGGCATGAACGTCGCGTTCATCGGGCCGCACCGCCATAGCGCCACGGGTCACGACACGCAGGACCAAACCTTCCCCGGCCAGCCCATGGGCAGCCAAGGCTTTCAAGAGCCGCAACAGGTCCAGGGTGGAACCGCCGTCGGCCATCGTGCCCAGGAACCAAATCCTAGCCCGCCGGGGCAGACCGTCCAGGGCGGTGCCCAAACCGCGCTCCAAGTCGCCGAATCCCAGTCGTCGCGCCGCCGGGAACGCGGCTTCCAGGCGCTCCGCGAGACTATCGCCCGGCCCGGCTAAGATCAGATCGGCTTCGGCATCGCGCCGACCATGGACCGGGACCGGCATTTCCTGCCATAGCACCCGCCAAGCCCGAGCGGGCGACACGGGCGTCGCTACGGGTTCGGGCGCGGCGGCCAAGGTCAAGCCGGACAGGCCCAGTACAGGCTGGCCGTTCCGGTCGAATACCCGCACATCCACGGATTCCACGCTGCGGGCCGGTCCCGCGTGCCGTCGGCAAGCTTGGAGCCAGAAACCTTGGGCGGGTAGCTCGGCCCAACGCCATAAACCCTCCAAACGCGCCGGGAAACGCAAACGCGGGCCTTGCGGTTCGGCCCCGGCCACCACCGCCGCCGCCGTGCGGATCGCCGCGTCCAGCAGGGCCGGAGGCAAGGCCAAACCCTGGCCGGGCGCATGTTCCAGGAAAGCCAAGGCCCGCCGGGTATCGGCCCGGATGCGATCCGGCCCCGGAAACGCCGGGCCGAGGAACACGCCGGACGTGGCTTCCGCCGGGCCGGTATCGGTATGGGCGGGGAGTTCCGCCCAAAGCCGGTCGGGGTCCAGCGGCTCGGGGGACGGAGCCGATTCGGACACGGCGCGGGCCGTGACATGCACACCCTCCTGGGTGGAAATGCTCAACTGGCTGTCGGCCAGGGCGACCCGTACCGGCGTGGCGGCGTCCACCGCCAGGGGTTTCAGCCAGGCCAAGGTGCCAAGCGCCTGGCCCGGCGCGAGCCGGTCCAACGCGGCCTGCCCCATTTCCAACAATACGGCGGCATGGAGCAACGCCTGCCCGCCCACCCGGTGATCTGCCACCCAGGCTTCGTCGGGCTGGAAAGTCCGCAGGAAACCGCCTTCCGGCTGAGATTCCCCAAGCAAGGGATGGGTTGATGCCACGGAATCGGCTTCCGGCAAGGTCATCCCACCCCAAAGGCGCGGTCCCTGGAAAGGATAAGTCGGCAGGGCCAGCGGCATCCGACGGCCCAAGGGCAACCAATCGGCTTGCGGGTCGGCCCCTGCCAGCCACGCCGATAAACCGGGATCGGGGTCGGCGGACACTTCTTCCGAGAGTTGCCGCCGCAGGTCGGCAACCGTGGCCGCTAGCGTCCCCCAACGGCAGGACATCGGCTCGCGGTGCAACAGCAGGGTATGGGCCAGATCGGGCAATACGCTGTCGGTTTGGTCGGCCAGCCACGCGGCCAGCGCGGCGCGGCGGCGGGCGAGGGCGTCGGGACTGGCCGCCGACAGTACACAGAGCCAAGCCGGGGGCAGCGTTCCGGCAGGTGCCGCAGGTCCGGGCCGGGCGGGCGCATCCTCGATAATCACATGAACATTGGTCCCCGAAAGGCCGAACGAACTCACCGCTGCCCGGCGGGGCCGTCCCACGGATTCCGGCCAAGCCGCCTCCCGCCCGGAAAACGCCAAGCCTTCGGCCCCCGCCCGGTCGATATGGGCGTTGAGCTGGCCGAACCCGGCGATGGGCGGGAAACGCCGCTGGCGCAAGGCCAGGAGCGTGGCGATCAGACCGGCAATCCCGGCGGCTTCCGAGGCATGGCCGGTGCAAGCCTTCAACGCCGCCACCCGCAAAGGCCGCTCCGGGCCACGGCTGGCGGTGGCGTAAACCTCGCGCAAAGCCGCCGCCTCGATGGGGTCGCCGAGCCGGGTGCCGGTGCCATGGGTCTCGATCAAATCGATGCTGTCGGGGTCCAGCCCGGCCTGGGCCAGGACCGCCCGCAACAATTTGGCCTGGGCGCGGGCGTTGGGCGCGGTGATGCCATTGCTACGCCCGTCCTGGTTAGCCCCGGTGGCGCGGATCACAGCCTCGATGCGGTCGCCTTCGGCCAAGGCGCGGTCCAGGGGTTTCAGGACCACGCAAGCCGCCGCCTCGGCCACGGCGATACCGTCCGCGCCCTCATCGAACGAGCGGCACGCCCCCGTCGGCGAAGTCATCCCGGCCCGCGCCATGGCGGCGAAGGGCCGTTCATCGACGAACAGGCTGGCCCCGCCCGCGATGGCGAGATCGATTTCCCCGGCGAGCAAGGCCCGGCAAGCCAGATGCACCGCCATCAGCGACGAGGAACACGCGGTATCCAAAGTGACCGCCGGGCCGTCGAGATCGAGGAAATAGGCCAGCCGGGCGGCGGTCATCGACGGCAGATTGCCGGTCATCACATAGACATCGACGGCCTTGCCGGTCGCGGGAACGGTGCGGTCGTAGCCGCTGCCCGCCGCGCCCGCGTAGACGCCCACAGTACGGCCCGCCAGGGCGGCGCGGGTCAGGCCCGCGTGTTCCAGGGCGCACCAGGCTTGTTCCAGGAATTGGCGCTGTACCGGGTCCATCGCCGCCGCCTCGCGGGGCGACAACCCGAAAAACGCCGCGTCGAAACGCTCGGCCCCGGCCATGAATCCGGCGCGGGGCGCGGGCACTGCCGGGTCGCGGCGGCGATAGCCGGGCATCGCCGACACCAGCGGACGGCCTTCCCGCAGCGCCCGCCACAAGGCGTCCGCGTCGTCGGCCCCGGCGAATTTCCCGGCGTAGCCGATCACCGCGATGGCCGCCGGGATAGCGCCAGTGGGCTGAACCGTTGCGGCGGGCCGGGCCACGGCGACTATTGGCGCAGCCCGTCCCTCCACCAGCGCGGCGACATGGCCCGCCAAACGCCGCGCATCGCCATAGCTGAACAGCGCCTCCACCCCCAAGCGCAGATCGAAGGCGCGGTTGATCCGGTCCAGCAAGCGCACCGCCAACAGCGAATTCACCCCGAGTTCGGCGAAACCGCGGTCGGGGTCCAAACGTTGCCGCGGCAGCGCCAATACCCCGGCCACCCCATCCAGCACGGTTTCCAACACGGCGGCGGCACCGTCCGCCGGGGGCGTGGGGGTGGGAGTCGCCACGGACAAGGTCCGCAGGCGTTCGGCGTAAGGGATCATGCAGCCTCCATCATTCGCAAATTCGCGGCCAGCGTTGGGCCACCCGGCAGGGCCGGGCGGGCATGGATCAAAACATAAAGCATCAGCCCCTCGCGCAGGGCCGCGCCGAAAGCATCCCAAGACCGCTGCACCGCCTCGGCCAACGGGAATCCGTGATCGCGGCCCAGTTGACGGGCGGTGTCGGCCTCGGCGGCGAGCATCGCCTCCAATTGCGGATCGACCAGGAAATTCGCGATTTCCTGCGAAAGGTCCACGCAATCGACGATTTCCAGACCATGGCGGGCGAACAAACGGGCGTAGTCGCCGCGCGGCAAGGTGTAGCTCCCCACCGCCGCGAGGTCCACCGGGGCCACCGTGCCCGCCACGGTATCGGCCAGGACCAGGACGCCATCGGGAGCCAGCGCCCCGGCGATATTGGCGAACAACCCGTCCTTGTCGCGGATGTGGTGGGCCACCTCGAACCCGAAGATCAAGTCGAACCGGCCCGGAAAAGCATCGCGGGCCGAATCGCCCTGCCGCACCGTCAAGCGCCGTTCCAAGCCCCACGCCGCGATGCGCTGTCCCGCCGCCCCGGCTTGGGCGGGAGACAAGGTATAGCCCACGCCTTCGAGTTGGGGATGGGTTTCGGCGAGGACGATCAAATCGGTGCCCAAACCGCAGCCGATATCCAGCATCCGCCGCGCCTGGGCGAAATCCACCGGGGCGAAGGCCACCGCCCGCATTTCGCGCTGCTTGTCCAGCAACAAGCGGGCATGGTCCGGGTGGGCGGCGGGGTTCTGCATGGTCCGGGTCCAAGAGAACCCCGGCACCGGCTCCGGGAAAGGCGCGAGGGTGAGATAGGTTTCCTCGAACCGGCCATGGTCGTCGCGGGTGACGTAATCGTAGAAATCGCCGACCACCGAAGCCGGGGCTGGAACCGGGACCGAACCGCATGTTTCCGGGGGCAGCGGGAAATGCAGGGGTTGCTCGGGAGGCGGAGGCGATGCCGCCGGGCGGGGCCGGGGCGGGGCTTCGACGATGACATGGGCATTGACCCCGCCCAGTCCGTAGGCATGGACCCCGGCGCGGCGGGTTTCCGGGCCGGTCCAGGGCCGGGGCTGGCGGTTCAAATAGAAGGGCGTACCGGCCAAAGGAGAGTCCGCGCCCAAATCGCCCCCCGCCGCCAAACCCGGCAACATCCCCTCGCGCACGGCCAACACCGCCCGCGCCAAACCCGCCAAGCCCCCCGCCGCGTCCAAGGAACCCATCGCCGCCTTGCCGGAAGCCAGCGCGATTCCCGGTTCGTGGGGCACCGCGCCCTGTCGCCGCCAAACTTCGGCGAAAGCCGCCAATTCCGCCAAATCGCCCGCCCCGCCCGCGCCATGGGCCTCGATATAGCCCAAACCGGCCAGCGGCACATCGGCATCGGCCAGGGCTTGCGCCATGCAATCGGCTTGGCGGTTGGCGTTGGGCAGGAGCAAGGAACCGCTGGCCGCACCGCTGTGATTGGTCGCGCTGCCCCGGATCACCGCGTGGATGGGATCGCCCGCCGCCAAGGCCGCGTCCAATGGTTTCAAGAGCAAGGCACAGACGCCTTCGCCCCGCGCTTGTCCATTCGCCGCCCGGTCGAACGGACGGCAACGGCCCTCCGGCGACAAGATACCCAAGCCGCCCAGGGCGCGGGATTCGCCATCGCTAAGCAGGAGGCTGGCCGCCGCGACCAAGGCCATGGCGCATTCCCCGGCCCGCACAGCCTGCACGGCACGGTGCACCGCCACCAGTCCCGAAGAACACGCGGTGGCGACGACCTCGCTGGGACCGGCCAAATCGAAAACATGGGAAATCCGGTTGGCGGCCAAGGCATGGATGCGCCCGGTCGCGGCCAAGGGATCGGGCTGGCCGTTGGGCGGGGTGGGCTGGCGGGCGCTATGGCTGTCGGAATACAAGGCCAGGAATACCCCGGTCGCCGTGCCCGCCACCGCTGCGGGGGACAGCCCCGCATCGGCGAAACAACGCCGCGCCGCGCTCAGCAGCAAGCGCTGATGTGGGTCCATGACGGCGGCTTCCGCCGGGGACAAGCGGAACGGCGTGGGATCGAACCATTCCACCTCGTCGATGAAACCACCCAAGGCCAAGGCCGGGGTTTCCGCGCCATAACGGCCTGGCGGCGGCGGACGCAGGGCCGAGGTATTAGCGGCCAGCGCCTCGGCCAAAGCCGCCAAATCCGGGGCACCCGGAAAGCTGCCGCTCATGCCGATGATCGCGATGGGCGAATGGTTCGGCGTGGCGATGGCGGCGGGTTCCGGCGCGGGATGGCAGGCCGGGACGCCGTTCCACTGGTCGCGCAGTCCGGCCAGATGCGGCAAGGCTTCGAGGACCAAATCCGTTTCCGGGCCGAAATCGATCAAGCAAGCGATTTCGTCGATATCGGCCCCGGCAATCTCCCGCAACAGCGCTTGGCAATCTTCGGGCGGGCCGAACAAGGCGGCGGTACGGGTATAGCGCTCGGTGGCATAGCGCACCATCTGTTCGCGTTGGGTCTCGTCCAAGGCCCGGCCTTCCGGGCTGGCATGGCGCTGGGCGTCGAGGGCGTCGCGCACATAGCGGGTAAACGGCTCCTGGACCGCCGCCATCACCCGCGCCCGGTCGGGGTGGACCAGGGTATGCAGCATCAAAGCCACCCGGCCCCCTGCGGGGTCCAAACCGGCGGCGCGGCGGGCTTCTCGGTACACCCGGACCCGCCCGGCGGTGTCCTGTAGCGTGCCGCCGAGCAACATGGTCAGGATATTGAACCCCTGGGCACCGGCCCAGGCGAAAGTTTCCGGGTTGCCGGTGGCGGCGATCCAGATCGGCGGTTCCGCCTGCACGGGCCGGGGCCAGGTCCGCACCGGAACCCGCCCGCCCTCGCCATTGATGAACGACAAAGCCTCGCCGCGCCACAGCCCGCGCACCTGCTCGATACGCTCGCGCAGGATGCCTTTGCGTTCGGCGAAGCACTCCGGGGCCAATACGAAATCATTGGGACTCCAACCGTTGCCGAAACCGAGATCGACCCGCCCCCCGCTAAGCTGATCGACCATGGCCCAAGCCTCGGCGACCCGGATCGGCGAATCCAAAGGCAAGGTGATACTGCCCGCCCGCAAACGCACCCGCCGGGTCAGGTCGGCCAACACCGCCGCCAACACCGCCGGCGCGGGATAAGCGCCGCCGAAACGGTGGAAATGCCGCTCCGGCAACCAAATCGCGGCAAACCCCAGCCGGTCGGCGCTGACCGCCGCCCGCCGCAGCAGATCATACAACCCGGCGGCGGGCACCGCGTCGGCGGCGGCGGAAAAGAACATGATGCTGAAATCCAGGGTCTTGCGCGGCTGGGGGCGGGCCTGATGCCGGGCCGCGAATTCGGCGGGGGACAAGCGCCCGGATTCCGGCGCGGTCGCGGCCAGGAGTTCGAGGATTTCGCGGGTCAGGACATCGGCGGTTTCCACAGATGGATTCACGGGTGGGCTCCTGCGGTGGCCAAAGCCTCGGAAAGGCGGGCGATGGTGGGATGTTGGAACAGCATGACAGGTTCCACGGGGCGTTGCAGGCAGCGTTGCAAGCGCTCGGCCAAATGCAGGGCGCGGATCGAATCCAGGCCCAGTTCGGCGAACGAAGCCTGGGCCAACAGGTCCGGCGCGATTTTCAAATACTCGGCGCACACCGCCAGCACCTCGGCGGCGAAGGTGTCCGCGGCGGAAGCGGGCGGGTCTTGTGGACTGTCCAGGGTAGGCGGCGCGAGCCCTTCGGCCCGCAGGTAATCGCGGTAGGCCCGCAAGGTCGCGGCGTCCCACCCGGCCAATTGCCCGGCCCAGGACGGCGCGGCCCGGTAGCCCGGCAAGCGCTCCGCCAAACGGGCGAGCGCCGAATCCGCGCCGTGGAGGACGCCATAGGCACCCGGCCCTTGCCGCAACAGGTTTTCCAGCGCGTCCAGCCCGGCCTCGATGTCCAGCGTGGCGAGGTCGAGGGCCGACCATTGCTGCCGTTTGGCCGCGTCGAGATAAAGGTCGTGTTCCCATTGCGGCCAAGCCACCGCCAGTACCGGCGTCGGCATTGGCCCGGCGGCGAGGGCCAAACCGTCCTGGAACGCACAAGCCGCCGCGTAATCGGCCCCGCCCGCCTGCCCGGCCCAAGCGGCCAGGGACGAGAACAGGATCAGCCAATCCGGGCGGTAAGCCGCCAGCGCACCGAGCAAATTCAAGCTGCCTTCGACCTTGGGGGCCAGGGTGGCGGCGGCGTCTTCCAGTCGCAGCGCGTGCAAGGGCGCGGGCGCGACCTTGCGGGCGAGATGCAACACGCCATCGATGCCGCCCTGAAACTCCGCGACCTGGGCCAGGGCCGCAGCCAAGTCGGCGCGGTCGTTGATATCGCAACGCACATAGCGGATGGAACCCGAACTCCCCAACTCGGCCCACCGCGCCTGAACCTGGGCATCCGGCGCGGTACGGCCCAGAATCGCCACCCGCGCCCGGTAGCGACGCACCAAGACCTGGGCCAAAGGCCGACCCACTTCGCCCAAACCGCCCACCAGCACATAACTCCCGCCCTCGCGGAAGCCCGGCAACGGACGGGCCGACCCGGCGGCGGGCGGCGCGATAGCCAACTGCTGGCGTTCCGCCCCCAGATAGCGGACGCCATAACTGCCGGGCCGGTCCAAAGCCGCCAATTCGGCGGCGATGGCGGCGGCGGTGGGCTGTGCCATCGCCACGGCGGCGGCGCTACAGGCCGGATTTTCCAGAACCAGCGAGCGGAACAAAGCGGCTATCGCGATGGACGCTGGCAGCGGCTGACCGTCCGCACCCAAGGATGCGATGTGCAAAAGGCGGCCCGGTCCCGCTGTGCCGACGACGCGGCGGGCGATATCCAGCGCCGCCCGCAGCATCGGCCCGGCTGCGTCGCCGCCACGGCCATCGACGACGACCCAGCAGGGTTCGCCCGCGTGCGCCAGAGTGGTTTGCCATTCGGTGCCCGCCGCCGACAGCCGTTCGACCGCATGGCCCAAACCGGCCAAATCCGCCGCCAACGCCGCGCCACCGCCAATCAACAGGATGGTGCGGGATGGAGACGCCCCTGCGGTCGGCACAGGATCGGGCATCCATTCCAAGCCTAGAAGCTGGGTGGCGGTAGCCGGTGGCGTGGCGTGCCCGGCATCCGCCACTGCGGGCCGGACACCGGGCACGCCACCGGGCGGCGCGGGTTCCACATCGAGCCAATAACGTTGCCGGTCGAACGGCGAGGTGGGCAGGGACACGGGCCGGGCGCGGGGATCACACGGCGGCTCGACCGGGGGGCGCGCCGGTTCCGGGGGGATTCCGCCCCGCGCCACCGCCCGCAAGGCGGCGACGAATTCATCGACATCATGGGCGGCGAACCACAGGGTATGGGCCTGCCCGACCCGGCCTTCGCGCAACGTCCTGCCGATATCGGCCAATAAGGTACGGGTATCGCCACCGGCGTGGCGCGGGGCCAATCCGGCGACCGCCTCGGCCATCCGGCCTGCCAGTTCCGCCAGGAGCCGGGGCGTCTTGGCCGTCAGCGGCAAGTGTTCCGGGGAAGCCGGTACCGCCCGCCGCGGCGTGGCGGGGGCTGCCTCGACGATGACATGGGCATTGGCCCCGCCCGCGCCGAAACCGGACACCGCCGCCCGGCGCGGACGATGCGGGGGTTGCGGCCAGGGTTCGGCGTCGGCGGGCAGGCGGAACGGCGCGTCCGGCCAGGGAATCAAGGGATTGGGGGTGGCGGCATGACGGGCCGGCGCGATGGTGGCGTGGCGTAATTGCAGCAACACCTTGATGAGGCTGGCGATGCCCGCCGCCGCTTCCAAATGGCCGATATTCGCCTTCAGGGTGCCCAAGGGCAGGCGCTGGGCCGGGGCCGGGTCTTTCAGCGCCGCCAACAGGCCCGCCACTTCGATGGGGTCGCCCAATTCGGTGCCGGTGCCATGGGTTTCGATCAAGCAGAGGCCATCGGCACCGATCCCGGCTTGATCCAGGGCGGCGCGGATCACCGCGGTTTGCGCCCTGGGATTGGGCACGGTGAAGCCGCCGGTCTTGCCCCCGGCGTTGAGGGCGCTGCCGACGATCAAGCCGTCGATGCGGTCGCCATCGGCCAGCGCCCGCGACCAGGGTTTCAACACCAGCACGCCCACGCCCTCGCCATCGACGAAGCCATCGGCCCCGGCCCCGAAAGCCCGGCATTCGGCCCCGGCGGCGATCATCCCGGCTTGTCCCAGGTTCACCAACTGCCTGGGGTGGGCGATCAGGTTGACACCCCCGACCAAGGCCGCGCCGCATTCGCCGCGCCTGAGGCTCTCGCAGGCCAAGTGCAAGGCGGTCAACGAGGACGAACAAGCGGTATCGACGGCCAAGCTGGGGCCATCGAAATCGAACAAATACGACACCCGGTTGGGGATCGACCAGAAATGGCTGCTGGCGGCGCGGTCTTCCCCGGCCCGCCAAGCCTCGGCGGCCAGCCATTGATAGGCGGTGTTCATCACGCCGCAGAACACCCCCACCGAACCCGGCGCACCCGTGGCGCGGGCTTGATCGGCGAGGCGGGCCGGGGTGGTGCCAGCGTCTTCCAGGGCGTTCCAACAGGTTTCGATGAACAGGCGTTCCTGCGGGTCCATGGTTTCGGCTTCCAGGGGCGGGATGCCGAAGAACAGCGGGTCGAAGCGGTCGATGCCTTCGAGGAAACCGCCCCAGCGCGAACGGCAATGGCCGGGCGCGGGCACTTTGCCTGCGCCCCGGTCCAGATAGCGCTCGGCGTCCCAGCGGTCGGCGGGCACCGGCCCCAAGGCGCTGCCGCCTTCGCGTAGCAACGTCCACAGTGCTTCCGGGGTGTCCGCGCCGGGGAAACGCCCGGCGAAACCGATCACCGCGATGGGTTCGGCCCGGACCGGTGGCGCGGGCTGGGATTCCGCATCCTCGGCTACCGAAGGAGCCGGGGCGGGTGGCAGGTCTTGGGGCGGCGGGGTGCGGTGCGGCTGGGCCGGAACGCCCAGGGTCAGCAAATGCTCGGCGAGGCGGCGCAGGGTGTTGTGTTCAAACAGCAGGGTACTGGACACCGCCGGATAATCGGCGGCGATGCGGTTGCGGATTTCCAGGGCCGAGAGCGATTCGACGCCGTAGCGCTCGAAGGTATCGCCGGGCCGCATCTCGGACGGGTCCACCCCCAGCACCGCCGTGAACAGCCGCTTGAGATAATCCAGCATCGGCTCCAGCCCGTCCCGCGCGGTTCCTTCCGCCAGCCTGGGCGGGGCCGGGGTTGCGGCTGGGACGGCGGGGGCTGGGACGGACGGGCTTGCGGCTTCGGAATCCGGGCCGACCGGGTTCCATGCGTCGGCCAGGGCCGTGACCAGGCTTTGGCCGCTGGTTTCAGCTTCGCCTTCCACGCCTATGGATAGCGGTTCGATCCAGCCGGTTTCGGCCAGCACGCCCCGCCACGCCTCCGGGGCCAGCGCCGGGCTATCGGGCAGCCGGAGTTCGGGGTCGTCCGCCATCCACCATTGCGGGGTCAGGCCGAAAATCAAGGTGCCCAGGTCGCGGCGGGCGGTCAGTTCATTGAGCAACAAGCGTCCGCCCGCCGCCAGCCGGGTCCGCAAATGGCTTAGGGTCGCGGCAATATCCGGGGTGGCGTGGACCACATTGGCGGCGATGATCAAATCGTAACGGGCCGTGTCCTCCGGTCCTGGGGCACGGGTGATATCCAAAGCCGCAGCCTCGATTTCCCAACCTTCCTCGGCGCAACGTCCGCGCAAGCGCTGGGCCAGATACGGGGAAATATCGGTGGCGTGGTAGCGGACGCGCTCCCGCCAGGACCGCAGCCCGGCCAGCACGGGCAGGGTGCTACCGCCGGTGCCCGCGCCCACTTCGAGCAGATGGACCGGCCCCGGCGTGGCCTTCAAACGGGCTTCGACCTCGGCCACGACCGCCGCGACCAACAAAGCGTTGGCCCGGTCGGAAATAGGGTTGCCCTGGTAGGCCACCGCCACCCGCCGGGTATCGCCATCCGGGAACAACACCGCCGACCCGGCCCGCTCCCCGCGCAGCACGGCGGGATAGGCGTCGAGACAGCTTTCCAATAAATCGCGGTTGGCGGCGAGCCAAGGGCGGTCCTGGGTCCAGCCGTCCAGTTCGGCGCGGTATCGGTCCAAATCCGGTGTTTCCGCCCCGGCCAGCCGCCACAGCCCGTCGCGTTCCTCCACCCAGCCCAATTCGGCCAGCCGCCGCAACAGGGCCAGGACCAGCCGGGTATAGTCCGGGACCACGCCCAATTCCCGCCACAGCCGGGCCGGGGTCAGGCGGCGCTGGGCGGCGGCACCGGCCAGGGCACGGAACATCCCGGCCACCCGCGCCAAACCATAGCGCTCCAAAATGGCGAAGGCTGTTCCCGCCGCCGCGATGGACTCATCGACCGGAACGGCCCGCGCCAACTGCGCCGCCAGCGCCGGGGCGGTGGGAGCCGGGCCGGTCGGTTCGGCCCGCCGCCAGGCTTGGCGCTCCACCCATTCCAGCGCCGCCAAGCGGGCCGGTTCGACCCGCACGGCGGCGATATCCGCGCCCGCCGCCAAGGCCATCGGCAGCAGCGCCGCCCCCAGGTCCGGGGTGATGGGCAGGACGCCCTCGGCGGAAAACCGCGCCTGTATGGCGGGATCGGCCACCGCGCCGACCTCGCCCCACAAGCCCCAATGCACCAAATGCACCGGCCAGCCCCGCGCCCGCGCCGCCTGTCCCAGCGCCGCCAAGGCCGCGTTCCCGGCGACATAATTGCCCTGGCCGTGCTGGCCCAGGAACAGGTTGGCGGAAGAAAACAGCAAGAGGCAACGGGGTGGCCGCGCCGCGAACGCCGCCAGGAAGGCCGCGCCCACCGCCGCCCGTGGCGCGAAGGCGGCGCGGAAATCGGCCTCGTCCATCAGCGCCAAGGTTTTATCGCGCAAGGCCAAGGCGCTTTGCGCCGCGATTTGGATGGGTCCGAACGCGGCTTCGGCCTGGGCCACGGCGGCGGCGAAGGCGGCAGGATCGCTGGCATCGGCTTGGAGATAAAGACCATCGCCGCCCAGGGTCCGCAACTTCGCGGTGAATCCGGCGCTATCGGCAGCGGCGGGACGGCGACCCACCAGCACGATCCGGGCACCGAATTCCCGCGCCCAATGCTCGGCCAAAGTCCGCCCGACCCCGCCCATGCCGCCGACGATCAAACAGGTTCCGCCCTGTTCCAAGGGGAGGCGGCTCTCCCCGGCCACCACCACCGGCCGCAAGCGGCGGACATAGCGCCGCCCTTGCCGATAGGCGATTTCGGCCCCGGCGCTATCGCCCGGTTCCGCCGCCAAGCGGTCCAAGGCGCGGCCATCCCCCTCGGCGGGCAAATCCACGGCGACGACCGGGATACCCGGCCATTCGCGGGCGGCGGCTTTCGCCAGTCCGTGCAAACCGGCGGCATCGCTGGCCCGTTCCAGGCCGGGCGCGGCATGGACCGCGTAAACGCCCCGCGTGACGATCACCATCCGCTGGATGGACCGGCCCTCCGGGCCAGCGGCCAGCCGCCGCAAAACCGCCAGCAAGCGCAGGCTACGCGAGGCCGCGGCTTCGGCCCAAATCCCGGCGTCGCCTTCCGGGGGCGGCACCGCGCCCTCGGCGGTATCCAGGTAATAAAGCGTCCGGCCCGCCAGTGCCAAGCCGGTTGGCAGCGCCGCGTCGAAGGCCAGCACCGGGGCATCCAAGAAGCGCCCGGCCAGTTCCGCAGCCAAGCTTTCCGCACCCGGCGCGACCAGGACCAGCGCCCGCCCAGGCCGCGGCCCTTGGACCGGACGGGCCACCCAGATAGGTTTCAGCAGGGTCGGAGGCGTTGCGACCGGGGCGAGGATGCGGCGGCGGGCGGTGAGTTCCCCGACCGACAGCACGGGTCGGCCCGCCGCATCGACCAAGGCCAGGGCGAAACGCTGCACGGGCGCATCCGGTGCCGAAAGCCGCCGCGCCCGCACTTCGCGGACCTGCCGCCAATCACCGAAGACCGCCACCGAACCCAGGGTATACGGCACCGGCACGCCTTCGCCGCGCACCGCCCGCCGCAAATCCGGCAACAGCCCGGCCAGGGTTTGGAACGCACCATCCAGCCAAGCCGGGTCGAGTGCAGGGCTGGCGTGGTCGGGGATTGCCAATTCGGCGCGGGCCAGCACGGCATCCGGCCATAACCGCCGCACCCCCTGGAACCGCCCGCCGTATTCCAAACCCAGTTCGGCGAGGCGGCGATAAAAATCACCGGCTTCCACCACTGCCCCGGCCCCGGCGGGAAGCTCGGAAACCGCCATCGCGCCGGACACGGCCCCCATCACACCCGCAGCCAGCACAGCGGGGTCGTCGCCCGCCCGCACCGTGAACGCCGTACCCGCTGCAGTGGACCTTAGCGAGAAATCCAGCCGCAACGGCGCGGCACCGGCCCGGATGGATTGCATCCAGGTCAATTCCTTCAGCCCCGCCGGTTCCAGTTCCAAGGCCATCGCCACGATGGCGGCACCGGGCAGCAAACGCTCGCCGCCGACGATGTGTTGGCTCAACAGGGTGGAATCGGGCGGCAGGGTGAATAGCCAAGCCGCCTGTTCCCCCTCCCGGAGCGGGCGCGGCTGGCGGGTCCAATCGCCGGGCACGGGCGGTACGGAGACCGGGATCGGCGGGGTTGCACGCAGCCAATGGCGTCCCCCGAGGAAAGGCCGCGCCGCCAAGGATATCCGCGTCCCGTCCTGGGGCCAGAGCGCCGCCCCACCCCGGCACCAGAATTCCGCCAAGGCGGGCAAGTCGCCGCCGCCGGGTTGGGCGGGGGCCGCACCGCTATCGTCGGGCGCTTCGCCCCAAACCACGCCGCCGCCTTCCCGCCGCTCGGCGATGGCGGCGAGGAGGTTCCGGGCGTGGTCCCTATCCTGGGCCACGAAGGCGCAACGGCAACGCAGGGATTCACGGCCTATGGTCAGGGTATGGCAAAGATCGGCCAAGGTGGGCGGCGGCTCGCGCCCGGCCAGATGTCCGGCCAACGCCCCGGCCAAGGCCCGGACCTGGGCTTCGGTGCGGGCCGACAGCGGAACCACACGGGCGAAGCCGTCAGCGGTGCGGGCCGGGCGGGGCGGCGGGTCTTGCACGATCACATGGGCATTAGCCCCGCCCGCGCCGAACGAACTCACGCCCGCATAACGGCGACCATCGGCGGCGGTCGGCCAGGCAGCCGCCGTGGTTTGCAAACGCAAGGGCGTGGCCGCGAAATCGATATCGGGATTGACCGGCCCCGCCAGCGGCAAGGGCGCATATCGGCCATGGCGCATCTGCAACAAGACCTTGATGAGGCCCGCAACCCCCGCCGCCGCCTCCAAATGCCCGATAGCGGCCTTGGCCGAACCCAGTGGAATCGCGCCCGGCGGCACGTTCCCGCCCAAGGCTTGGACCAAGCCTTCGATTTCGATGGGATCGCCCAAACGGGTGCCGGTACCGTGGGCCTCGATATAGCCCAGTTCGGTCCCGGACAGACCCGCCCGCCGCAAAGCCCGGCGGATGGCGGCGGCCTGGGCGGCGGGATTGGGCACGGTATAGCCATTGGTGCGCCCGCCGTGGTTGATGGCGGTGGCGCGGATCACGCCGTGGATCACATCGCCCGCAGCCAGGGCGGCGGTGAGCGGCTTCAACAATACCGCCGCCACGCCCTCGCCCGGCACATAGCCATCACCCCCGGCCCCGAACGACCGGCAACGGCCATCGCTGGACGCGAACCGGCCCTGGCTCAGGCCGATATATTTGTCGGGATGCAGGCTGAGATTGACCCCGCCGACCAAGGCGGCGCGGCAATCGCCCGCCGCGATGGCCTGGCAAGCCAGATGCAAAGCGGTCAGCGAGGAAGAACACGCGCTATCCACCGCGAGGCTCGGTCCTTCCAGCCCCAAGGCATAGGACACCCGGTTGGCGATGGACCAATACGGCGCGGCCCCGCCGATGGTGCCCTGCCCGGCGGCGGCATCATGGGCCAGCAATTGGTAATCGCCATACATCACGCCGACATAGACCCCGACCTCGCGTTCCCCGGCCGGGCCGAACCCGGCGCGGGTCGAACCGGCGTCTTCCAGGCATTGCCAAGCGGTTTCCAGGAACAAGCGTTCCTGCGGGTCCATGCGGGCGGCTTCGTCGGGGGCGATGTTGAAGAACAAGGGGTCGAAGCGGTCCACGCCTTCGATGAAACCGCCCCATTTGGCATAGCTAGTCCCGGCGCGTTGCGGGTCCGGGTCGTAGAAACCCGCCAAGGGCCAGCGCCCGGCGGGGATTTCGCGGATACACACCCGGCCCGCCAGCAAATTGCGCCAATAGGCGTCCAAATCGCCCGCTTCGGGAAACCGGCCCGCCATGCCGACGATGGCGATGGCAGCGGGATCGGCGTCCGGGACCGGCGGCGGGCTGGCCGCGGCCCGGACCTGGGGCCGGACTCCCCCATATTGGCGGGCCAAATAAGCGGCCAGCGACCTGAGCGTGGGATGCTCGAAAAACAAGGTCTTGGAAATCCGGCCCAAATCCCGTTCCAAGCGGGCATTGAGCCGGGTAATCATGATGGAATCGATCCCGAACTCGTCCAAGGCGCGATCCGGGCCGAGCCGCTGGGCCGGGGTGTGGGTGATTTCCGCGACGATGCCGGTGAGATAGGCCAGGAAATCCTCCGGGGCGGCGGCGGGCGGAGTGGCCGGGACCGACGGGCCGGACCCCGCCATGAACGCTTCGAACACCGCCCGCCGACCCTGGGCCAGCAATAACCGCCCAGATACGGGTGCGGCCAACACCCGATCCAGCAAGGCCATGCCCTGCTCCGGGGTGAACCCGGTCAGGCCGGTGCTGGCTTGGACCGATGCTGCGTCGCGATCCCGCACCGCCATACCCCCATCCAGCGCCCAATAGCCCCAGTCCAAGGCCAATACCCGCCAATCCGGGTGTTCATGGGCGGCGCGTTCCAGCAGGGCATCCATGGCCCGGTTGGCGGCGGCATACGGGGCTTGGCCCGGCGCACCGAAAGCACCGGCCAGCGAACCGAAGCCCACCCAGAGCCGTACCGGACTTCCCGCCAAGGCCGATAACAAAGCCAAGGTG
Organism: Methylomagnum ishizawai; assembly: GCF_900155475.1. Lineage (NCBI taxonomy): Bacteria > Pseudomonadati > Pseudomonadota > Gammaproteobacteria > Methylococcales > Methylococcaceae > Methylomagnum > Methylomagnum ishizawai. Next base: position 299,260 of record NZ_FXAM01000002.1, on the reverse strand, counting down.
CCGCCGATTTTCGGGGCCAGCACCCGTTCCGGGACATCGACCGGCAGGCCGCGCAGGAAACCATCGGCCTGCACACCCGCCAGATGGAATACCGCCTGGATTGCGCCCCAGCGGACGCGGATATCGGCCAAGGCGGTGGCTAGGGCGGCGGTATCGTTCAAATCGGCCCGCAATTCCAGGATATCGGCCCCTTCGGCCCGGAGCGCCGCGAGGACTTGCGCGGCCCGCTCCTGGGGCGGGGTGCGGCCCAGCAAGGCGAGTTTCGCCCGCCGGGTACGCCAGAGATGCGCGGCCAAGGCCAAACCCAAACCGCCCAAGCCGCCCGTAATCAGGCAGACCGCATGGGCAAGCGGGTCTGCCACGCCGCCGGATTCCGGCACGGGGACGTAGGCGCGGACATGGCGGTGGCCCTCGGCATCCAGAAGGATTTCCCCGGCACCTTCAGCCTCCGCCAGTTCGGCCAGCAGTATGGGCCAAGGATCAACGCCTTCCGGTAAAGCCAAGGTGTTGCCCATGAAGCGGGGTTCTTCCCCGGCCAGCGCATGGAACAGACCGGCGGTCGCGGCCTGAGCCGGATCGGCGTCCTTGGCGGCGGGGCCGACCTGTACCACCCGCAAGGTACGGGAGGCATCGCGCCGTGGCAGCCAAGACCGCAGCCCGTGCAGCAAGGTCAAAGGTCCCAGCGCCAAACGGGTTGCGGCATCGTCATCGGCCTGGGTGCGGGGCCAGAGGTTCAGCCAGACATCGGGATGCAATCCCCGCCCGGCCAAGGCTTGGGCCAATGCCGACAAGGCGGCGGGATCACCGGGCGGTAGTTCGTAGCGGTGGTCAGCCAAGGCGCGGAAAGCCGGGCCGGGCGTGACCAAAATGCAAGTCTGGCCGGACAGCGCCGGTGGAGTGGTGGCGCTGTGGTCGAACAGCAAAACCGTGACCTCCCGCAAGGGCTGGAATCCCGCCGCCAGTTCGGCCCGCCGCCAAGCGGGACGGTATAGCAAGGGCTGTATAGGGTCTCCGGCCTCCGACACCCGGACGGCCAAGCCTTCCAAGCGGGCCGCGACTTCCCCGGCGGCATTCCAGGCCACCACATCCAAATGGCGCTCGCCGGACGCGGCGGCATCGCCGACGGCGCGGACCTCGACCCGCAGCGGCGCGGCCAGGGCGGCGGGATCGATCCAGGCCCGCCCCAAGCCGATGGGCACCACAGTGACAGGCTGTTCCCCCGAATCCAGCAATCCCAAAGCCGATTGGATCATCCCATCGAGCAGCCCGATTGCGGGATGGCGGCTGGCTGGCACACCATCCGGCCACGCGAGGCGCGACCCCGCCCGGCCAGGGGTCGTGGCGATCCCTTGGACCACCCGGAACAATGGCCCATAGGCAAACCCCAACGCCGCGAACCGCTGGTAAACCGCCGCATGGTTCCAGGTTTCCGGCAGAGCGGCGGGTAGCGCCAACTGCGGCCTCTCCTCGGTCCGGGCCGGACGGGCGCGGGCTTCGGCATGGCGGCCCTCGGCGCTTTCCAGCACGACCCGGCCATCGGCTTGGAGGACGAAGCGGGCTTCCCGGCCATCCGCCGTCAAGGGTCGATGCCAGCGCACCGCCTCGATCAGGCAAGCCCGCCCGCCCAAAGCCTGGGCGGCAAGCCAAAGCAAGGCGGTGGCCGGGACAATCGCCCGGCCATCCCATACATGATCGGCGAAGGCCGGATCGCCGCCGGGCACGAGGGCGTCCAGGGCGGCACCATGTCCGTCCGTGGCCGCATCTCCCGGCAAAGGAAAACGATCCCGTGCGAATGGATAGCCCGGCAGGGACAACACCCGCCCACCAACACCCAAGCGTTCCCAATCCGCCAGCCCGCCCGCGACGAAATGCGCCCCCAAGCGGGTTAAATCGTCGCCGGGAGCGATGCGCCAGACCGCGCCCGCTTCCCCGAGCAAACCGCCAACATGGATCAAGGCCGGATCGGCGCGGCCTTCGGCCAGGGCCAAGAGGCCACGCCGGAACACCGCCAGGGCATCCACCCGGAACGCCGCCCGTTCGGCCAGGAAAGCCCGTCCCGCATTCAAGCTGCGGCACAGATCGGCCAATGCGGTGTCGGGATGCGCCGCCAGCCACGCCGCCAGCCGCCGCGCCAAGCGGACCAAGGCGGGCTGGTCGGCGGCGGACAACAGCAATAGCGCATCGCCCGCCATCGTGACGGGCGCAGTGGTGGGCGGCGCTTCCTCGATCACGGCGTGGGCATTGGTGCCGGAAAAACCGAAACTGCTGACCGCCGCCCGCCGGGGTTCCGCCGCCCGCCAGGCTTCAGCCTGTTGGGGCACATAGAACGGCGATTGCTCCAGGTTCAAGCGGGGGTTGGGCGTGTGGAAATGCAGGCTGGGCGGCAGGGTCCGTTCGCGCAGGGCCAACAACACCTTGATGACGCTGGCAACCCCTGCCGCCGTCAGGGTGTGGCCGATATTGGGCTTCACCGAACCCAGGGCAAGGCGGGTATTCCCCGCCCGCGCCCCGAACGCCGCCGCCAAGGCCTGCGCCTCGATGGGATCGCCCAAAGGCGTGCCGGTGCCATGGGCCTCGATCAGCGACAAACTGGCGGGTTCGATGCCGGCCTGCGCCCAGACCCGCCGCAATAAAGCGGTCTGGGCGGGACCGCTGGGCGCGGTGATGCCGCTGGTCCGGCCATCCTGGTTGATGCCGGTGGCCCGGATCACGCCCAAAATGCGGTCGCCATGGGCCAAGGCTTGATCCAGTCGCCGCAACACCACCACGCCCACGCCCTCGCCGGGCACGAAACCATCCGCTCCGGCATCGAAAGCCCGGCATTGCCCGGTGGGCGAAACCATCCCGGCCTCCACCAAAAACCGGGGCAGGGCGGAATTGCACAACAACACCGAGACCCCGCCCGCCAAGGCCAGTTCGCAATCGCCGTTGCGTAGCGCCTGCGCCGCCAGATGGATGGCGACCAAGGACGAGGAACACGCAGTATCCACCGGCACTGCCGGGCCTTTCAGGTTCAGGTGATAGGCGATGCGGGCCGCGAGGATGGCGTTGGAATTGCCCAGGGCGGCACGGGCCTCGCCTTGGTTGGCCGGATGGTGTTGGGCCGCGACCCCGACGAACACCCCGCAAGCGCGGCCCTCCAACTGGGCCGATCCCAAACCGGCATCTTCCAGGGCGTGCCAGCATTCTTCCAGGAATACCCGTTGCTGGGGGTCCATCACCTCGGCTTCGGCATGGGATAGGCGGAAGAAATCCGGGTCGAAACACTCGGCTTCGGGCAGAAGCCCCGCCGTCAGTTGCAGGCCGGGGTCGGCCCAGCGGGCGGTGCCAACCGGAGCGGTGGCATCGCGGCCTTCGGCCAGCAAGTCCCAGAAGGCGTCGGCATCCGGCGCACCCGCGAACCGGCAAGCCAAGCCAATCACCGCGATGGCGTCACCGGGCGGCCCGGATGCGGCGGAAACCACCCTGGTTTCCGTAGTGGACGACCGTGGCAAGCGTTCCGCCAGCGCCCCGGCCAGCGCGGCCACCGTGCCGTGGTTATAGATATCCATGGCATCCACCCCGGTTCCCAAGGCGTCGGCCAGATCGGCGGCGAACTGCGGAGCCACGATGGAATCCACCCCCAATTCGGCGAAAGGATGCTCCCAACCGATATCGTCCGGGGCGAATCCCAAGCGGCGGGCCAGCACTTCCCGTACCCGCCGCCGCAGCGCCGCCGCGTCCGTCCCGGTTTCCAGGCCGGGCGTGGCGATGGGATTCCGGGCTTCGATCCGTATTTGTGGCTCCTGAGCGCGGCGCGTATAAGCCGCAGCGGTGGTAACGAACAAGCATTGGAAGCCGTCTTCCCGGCCATTCCAGCCATACACCGCCGGTGTTCCGAAGCCGTTCCTGGCCAAAGCCGCCCGCCACCCCGCCGCCGACAACACCGGCCCATGCGGCAAGCGCTGTTCCGCGTCCTCGAAACACCACCAGCCATCCAGCAAACCGAAAGTCAAGGCGGCGAAGGCATCGGTGCGGGTCAGTTCATTGAGCAGCAACAAGCCGTCGTCGGCGAGCAAGGCCCGAACATTCGCCAAGGTCCGGTCGATGCGCCGGGTGGCATGGAGGACGTTGGTGGCGATGATGATTTGGGCGGGTTCCAGGGGCGGCGTGGCCGCTTGCTCGATATCCAGCCGCAGGAATTCCATACGGTGGCCGCGCCCGCCGAACAGTTTCCGCCCCTGCTGGACGAAGCCGGGCGAGATATCGCTGTAGACATATTCGAAGGTGCCACGATGGCGCTCCAGCCGGTCCAGGACGAAGCCGGTGGTGCCCCCGGTGCCCGCGCCGATTTCCAGGATGCGCGGTACCTGGCCGGGCCACCGCGCCAACCGTGCCGCCACGGCCTGTAGGCAAGCCTCGGCGGTCAGGCGGTTGAAATAATCGGCCCAGGGATTGTCGCGGTAAATCGGCTCGACCCGGTTCGGTGCCCCGCCCGGAAATAGCACATCGGTCGCCGCCAGCTTCCCCGCCAGGATTTCCGGCAGCGCGGCGGCGCAGGCTTCGGCCAGGGCGACATGGGCGGCCAGCGCCGGTTCCCGCCGGAGCAGGTCGTCGCGCAGGGCGTCGGGATCGGTGCCGACCGGCTCACGCAGCAAATCCGCAGATGCTTCCAACCAACGGCGGAACCGGGGCACGGCCCCGAACGCCGCCGCCAGGGTCTCGGCATCCGGGAGGACGCGGGAATCGAGTCCCGCCGCGCGGACCCCCCGCGCCAACAGGGCGCGGCACCAAGGATCGAGCAAGGCGGAAGGGTCCGAGTGCGAATGCGCGGAATTCATGCGGGGGTCTCCGTGCCATGGGCGGCGAGGCGGTCGAGGTGGCCGGTGACGGCGGCCAGGATCGACGCGGGGTCGGACGGATCGAGCGGGGCGGGATCGACCATGGCAGGCGCACCGCCCTGATTCAAACCAGCGGCACCTTGGGGCGGCCAGCCAGGGCGGTACACCCGGCGCTCGAAAGGATAACCGGGCAGGGACACAGGCACCGGCCTTATGCCCGGCCAGAGCCGATCCGGCGGCAAATCGGCCCCCACCAGATAATCCTCCACCCAATCCCGCCACGCGCCCGCAGGGTCGGCCCGGACCTGTCCGGTACCCGCCGCCACCCCGTCCAGCCAAGCCAGCACCTTATCCAGCCGGTCGGCGACCAACACCACCCGTACCTTGAAGTGCATCCGCCCCGTCGCCAGGGTCGCGGCCAAAGCCGCCGGATCGGTCTCGGGATGGGCGCGTAGCCAATCCGCCAATTCCACCGCCCGTTGCCGGAGCGCGGCGGGCGTGCGGGCGGACAGCGGGAATGGCCAGGGTCCGGGCGGCACGGCCCGGATCGACGCGGGCGGGGCTTCTTCCACCACCACATGGGCATTGGTTCCGGCGAAACCGAAGGCCGACACCGCCGCCCGCCGGGGCCGATCCGGCCTCCGCGGCCACGGCGTGGGCGCGGTGACGGGACGGAAAGGCGTACCTTCCAGGCTAATCGCCGGATTGAGCCGCTGGAAATGCAGGGTGGGCGGCAGGATGCCGCTACGCAGGGCCAACAGCAGCTTGACGAGGCCCACCGCGCCCGCCGCCGCCAAGGTATGGCCGGTATTGGATTTCACCGAACCGATGCCGCACACCGAACCCGTCGCGCCGAACGCCCCGGCCAGCCCTTCGATTTCCACCGGATCGCCCAGCCGGGTGCCCGTGCCGTGCAATTCCACATAATCGATGGCGGCGGGATCGATGGCGAAGCGCCGGTGAACTCCTTGGATCAAAGCGGTTTGGGCCGGGGCGCTGGGCGCGGTGATGCCATTGGACGCCCCGTCCTGGTTCACACCCCACCCCCGGATAACCCCCAACACGCGGTCGCCATCGGCCTGGGCCCGGTCCAGGCGCTTGAGCGCCAACACCGCCACCGCCTCGCCAGGGACGAAACCATCGGCGGCGGCGTCCAGGGTATGGCAGCGGCCCGTAGGCGACAGCATCCCGGCATTGGAAGCCACCACATAGAAGCCCGGCGTGAACATCGCCGCCACCCCGCCCGCCAAGGCCAAATCGCAACGCCCCCCGCGCAGGGCTTCGCAAGCCTCGGCGATGGCGACCAGCGAGGACGAACACGCCGTGTCGATGGACAAGGCCGGGCCTTTCAGGTCGAGATGGTAGGCGATACGGGCCGGCAGCATGGACGCGGCGGACCCCATGAAACCATGGGCATCGCGACCCTGTCCGGCGGTTTCCAGCAACTGGCCGTAATCCCCCGCCACATTGCCGGCATAAACGCCGCAAGCGCTGTTCTTCAGCGCGGCGGGGGCCAATCCGGCATCTTCCAGGGCATGCCACGCGGTCATCAGGAACAGCCGTTGCTGCGGGTCCATGGCGGTGGCCTCGGCGGGCGACAACCCGAAGAATACGGGATCGAACCCGAAGGCATCGGCGATAAAACCGCCTTCCGGGCAGACGCTATGGCCGGGCCGCAAAGGCTTGGGATCATAGATCAAGCCATGGTCCCAGCGTTCCAGCGGGACCGGGCCAACCCCGCAGCCACCCGCCAACAACAGCCGCTCGAATTCGTCCACGTTCGCCGCCCCCGGAAACCGGCCCGCCATGCCGATGACCGCGATGGCTTCGGCGTCTTCCGGGCGGGGTGGTGCGGGCGGGGCTTCCGGCATGGACTCGGGGATGGATGGGCCAGCGTCCCCAGCCGGGGCATCGGCCCGCACCCCATGCTGCGCCGCCAAATACTGGGCCACGGCCCGCACCGAAGGATGGCTGAACAAGGCCGTCGGCTTCAATTCCACCCCGAAGCGGCGGTTCAAATCCCGCACCAATTGCACCCCCAGGATCGAATCGGCCCCGTAATCGGCCAAGCTGCGTTGGGGATCGATCCGGTCCATGGGGATTTCCAAGGTGGCGGCGACGCAGGCCAGGACTTGGGATTCCAGCGCGGCACTGTCGGCGGCGGGGGCGGCGGGCCGGGTTTCGCGCCGCAAGCGGCCCCGCAACAAACCGCGCCGCTCGCGGGTTTCCGGCCCGGCGGCGGGCCGGTCGGGATCGGCGCGGCGGGCCACGATCAAGGCGTGGGTGGCCTGGCTTTCGTCCTGGGCTTCGGGCTGGCCGAAAATACCGACCTCGTCGAAACCATTCGCGGTCAACACCCGCCGCCACGCCGCCGGATCGAGCAAAGGACCGTGCGGCAAGCGTGGGTCTTCCGCCAACCACCAGCCCGGCAACAAGCCGAAAGTGATGGTGACAAATTCATGGTTGGCGACCATCTCGTACAACATCAGCAAGCCACCGGGCCGGATCAAGCCGCCGATATGACCCAAGGAACGCGACAGGTCGCGGGTGGCGTGGATGACATTGGCCCCGAAGGCGAGATCGTAGCTGGACGCCTTGAAATCCGCCGGATCGGGCGGGTTTTCCAGGTTGAACAGCTTGAAATCCATGAACGGATAAGCCGCCTTGAACTGCCGCCTGCCGTGGATCAGGAAACCAGACGAAATATCCGTGTAGTCATACGCCGCCCCCGGTCCCAGCGCGGGCAACACCCGCTGGCTGGTTCCGCCGGTCCCGGAACCGAATTCCAGCACCCGGAACGGCGAGCCCAGGCCGTGCCATCGTTGCGCGGCGGCGGCAGCGGCGGCGAGCTTGGCGTTGAAATGGTCCACCATACGGTTGCCGCGGTACATGCCTTCGACCAGGGACATGGACATATCCGGGAACAGCACCTCGGTGGGCGCGGTTTCGCCGCGCAGGGTACTGGTGTAGCGTTCCAGGCAGGCATCGAGCAGCCGGAAATGGGCGGCGAAATGCGGGGCGCGTTGCAAAAAAGCGGCGCGGCGGGCGGCGATATCGGCGGCGGGCGGCACCGACTGCACCCCCGCCGCCACCGCGTCGCCGTATTGGGCCAGGAAGCCATGCCGGACCAGCATATCGAGCAGGGCGGCGAATTGGCGGCGGTGATCCTGGGCCAGCCCCAAAGCTTGGGCCAAGGTCGCGGATGGGGCGCGGGTCGGCAAACCCTGCTCCCGCCACCACGCGGCGAGGGCTTGCACCGACAAGAGATCCAATTCCCGGTAATCGCCCGTGGCCCCGGCCAAGGCGGCGCGGTCGGTTTCGGCCACGGCCAGGGCTTCCCGGCAAGCGGCGGCGAACAAATCGCCGGGCGCGGGTTCCGGGGTGGGGGTCGGTTCCACACTAGGCGCGGGTTCCACCGGGGCGGCATAGCCCAATTGCGCCAACACCGCGGGCTCGGCGCGGATCGCCAACACCTGGGGTAAATCGCCCGCGAGGATGGTTTCCAGGGCGTCCAAGCCTTCCGCCACGCCTATCGAATGCACGCCAATCCGGGCCATGCGCTGGCGGTAATCCTCGGTCGCAACCCGGCCCACTTCGCCCCAATACCCCCAATTGACGATCCGCACCGGGAACCGGGCCTGTCCAGCCAAGCGCAGGCCCAAGGCGTCCTTCACCGCGCAGCCCGCGACGTAATTGGATTGCCCGGCGTTGGCGACGAAGGCATTGACCGACGAAAACACCGCCAGCCAGCGCAAGGGCCGGTCTTTGAGTTGTTCGTAGAGATAATGCAAGCCCAAGCGCTTGACCTCGAAGGCTGGCAGGAAATCCTCCCGGCCCATATTGCGGATGGCGCGGTCGGCCATGATCAAAGCCGCATGGATCGCCCCGATGATAGGTCCGTGCCGGGCCTCGGCGGCGGCGATGGCCGCAGCCAGGGCGGCGGGATCGGTGACATCCGCGCTGAGATAAAGCGGGGGATGGGTCAGGGATTTCCCGGCCATGGCCTCGCTGGCCGGGCGGCGTCCCACCAAGGTGAAACGTGCGCCATGGCGTCCGCCCCAGCGTTCGGCCAGGGCCAAACCGAGACCACCCGCGCCGCCGACCACCAAGATATGGTCGCCCGCCCCGACCGGAGCCACGCCGGACGCGGGCGGGACCGGCAGGGCGTCGAGCCGCTGGACCCAACGTTCCCCCCCGCGCCAAGCCAGGGGTAAACCCAAGGGATCGACCGCGCCCGCCAAGGCCGCGCCCAAGGTGGCGGGATCGTCCACATCCACGCAGGCGACTTGGAGCCGGGCGTTTTCCCGCGCGGCGGTGCGTGCCAGACCCAGCGCGGCGGCAGCCCAGGGCAAATTGACTTCGCCGGGCCGGGTGGCGTGGACTTGCGTGGTCAGCAGGATCAAACGGGCCGGACGCGGCGAGGCGTTCAGCGCGGCCAAGAGTTCCAGCAGGGACAGGACGTAGGGGGGTTGGGAAGGTTCGGTTTCGGTGGGATGGACATAGATCAAGGTTTCGGGGCGGCACTCCTCGGCCAGCGCCAAGAATTCCGGCAGCGTGTACACGGCGGATTCGCGCCCTGCCAAAACGGCGCGGAGACCGGCCAGCAACGGCCCTTGCGGCGGGGGCGCGATCACCGCCACCGACCCCTCGGCGGGCAACACGGCGGGACCGGCATCGACCGCCTTGCGCCAACGCGGCACGAACAAGGGCACGGGGCCGGCCTGGACCTTGCCGGGCAGCAAGCGGGCGGTCAAACCCTGCATCCGGCACACCGGCTTGCCGCTTTCGTCGCCGAGGGTCAGATCAATCCGGGCGAAGCCTGGGCTACGCTCCACCAAGCGGGCTTCCAGCCTGAGCCGTTCCGGCCAATGCGGTTGCAACAGCCATAAGCGTTCGATGCCCAAGGGCAGCGGCAGGACCGGCTCGGGATCGGCCAACAGCGCCATGCACGCGGCCTGGAAAGCGCTGTCCAGCAAGGCCGGGCAGGGATTCCACCCGTCCAGATCGCGCCGGGCTTCCGCCGGACGCACCAGTTCCGCCAGCACCCGAGTCCCCTCCAGGCGTAAGCGGTGGATGGCCCGCAACACCGGTCCATGGCTCAAACCCGCCGCGACCAGACGGCGGCGGACTTGTTCTTGATCGAGAATCTCGCCCCCCGGCAGGTCTTCCAACGCGGGCACCGCCACGCCGTCCGGTGCGGGCAAGCTCTCGGGACCGAGCAAGCGGCCTTCCACCCAGGTATCGCCGCCCGCGGCGGGCGCGAGCCGGAATTTGTAGCCGGTTTTGCCGGGCGTGAATTCCAGGGCCAAATCCAAGCCAGCATCGCCCGGTTCCACCGGCTTTTTCCAAATCACCCCGGCCACGCCCACAACCGGCAAACCACCGGCAGCGGCGGCGGCCATGGCCAGGGTCGCGGAAACCACACCCGGCAAATAGGGCCGTCCCTCGACCCGGTGTTGATCCAGCAAGGGCAGTGCGGCGTCGATGTGGAAATGCCACAAGCGCTTGCCGTCCGCCGCACCCTCGGCCACCCACGGACTGCGGGGAACGGCGGGCGGGGCGGCTTCGGCCCCCAAGTCCAACCAGAGCTTGGGGCCGTGGAAGGGATAACCGGGCAGAGTGATCCGCCGTCGCCGTTCTTCCGCCCAGAATCCAGCGTCGATCCGCCCGCCGCGCAGCCAATCCGCGAGCCAGCGTTCCGCCGCGCCCGCGCTTAATTCCGGGCCGGGTCCGCCGGGCACGAGCCGCGCCAAGCCCTCCCGCAAAGAAGCACGGTCGTGGGCGACGAAACCGGCCCGCACCGCCAAAGCTTCCCGGCCCACGGCCAGGGTATAAGCAAAATCGGCCAGACCGGCGGCATCGGCGGCAAGCCCGGAATCGGTGGCGAGCGCGTGGAGCAAGCGTCCACGCAGGCGCTCCCAAGCCTCGGCGTCGGCGGCGGACAGCACTATCGGCTGGCGGACAGAACGGGACGGCGCGGGGGGCGGCGTGGCGGGTGCTTCCTCCAACACCACATGGACATTGGCCCCGCCCGCGCCGAAACCCGACAGCCCGGCTCGGCGCGGATAAGGCCGTCCGGCGGCATCGGTGGCGGGCGACCAATCCGCCGCCTGGGTCTGCACCCGGAAACAAGTGCGCTCCAGGCCCAGTCCGGGATTCAAGGGTTCGGCGTGCAGACTGGGCGCGAGTCGCCGCCGCTGCAATTGCAACAAGACCTTGGCCAAGCCCGCGATACCGGCGGCGCTTTCCAAATGGCCCATATTCGACTTGATCGAACCGATGGCGACGGACCCGGCTCCCGGCGTGGCTTGGAATACTTCGGCCAGACCGGCGATTTCGATGGGATCGCCCAAGGCCGTGCCGGTGCCGTGGCACTCGATGGCGGAAATGCTGGCGGGCGGCACCTGGGCCGCAGCCAGGGCGCGGCGGATCACATCGGCCTGGGCCTTGGGGCTGGGCACGGTATAACCCCCAGTGCGGCCATTGGCATTGAGGGCGCTGCCGAGAATCACACCCAGAATCCTATCGCCATCGGCCTGGGCCGCGGCCAGGGGTTTCAGCACCACAGCCCCCACGCCTTCGCCCTGCACGAAACCATCGGCCCCGGCCCCGAAGCTGTGGCAAACATCGCTGGGCGATAGCATGCCCATCCGCACCAATTCGCTTTGTTGGACCGGATCAAGGATCAGGTTGACCCCCCCGGCCAGCGCCGCCCCACACTCGCCCCGGCGCAGGCTTTCACAGGCCAGATGCACGGCGCTGAGCGAGGCGGAACAGGCGGTATCCACCGCGAGGCTGGGTCCGGTGAAATCGAAGTGGTACGACACCCGGTTGGCGACCGACCAATGATTGGCCTGGACCACCTGTCCCACGGCATCGGCGGCGGGTGCGTGCAGGCGGTAAGGCATATTCATCACCCCCACGAACACGCCGACATCGGAGCCGTCCCCAGCGGCGCGGCGGACGGCGGCTTTCAGACCGGCGGGTGTCAACCCGGCGTTTTCCAGCGCGGCCCAGGCGGTTTCCAGGAACACACGGGCCTGTGGGTCGATCCGCCGCGCTTCGGTGGGGGCGATGCCGAAGAACAGCGCATCGAAGCGGTCGATATCGTCGATGAAGGCGGCTTGCGGGCCGGAACGGGCGGCGGCGGGCCAAGGGCGTCCGGTGGGCACGGGACCGATGGCGGAACGGCCTTGTTCCAGCAATTGCCACAGCGCTTCCGTATCCGCCGCGCCGGGAAAACGCCCGGCCAGACCGATGACCGCGATAGGTTCCAAATCCGCCGGGCGGGTTTGGACAATGGACGCGACGTTTTCCCCAACAGGTGCGGCCCGCTTGGCCCGTTCCGTTTCCAGGTAGGCCGCGAGTTCGGCCAGGGTCTTCTGCTCGAACAGCAAGGAACCGCGCACTTCCGGGAAATATTCGCGGATACGCCCGGTGATCGACACCACCAGCAGCGAATCCACGCCCAGCCGGTCGTAGGTCGCATCGACCGGAATGGCCGCAGCTTCGCGCTGCAACACTTCGGCGAACACCCCCCGCAGCCATGCCATCAGATCGGGCGGAAGCCCAGATTGAGCTGTGCGCGGCGCGGAGTCCGCCGCCATGGCAACCACCACGGGCGGCGGCTCGGCGACCGCGCCCAGGGGCCAAGCCGGGGTTTGGTCCACCCCATGCCGTTCGCGGGCGAATGGATAAGTCGGCAGGGGAATCCGGCCACCGACCGCCGCCCCCGGTGTGGTCTCCCAATCCAAGGCTTCCCCGGCCAGCCACGCCGCCACGGCGGAATCTTCCGGGCCTTGAGGCTCGAACCGGGGCAGTGGGCCAGGCGCGTCTAACAAAGCCAAGGCTTCGCCCACGGTACGGGCGCGTAACATGGCCCGCACGGGCCGGGCCGGTCGCCCGCGTTGCAGGGTATAGGCGATGTCGGCGAAATCGCCGGGCGACGGGCCGCGCAAATGCTCGGCCAGGGCACGGCGGACCCGCTCCAATCCCGCCCCATCGTGGGCGGACAAGGGCAAGAGCAAGGGTCGGCCATCCCCGGCGCGGGGCGCGGTGCGTTCCGGGGCTTGCTCCAACACCACATGCACATTGGTGCCGCCGAACCCGAACGAACTCACCCCGGCCCGCCGCCACCCCAGCCAAGGCACCGCCTCGGCCCCAATACGGAACGGCGTGGCGGCGAACGGGGCTTCCGGGTTTTGGGTTTGGAAACCGGGCACGCCGGGAATCACCCCTTCCCGCACTGCCAACACCGCCTTGATGAACCCGGCGATACCGCTCGCGACATTCAAATGCCCCAGATTGGCCTTGGTCGAACCAATCCGGCAGGCGGCGGGCGGCGGCAAGCCATCCGCCGCGAAATGGGCCAACAACCGGCTCAACGCTTCGATCTCGATGGGATCGCCCAAACGGGTGCCCGTACCATGGGCCTCGATCATACCCAGGCTGGCCGGTTCGATCCCGGCCACCGACCACGCTTCGCCCACCGCCCGCATCTGGCCGCGGATGCCGGGGGCCAGATAATCCACCTTGCGGGCACCGTCGTTGGCGATGGCCGAACCCAACACCACGGCGTGGATCGTATCGCCATCGGCGCGGGCGCGGTCCAGGCGCTTGAGAACCACCAAGCCCGCGCCATTGCCGGGCACCGTCCCCGCCGCCGCCGCATCGAAAGGGCGGCATTCGCCATCCGGGGCCAGCATCAAGCCGGGCGCGGCGACATAAGCCCCCTGCGGCAGCACGATGGACACACCCCCCGCCAAAGCCACATCGCATTGCCCCGACAGCAAACCCTCGACCGCCATATGCAGCGCCGCCAGCGAACCGGAACAGGCCGATTGCACGGTCAGGCTGGGACCGGTCAAATCCAGCGCGTAGGAAATCCGGGTGGCCCCGTAATCCTTGTCGCTGGCGGTCAGGCCGAAGAAACCGTCGGCGGCGTCGGCCAGCTTCCCACCCCGGTACGAGCAATGCGCCAGCGAGACATAGACCCCAATGCTGCCGGCCTCGGCCTCGTCGGCATAGCCCGCGTGTTCCAAAGCCGCGACCGCCAATTCCAGCAAAACCCGCTGCTGCGGATCGAGCCCCTGGGCGCGGGCGGGCGGAATGCCGAACGCGGCGGCGTCGAACGCCTCCACCCCGTCCAACACCCCGAACCGCCGCACCAGATGCGGATGGCGGAGCAGGCTTTCCGGCACGCCCTGGCCGCGCAGGAAGGCATCGTCGCTAGCGACGATGCCGCTACCCCCGGTCCAGAGCAGCCGTCGATAGGCGTCGAGATCGGGCGCACCGGGCAGGCGGCAGGCAAGGCCGACGACCGCGACGGCGCGTTCGGAATCCATGGGCGGGGTTGCTTGGCTCATAGCACTCAATCCAGTCGGGAACGGAACGCCCGTCGCCGGTCGGCCCGCACGGGGGGCGCGGCACTGGCGACGGACGGGACGGCGGACACGGGCGGAACGGCTGCGCGTGGCATCCGTTCCGCCAGCGCCTTGGCTAAACGGGCGATGGTGGCGTGGCTGAAAATCTCGGTCACGGTGCAAGAAACGCCCAGGTCGCGGACGATGCGGCGGCTGGCGACCACCGCCATCAGGCTATCGGCTCCCAACTCGAACAAATTGCGGCGGGGGTCCGGCACACAAGGGGTTCCCCGCGCCTCGCCGATGATATCGCCCCACAGCGCCGTCAAGCGTCGTTCCAGTTCACCGGCATCGACCGCCGCTGTCGGCACGGGCGGCTCGGTCCCGGCCCGGAACGCCCATTCCGCCAGGGCGCGGCGGTCGATCTTCTCGTTATCGTTCAGGGGCAGGCGATCCAAGATACGCAGTTCCTTGGGAATCATATACGCGGGCAGGCGGCTCCTCAGGTGGTCGAGCAATACCGCCGGGGACGTATCGGCATCGAGCAGGCAGAACGCGGCCAAGCGCCTGCGGCCCTGGCCGTCGGCGGGAGCCACCGCCACCGCCTCGCGCACCACCGGATGGGTCCGCAACACGGCTTCGATTTCGCCCAGTTCCACCCGGAAGCCATCGATCTTGACTTGACCGTCACGCCGCCCCAGGAATTCGAGCAGACCTGCCTCGCGCCACCGGGCCAAATCGCCGGTACGGTACAGCCGTTCGCCGTTCGCGGGGTGGACGATGAACGCCGCCGCCGTGCGCTCGGGATCGCGCCAATAGCCCAGTGCCAAGCCGATGCCGCCGATGTACAAATCCCCGGCCACGCCATCGGGACAGGGCTGTAGGTCGGCGTCCAGCACCTGCATGGTTTGGTTATCCAAGGCCCGGCCATAAGGCACCGACGGCCAACCGGGCCGGGGCGCGTCCTCGATGGGATGGTGGATCGACCAAATCGCGGCCTCGGTGGCCCCGCCCAGGGAATGCACCCGCGCCGCCGGGGCCACGGCCCGTAAACGCCCGGCCAATCCCAACGCGATCCAATCGCCGGACAGCATCGCCACCCGCAAAGCCGCCACATCCGTGGGCGCAGGCTCCCCGGCCAGGAACAGTTCCAGGTACATGGGCACACTGTTCCACACCGTGATCCGCTGTTCGCGCATCAACCCGGCCAGATAAGCCGGATCGTTGGCCGAAGCGGGCCGGGGCAATACCAAAGCGGCCCCCGCCGCCAACATTCCGAAGATATCCCAAACCGATAGGTCGAAACTCAGGGCCGACAAGGCCAAGCCCCGGTCCTCGGGACCGAGCGCGAAGCGGCGGTTGATATCGAGGCAGGTGTTGAGCGCGGCGCGATGGCTCAACATGACGCCCTTGGGTTCGCCGGTGGAACCCGAGGTGAAAATCACATAGGCCAAGCTATCGGGATCGACCGGCGGCAGGTCGGCGGGATCGCCCGGTTCCGGCCCCCGCTCGTCGATGGCGACAACCTCGACCCCGGCGGGCCATGCGAGCGTGCGCCCGGCTTCGGTCAGGGCGATACGCACTTCGCCACGTTCGACGAGCTGTTGGAACCGGGCGGCGGGCAAATCGACCGCCAGCGGCAAATAAGCGGCACCGGCCATTTGCACCGCGATGGCCGCCATGACTTGCCGCCACCCCTTTTCCATCGCCACGGCGACCAATGCGCCGGGCCGGGCACCCAAGGCCCGCAACTGGATGGCGAGACCAGCGCATTGCCCGACCAGTTCGCCGTAGCTCAGGCTGCGCCCAGGCGCAATCAAGGCGCTGCGGTCGGGATGGGCGGCGGCTTGGCGCAAGAACGGCGCATACAGCGCTTCGTCGGGAATGGGGCTGGTATCGGCGTTGGCGATGGCCCGTACTGCAGCTTCGTGGCGGGCGATGCGGGCGGGAATATCCTCCTCCCAGCCTGCGGCTTCGGCCAGAGCGCGGGCGGCTTCGGTCCAGGCCGCGAACATCGCTTCGGGGAGTCCCTCGGGAAACACGCCCTCGGCCACGTCCCAACTCAGCAAAACCCCCTCGGCATCGGCCTGGACCTGGGCATCCAAGGTGACTTGCGGGGTGCGGGTCGCGCCATGGATCAGGCTGCCGATCAAGGGCGCGGCGGCGGTTTTGCCACCGCTGCGCAGGCTTTCGTAGCCCAACATACTGGTGAACACCACCGGCATCAGACCCGCATCCCAGCCCAAGGCGGCGGCGCGGCGACGCAAGACCTGGACGCCCGGATAGGCGGTCTGGCCCAGATGTTCGCGCAAACGCGAGCCAACCCGCGCCGCCAAGGCCCGGAACGGCTGTCCGGCCTCGACCGCCACATCCAGCAGCACGGTCCCGGTGAAATTGCCCACCACGCGGTTGACCTCGGGATGCAGGGGGGGGCGGGTATGCGTGGTCAGGTTCAGGGTGAAATGGGGCGAGCGGGTCCAATGGGCCAGGGTGGCGGCGAACACGGCCAGGAACGCCACGCTGGCGCTATGCCCCCGTTGCTTGGCTTCGGCGGCGATGCCCCGCCATGCGTCCGCCGTGAGCCGTGTTTGGAACCTGCGGGTGGACAAGCGGCCCAGATGTCCCAAAGGCTGGGTCATGGGCAGGTCCGGGGCCGGGGGCAGTCGGGGGCCGCGTGCCGCCCAGAAGCTTTCGGCTTTGCGCCAAGCCTCACCCTCGGCGGCATCCCGCACGGCTTGTACGCATTGCCGGAAGCTGACCGCCGGGCTGGCGCAGGTCGCCGCCGGGCTATCGGCCAACAACGCCAGCTCATCGAGCAGGGAATACAGGCTCAACACGTCCATCACCAATAGGTTCAGGGCGCAATGCAGGCGTTGGCTGTTGCCCACGCGGCTCACGGCGATACGGAACAGCGGCCAAACGCCGGGATCGATGGCGGCGGTTGCCAGGGTGTCGCGTAGATTCTGGCGCTGTTGGGCGGCGTCCGGGGCGTCGGCGAGGTCCAGAACCTCGAAGCGGTAAGCGGGCACCTCGCCCAACACCCGCTGGCGGGCATCGCCGTCGATTACCGCCCGCAGCATCGGATGCGCCGCCACCAGCCGGTTCCAGGCGGCTTCGAGGTCGGCCACCGGCCAGGGTTTCGCGCACTCGAATTCCCAATAGACTTGGCAATCGGTTCCGCCCAAGGGCACATCGGGCTGGCGTCCGCTCCAATAGGCGGCTTGCAACGCGGTCAGGGGGAAGGGCGCGTGCGGCGCGTCATCGGGCGGGACCGACGGCGTAGGCAAGGGCACGCCACCTTCCGCCAAGCGCGGCAGCAAGTCGGCCAACCGCGCCACCCCAAGAATCTCGTCCAGTCCCAGCTCCAACCCATAGCGGCGGCGCAGACGGTGCTGCAATTCGATGGCCAGGACACTCGACAAGCCCAGGGCCACCGGATCGGCCTCCAAATCCAGCCGTTCGGGCGCTTCCTGCAACAATTCGCCCAGTTCTTCGCGCAGGCCATCGGCGGCGGTTTCCGCCGGGGTGGGTTCGACCGGATCGGGGTCGAAGCCGGGGCCGGTGTCCAACTCCGGCCAAAACCGCCGCCGCTGCAACTGGCGGGCGGGCAGGCGGGGAAATGGCATCGCGGGCGCGGTGCCGGGCGGGGCATCTTCGACGATGGCCGCGCCCAAACCGCCATTGATGGCGAAGGTATTCAGCAAGACCCGGCGGGGCTGGCCCTCCGGGCGGGCGGGCCAAGCGGTGGGTTCGGCGGGGACATGGAAGCGCGTGGCGTCCCATTCGGGAATCAAGCTCCGGCCCGCCAATCCGACCGGCAACAGGCGCTGATGCCGGAGTTGCAGGATGGCATGGACCAGGGCGGTCAATCCCGCCGCCGCCAAGGTATGGCCGAGCAAGGGCTTGGCCGTGGTCAGCGGGCGGGGGCTTGCGACCGCGGCGAAGGTCCGGGTCAAGGCGGTGATTTCGGCGGCGTCCCCGCCGCGCATGCCCACGCCATGGGCGGAAATCAAATCGATTTGTTCGGCGGACACCCCGGCCCGGTCCAGGGTCGCGGCGTAAAGATCGGCCAGATGTCCGGCATCGGGTAGGGTGAAACCGCGTCCCGAGCCGTCGTGGGCCACCCCGATCCCGCGCAAAACCGCGTGGATGGCGTCGCCATCGGCCTGGGCTTGGGCCAGCGGTTTGACCACCAGGGCCACGCAGGCTTCGGCGGGCACCAAGCCATCGGCCTCCACGGTGAACGGTAGGCTCTGCCCCCGCGCCGACAGCAAATCCGCCGCCGCGAGCTGGGACGCCAGCATCGGCGTCGAATGCAGGCTGACCGCCGCCACCACCGCGCAGTGGCAATCGCCCTGTGCCAAGGCCTGCCGCGCCGCCCACAGGGCACCCAGCGAAGCAGAACAGGACAGGTCCAGGGTCAGGGCCGGTCCCGCGCAGTCGAACACATGGGCCAAGCGTGCCGCCAGCGAAGACGGCAGATTACCGGCCAGGGCGAGTTGATCGCCCCGCGCCCCCGCCGTGGCCCGCTTGAACCCATAATCCCCGGCATCGGCGGCGACGAACATGCCGATATTGGCGGGGCGCAGGCTAGCACCGGGACCGCTCCAATCGAGGCCGGCGGCGTGGAGGGCACGCCAGGTTTCTTCCAACAACAGGCGTTGGCGCGGATCGGTGGCGCGGGCCTCGCGGGGCGAGAACCCGAACCCGGCGGCGTCGAAATCTTCGGCCCCGACCAGGAAGCCACCGCGCTGCAACCGGGCCGGGTCGGGTAGGCCACTGGAAAACAAGGCCAATTCGCGCTGCGACCAACGCCCGGCGGGAACCGTGCCGGTCACAGGCCGTCCGGCCCGCAACACCTCCCACAACGCCGCGCAATCCTCCGCGCCGGGGAAACGGCCCGAATAACCGACCACGGCCAAAGGAAAATCCGCCACCGGGGCATCGATATCCGGCGGCGGGGTTGGTTTCCGGCGGGTTGGCGGCTCCGCCAACAGGACGATCTTGCCGCGATGGCGGGCGCGGGCCATCTGCTGGAAAGCATTCCGCGCCGCGTCCAAAGCGAAGGTTTCGACCGGCAAGGGCGGCAATCCACCCTGGGCGATGCGCTCCCCCAGTGCCCGTAACCAGCGACCCACCTGGGCGGGTTGGGTACGGATTTCCGCCACCAGATCGTAAATCCGGTAATGGCGGCTGGGATGGCGCAGGGCGATATCCGCCGGGTCGCGGAGGTCGGTTTTACCCACCTCGATAAAGACCCCGCCTGCCGCGAGGCAAGCCAAGCCGCGATCCACCGCCGCGCCAGTCAGTGAATTCAAGACCAGATCGACCCCACGGCCCTGGGTCGCGACCAGGATTTCATCGGCGAAATCCAGCCGCCGCGAATCCATCGCCTTCGCCACGCCCTGGGCTTCGAGCCAAGCGCGTTTATCAGGGCTGCCAGCGGTGGCGAAGATGTCCATGCCCGCCGCCTGGGCCAAACGCAAGGTGGCTTGCCCCAAACCGCCGGTGGCGGCGTGGATCAGGATGGAACGGCGCGGAGCCGGGAGGAATTCCGGCAACTCCAAACAGCGCAGGGCGGTGAGGTAGGCCACAGGCAGGGCGGCGCATTCGGCATCATTGAGATCGGCGGGGGCCGGGGCCAATAAATCAGCGTTAACGTTCACCGCCGCCGCCATGGCCCCAGGAGCGAGCCCGAACACCCGCTGCCCCACCTCGAAGCCTTCGACGTTCGCGCCCAAGGCTTGGATTTCCCCGCAGAACTCCAAACCCAAAGGCTCGCCCCGCGCTTCCGGCAGGGAATCGAGGGCGATCATCAAATCGCGGAAATTCAATCCGGCGGCGTGGACACGGATTTGGACTTGGCCGGGGCCGGGCGCGGGTAAGGTGGTCGCCGTGGCTTGGAGGCCATCCAACAGTCCGGGCGTCGCTTGTTTGACGACGCGGATCGAGGTGCCTGAGTCTGGAAGCGCCGTCGCGGTCGTGGTGGCTGGCGGTGGCAGGGCGGCTTCCTGGCTGGTGGCGTGGGCCACGCGCTCGGCCAGGGCGGTTACGGTCCCCAGTTCCTCGATGATAGCGGGACTCAGCTTAACCCCGGTCGCGCGTTCGATCCGGGCGGCCAAATCCATGGAAATCAGCGAATCGATACCTTGCTCGTTCAAGGGCCGGTGGGGATCGATCCCATCGATATCGGCTTCCAAGGTGTCGGCGGCACAAGCCCGTATGCAGGCCACCCAATCCCTGGCTTCGGCGGGGCCGGGTCCGCCGGGACCGCTGGCGGCGCGGTGGCCGCTTCGGCACCGAAGGTCTGGCCGGTTTCCCACAGGGTTGGACTGGCGTTTTCCGGGAGCCGGGGGAGCCAATAGGACTGGCGGTTGAAGGGATAGCGCGGCAATGGGATATGGGGGCGGGGCCAACCCAAGGCCCGGTAACGCACATCGCAACCATGGTGCCATAGCTCGGCCAGCACTTCCTCCAAACCGGCCAGGCCGTCGGCGGGGTCCAGCCATAACAGTCGCCCGCCGGGAGTGGGCAGGGCGGGAGCCGTGGAACGGCTGCCCAAGGCGATGACCCAATCCGCCGCCTCCGCTACCGGAGGGCGGGACGGGCCTTCCAAGGGCGAAGAGAGGTCCGCCCATTCCGGCAGATGGGCGCGTTGCTGTGCCAACCAAGGATGCCGTTCCGCGTCCGGCGAGCGGGTGATGCGGGCCAGGGGTGCGGCCAGTTCGGTAAAGGGCCGCGCTTGGCCCAACACGTCCAAGGCCAGGTTCCGCCCGACCCAACCATCGGCCACCCAACCCGCCACGGGCCAAGCGGCCCAGCGCACCGCCACCGTGGGCGGGCGCAAGGACCAACGCGCACAGGTGGACCACAGGGCCGTCGCCACCGCCAAAGCCAAGCCGGGAGTGGATTCCCCTGTCAAGCGCTCGCCCAGGCCGGTTCCCAGCACATCCTGCCAAGTTTCGAGCTGGGCGCGGAAAGTGTGGTTACTCCGCCAGAGGCGCTGGCCCAAATCCAGCAGTTCACGGGTGGCGGCGACGGTCGGCTGCAAAGCCTGCAACGCGGCGGCGGCGGGACGCAGCGGCGGCAGTTCCAAGCCGGTATCGCCATCGCGATAGGCCACGACAGGCCGTCGGCAATCCGTCGGCTCCACCCGGCCATGGCAAGCCAAACGGGCCGCCGCGATGTCGTCCAGCACGCCTGCGGCGGCGAGGGCGGCAGGCCGGGCACCGCCGAAGGCATGGAACAGGCGGGGCTCCACACCGCATTCCGCCAGTAAATCCAACCAAGCGCGGATTTGGAGATGGGCGGCGACGGCGGTATCGGCGGGATGGAAACCGGCGCGGGTGAGTTGGCGTTCCAAATCGAGGGCGATGCGCTCCAAACCTGGGATTTGGCGGCGGGATTCCTGCCAAGCGGCTGGCTCCGGGCCGGACCATAGGCGCAGGGCGATATCCGGCGTAATCTCCATCGGCGCTTGGATCGCCGACTCAGCCCGGCGCAAGCCCGCCACCGCTTCCCGCAGGTCGCGGGCGCGGATGAGCAAGCGCCAGGGCAAAGCGCCCCGTTGCAAACTCAACCCCCGGTTGAGGGTGTCGAGGTCCGGCGGGTTGGGTTGTTCTAGGTGTTCGGCCAGTGCCGAGGCCAAATCGCGCAAGGCGGTGGGATCGGCGGCGGACAGCGGAAGCGGCACCGATTGGGTGGAAACGGGGCGCTTTCCAGCGCCGGGGGAATACCGGGCCGGTGGCTCGGCCAGGATGGCATGGCCTCCCGCGCCGCCGAAACCGAAGGCGCTGACCCCCGCCAACCGGGGGCGGCTGTCCCAAGCCGTCAAGCGGCGGGCCGGGGCCAAGGACAGGGCGGCGAAATCGATCAAGGGATTGTCCTGGGCCAGATTGAGCGTCGGCGGAATCTGGCCGTGCCGCAACATCAGCAGGACTTTGAGGACACCGGCCAAACCGGCGGCGGCTTCGAGATGCCCGATATTGGTTTTGATCGAGCCCAGCAGGACCGGGGCCGGCCCGGCGGGCAAGGCGCGGGCCAAGGCTTCCACCTCGATGGGGTCGCCCAACGCCGTTCCCGTGCCATGGCATTCCACATAGGACAGCCGGGTCGGATCGACGCCCGCTTGGCGCAGGGCGGCAGCGATCACCCCAGCCTCGGCTTCCACCGATGGCGCGGTGAGGGTCGGAGCCGGTCCCATGTGGTTCAAGGCCGTGCCCAGCAACAAGCCATGGATACGGTCGCCCGCAGCCAGCGCATCCGGGGTCCGCCGCAATATCAATACGACCACGCCCTCGCCCGGCACATAGCCGTCGGCTCCCTCGGCGAAGGTCTTGCATAGGCCGTCGCCGCTCAGCATGCCAGCCTGGGAAAACGCCACCGCCCGCCAAGGGCTAATCAAGGCGTTGACCGCCCCCACCACGCAATAGTCCACCGCCCCGCTCAACAGGGCCAGCCGGGCATGGTGCAGGGCGGCGAGGGAAGAAGCGCAGGCGGTGTCCACTGTGACACTTTCGCCGCGCCAACCGAAGAACCCCGAAAGGCGGTTGGCGAGCAGGGCGGCGTAGGTACCCGTGGCGGCGTAGGCGTCGGGCGCGTGGAAAGGCGAGGCCGTGTGTTGTTGGTAGTCGTTGGCCATCGCGGCGGCATAGACCCCGACCCGTTGTCCGCGCAGGGGTTCGGGAGCCAGACCGGCGTCTTCGAGCGCGTGCCAAGTGGTTTCCAGCAATAGGCGTTGCTGGGGATCGAGGCTGCGGGCCTCGCGGGCCGATAGGCCGAAGAACGCCGCGTCGAAGCGGTCGATGCCGTCGATCAGGCCGGCTTGCCGATTGACGGTGCGGCCCGGTGTTTTACGTTCGGGGTGATAGAGGTGGCCTATGTCCCAGCGTCCGGCCGGAATGGCCTGCAAAGCGGAGCGCCCCTCGGCCAATAACCGCCATAGCGCGTCGATGTTTTCGGCACCGGGCAACCGACAAGCCGTGCCTATGATCGCGATGGAATTGTCGGCCTGGTCTGGGCTGTACCTCTCGGAAAACATTCTCGGCATCGCTGGTTGATCCTGTCTGGGCACTGGCGTCGGATGGGTCCACCCGGCTTGTCTTGGCGAACTAGCAAAGCTTAGAGCGAATTTTGTATTTTACTGCTTGGTGAACACTGCGTCCGCTCCGAAATCGGGACATCCTCCCACCTCGACCCGGAACACGCCCTCCCCGAGCGTTTGCATGCGGATGTCCACATCCAGAAAGCGCCGGATCACTCCGGCGTTGGTGGCGCGGGCTTGGTCCGTTCGGCCACGGTTTCCGCCGCCATGCCCATTTCCGCGCAACCGGACGTTAGAAAGGCCGCGCAAGTGTAGCTGTTTCGTGGCCCAACCCAGGCGCTTGGGAGCGCGGATTCAACGCGGGCGGCGAAGCCGCCGCCCCCGCGTGGCGATCAGGGGCCACCGCATCAGGCCCGGCGTTTTGCGCTTGGCGCGGACGTTGGCGATGCGGAACAGTGTTCCGGTACAAGGGATTATTTGGCGCGGTCGCTGTGGTGCCAAGAAGATGTCGGTCGATCCGCCCCGAGGGACGCAAGCAACCGCTCATCTCCTCGCCGAGGCGCAGCTCGATGGGGTTGGCACCCCAGGCTTCGTCGATATCCGAATCACCTGGCATCAGGTCCGTTGGATCGGGTTCCAGTCCGACAGGCTCCTAGCGCACGATCCTCACGGTGTCGCCATCGGCCAGGAACGACGCCCCCGCCGCCACCAGCCGGTCGCCGGGGCCGATGGTGCCGGAGATTTCCACCCAATCGCCGTCGCGCCGCCCCAGTGTCACCTTGACTTCGGCCACGCGGGCGATACCGCCGTTTTCATCTTGTAGCCGGAACACATAGCTGAAGCCCTCGCGCAGGGCCAGGGCGGTTCGCGGCACGGCCAGGGCGGTTTGGTTGCCGAGTTGGAATTCGCCGTGGGCGAACATTCCCGGCTTGAATCCGGCGGCGGCGGCGTCCGGCAGGTCCACATAGACCAGGGCGTTGCGGCTTTGGTCGTCGAGGGTCGGCCCCACGGCGCGGAGCTTGCCGATTGCCTCGGCGGCACCGGGCACCGCTACCCGCGCCACAACGCCGGGTTGGAGCCGCCGCAATTCGGCAGCGGTCACTTCGGCCCGCCATTCCAGCCGGTTCTGGCGGATCAGGCGGAACAATTCCTGGCCTTCCGCCGCCACCGCGCCCAGGGTGGCGCTACGGCTGGAAACCACCCCGTCGTCGCTCGCCAACACTTGGGCATGGCGCAGACGCAGCAATTGCTGGTCGAGTTGGGCCTGGGCCGAACGCACCCGTGCCGCGGCGGTTTTCTCGCCGGTGAGATATTGGCCCACCTGCTGATCGCTGAGCGCCCCGGAATCCACCACCCGCCGCACCCGCCCGGCGTTGAGGCGGGCTTCCTCCAGGGTGGCCTCGGCTTCGGCCAGCGCGGCGCGGGCCTGGGCCACGTCGGCGGCGACCCGCTCCCGGTCCAGCACCGCCAACACCTGGCCTTTGCGCACGCTGTCGCCGACCTGGGCATGGACCTCGACCAGCCGGAGCCCGCCCACCTCCGCGCCGATGATGGCTTCCTGCCAGGCCGCCACCGAGCCATTGGCGGCCTGGGTCAACGGTAGTTCGCGCAATTGGGGCCGCACGGCTTCGATATTGAGGGCGGGTTTGGGCGTGGGGGCCGGGGCGGGCGGATCGCCATGCCCGAGGCCGAGACCCAGCCCGGCGCAAAGGGCCAGGGCCAGGAGGATGCGGAATAGCGTTGCCTTGCTCACGATGCGTGGTTTCCGGGGGATGCGGTGGGAAGGGCCGAGGGCCGGTCTTCCCAGGAGCCGCCCGCTGCCCGGTAGAGGGCGATCCAGGCGGCGGCGTATTCCTGCTCCAACTCGGCCACCGCCCGCTCGGAGGCCAGGGCTTGGCGGCGCGAGGCTTCGGCGTCGATCAAGCTGCCGAATCCGACCCGGTAGAGTTGCTCGGTGGCGCGGAAATTGGCCCGGTAGCCCTCGGCGGCGGCGCGGGCTTCCGGCAGGCGTTGTTCGGCGGCGCGGAGGCGGACCAGGGCTTCTTCGACTTCCTGTGCTGCCGTCCTGACCGTGGACTTGAACCGTGACACGGCGGCTTGGTAGCGGGCGTTGGCGGCCGCCACGTCGGCGGCGCGTTTGCCCCAGTCGAACAGCGGCAGGCTCAGGGTCGGGCCGAACGACCAGGTTTGGGCCAGGACCAGGGCCGCGCCGTTGATGCTCTGGAGGCTGGGGGTGATATTCCCGGACAGGCTCAGCTTGGGGAAGCGCTTGGCCTGTTCGACCCCGATCTGGGCACTGGCCTCGGCCACGGCGCGTTCGGCGGCGGCGACATCGGGCCGTTGCAGCAAGACCCGCGCCGGTAGGCCGTCCAACCGGAACGGCGGTGGATTGGGCATCCGCGCCACCCGTTCCGGGGCGGCGGTCAGGCGGTGGCGGACCTCGGGTTCGGACAAGCCGGTCAGGGCCACCAAGCCTTTGATGGCGCGTTCGCACTGCCCTTGCTGGCGCAGCAGGCCGTCCTGGCCGTCGGCGGCACTGGCGCGGGCCAGGGCGACATCGGCCGGGGCGCGCAGGCCGGCGCTACCGGCGATATCGGTCAGGCGGGCGGTTTCCCGGCGCGAGGCGGCGTCGGCGTCGGCCAGCCCGACCAAGGCTTCGCACAGCCGGTACTCCAGATAGGCATTGGCGACCTCGACCGCGACCGCCACCCGCGCGGCGTGCCAAGAGGCCGCACGGGCCTGGACTTGGCTGTCCGCCGCCTCGCGCTGGCGGGCGATACCGCCGAACAGATCGATTTCCCAATTCGATTGCAACCCGATTTGGTATTGGTCGCGCATGAAAGGCGGACCGCCGAAGGAAAAGTTGGAATGGGTGATATCCGCGCTGCCATCGAGGCGGGGCAAGCCGGTCGATTCAGCCCCGGCCAGCCCGGCGCGGGCTTCTTCGATGCGGGCGCGGGCCTCGGCCACGTCGGCGCTTTCCCGCTGGGCCGCGGCCAGGAAACGGTCGAGCGTGGGGTCTTGGAAACCTTCCCACCAGCGTTCGAGCGCCGCTGGATCACCACCATGGGCCAGGGGCGCGGCGGGTGGTTCCGCCTGCCAACGCGGTGCGGTGGGCGGGGCCGGAGCTTGGTAATCCGGCCCGACGGTGGCGATCAATCCGCCGCCGCAGCCCGACCACAGCGGCGGCAGCAGGGCCAAACCGGCGGACAAACGCCAAGCCGCCCACACCAAACGGCTGCGGGCGGCGTTCGGGAAGCTGGTGGTCAGGGAGGTCAAGGCGGGTCTCGCGGCGGCTGGGCTTAATCAAGCGATTGAAATCGATTGTGTAAATCGGGCGTTTGCTTGTCAAGTCCGCTGGCAGAATGGGACATCCCCAGTGGCGGCATGAATGTGGAAAAATTCCACACTTTCCTGGTTGCCGCCGACGCCCAAATTGGGCTGGGAACACTCGCTTGGAAACATCGCAAAACAAGCCTGGATTGGGAAGGAACGAACCTCCCGCCCGGTTTCAAGGAAAAGTGTGGAAAAATTCCACACCTTGGAAAAGCCGTGTGCGGGGAAAGTTGACACGGATGAATATGCTGTTATTTTGACCCGCATCATCCACAAGCAGCGATCCCTATGACCCCATCCAGCCTCGCGCCCGTCATCGCGATCACCAACCACAAGGGTGGGGTCGGGAAAACCACCACGGCGGTGAATCTCGCCGCCGAACTCGGCTTGACTGGGCATAATGTGCTGGTGATCGACCTCGACCCCCAGGCCAACGCCAGCCTGCATCTCGGCATCGCCCATCCGGCCAGCCTGGGCGTCAATGCCGCCATCCTGTTCAAGGGCGAAACCATCGAGGCCGTGGCCGCCGCGATCCAGACCGAGGTCAATCCCGGCTTCAAGAACATCCATTTCATCCCCGGCAGCCTGTCGCTGGACCATGTCGAGGACCATCTGCGGGCCTATTCGCCCCAACCCTATAAGGAACTCGCGGCCAGGGTCGAGCCGCTGCGCTCGGTCTACGATATCATCATCATCGATTGCCCGCCGCGGCTGGGGCTGTTGTCCGGCAACGCCATCGCTTCGGCCAGCCATTACCTGATCCCGATAGAAACCAACTCCCAATACCCCTTGCACGGCGTCACCGACCTGCACGCCTTCATCCACCGCATGAGCAAGGCCTTGAACCCCGGACTGCTCAACCTGGGCGTGTTGTTGACCCGCCACGACGAGCGCAGGCGCACCTGTAAAGCCATCGCCCAATCCGCCAAGGACATGGTGGGTTCGATCTTGCCCATCGTGATCCATTCCAGTACCAAGGTGGGCGAGGCCAGCGTCTCGCGCTGCCCGATCCGCAAGATCGAACGCGACGGGCGGGTGACCCAGGATTACGCGCAGCTCGCCGCCCATCTCGCGGAAACCCTGGCCTTGCAGAAGAATGGCGACGCCGCCTGACCCCGGAACCCAGCCCATGTCCGACACCGATACCACCGCGCCGCCCGCCCCGAAGAAACTGTCGCCGCTGGAAAAGCTGGCGGCCAAATCCAAAGAATCCATCGGTCTCCACCAAGCCAATCAGGAAACGGTGGGGCCGGACCTCGGCCCATCGCCGCAGGGGTCCGCCGCCCGCAAAATCCACGTCGATTTGATCGATCCCAACCCCTGGCAGCCCCGCACCCATTTCGACGACGCCGGCCTGCGGGAATTGGCCCAATCGATCCAGGCCACCCAGGGCGTGATCGAGCCCATCGTGCTGCGGCGCAAGGAGGAGCGCTATCAATTGGTGGTCGGGGAGCGCCGCTGGCGGGCGGCGAAGCTGGCCGGGCATCAGCATATCGACGCCGTGGTGCGCGAACTGGCCGACCAGGAAGTCGCCTTGATGGCCCTGGTCGAGAACATCGACCGCGAGGATTTGAGCGACTACGAGATCGCCCTGGCCCTGGGCAACCTGCGCGAGCGCTTCAAGACCACCAGCCAGTTGGCCCGCTATCTCAACAAGGACCGCAAGGACACCTACCGTTATCTGGCCTTCCTCGACCTGCCGGATTGGCTGCGGGCGCGGCTGGACCAGAATCCCCGCCTGATCCACCGCACTTCCGCCGACAACCTCAAGGGCTTGTTCGGTTCGGTGGAGGACGGGGCCGGGGTCTACCGGGACGCCACCCAAAAGGCGTTGGACCTGATCGAATCGGGCGCCTTGGCCCAGAACCTATTGATCCCGCAGATCAAGCGCTACGCCCTGGGGCCGGGACGCGCCGCCGCGCCCGCCGAAGTCGTGTTCAGCCGCCATGGGCAGAAGGTCGGCTCCCTGGTCCGCGGCGGCAAGCACATCAAGATCACCCTCAAAGCCGCCAGCCTGACCGAGGCACAAACCGACGAACTCGAACGACTCATCCATCACTGGGTGAAAGGCGACCCCGGCGGTTAGGCGGGCCATGGACGGACCCGCCGCCGGCCCACGGTTTCGGACGGGGTATCACCAAACCCGCCCTATCGACGCGCCAATTCCATAATGGCGCTTTTTCCCGGCGGGAGGAATCCAATAAAACAGAGGATATGGACATCTTATTTTCGGCTGATTAAACTGCTTTGAAAATCGTACGGACATATCCCATTTACCAGGGTTCCCCATATAACCGCACGGCAATATCCAGCGCGTCCAGGCATAAAACACCTGGACAACGCGGTACGAGCCAAGTGTCAACCAGGATTGTGAGCCAGGCTCAAGCAAGGGCATATGAAAATAATAAAATGACCTAATCCAATGGCCGGTCGGTGGTTATAATCCAGCACAATCACCACTATTACGGATTAGTTAAAGAATGAAAAAGCCATCCAAGCCGAGCTGGCGGCCTGGGGAAAAATCCCGGCTTCATCTCTCCAATCCTCCGCGTGTTCCGGTGCGTTTATCCGTACCGAAACAGCACGCGCCCATCCAGCTCAAAATGCATAGAAACCCAAGCGGAAAGCGCGAATCCACGCCTCTTCCTACGGACGCCCGCGACAGTGATGTCTTGAACCGCGACATGAATCTCCTGTGGCTGTTGCGCGGCGATGTACGGGAAAAACTGCTGGCCGAAAACAGCTCCGAGGAAGAGGCGAAAAAGGAGTTCGTGGCGTGGTGGCTGGCGTTCGGACGCCGGGAATATCCCGATACCCCTTGGTTCGACCCTGGATATACCGCCATCGTCCAGGAGGTCGTCGGGGAATGGAACGGCTTCGGTATCACCCGACTCATGCGCTTCCTGGCGCAATCCAGGCAGGATGCGCGGGAAGTCTGCGCCGGCGAAAACGGTATCGATTGGGAGCGTTTCTCTTATTGGTATTTCATCTATGGCGTGGTCGAATACGATTTGTTTTCCCTGCTGACCGAGGCCGAACTGGATTATATCGAAGCCCCGTCACCCCATGTGCAACAAGATGTTTCCATGCCCATCAGCCGCCTGATGTATGGGGTATGGGCTTGGCAGCGGGATTTATCCGCCGCCTTCAATCTGGCGGAACGGGCCGAGCGGGAAAGCTATGTCGCTTGGTTCTATATCCATGGTCTCGGCAAGCACCATTATTTCAAATATATCCGCTTGCCGCATGCCGTCCGCCTGTGCGAGCCGGTTCCTTATATGGAAGGGGATTTGAATCCACCCGTCACCCGTCTCATGTGGTACTTGTGGCTGGCGGAAAATGGGTTGCGGGAGAAGATCGATATCACCACCCGCGAGGGCCGCATCGAACTGCGCTCCCTGCTCTACGACAAACTCTATGCCGGGGCCGAACTCAAACCCTTATGGGATATTCTGAATTCCAACCTGAAGCCCCTGCCCGGTTTCAAACCCAAGGGTTTATTCGATAACGGCCCGGACACCTCCGGCACCTCCTGCAAACCCCATTTGCCCGGTTTGGACCCGGCCTGCCTGGGGGTCAACCTAGTCGGCTATGCCATGGGCGAACTCGGCATAGGCGAGGATGTGCGGATGATCACCCGCGCCTTGGAATCGGCCGGCATCCCCTTTTGTATTTTGAACCGCCAGCCGGGCAAGGAAATCCGGCAAATGGACTTTTCGATGACACGGCACCTTTCCGCCCATCCGCGCTATCCCATCACCTTGATCTGCATGACGGCGTTCGATACCGCCGCGTTTTGGTTGAACCGGCCTGATATTTTCCAGAACACCTATGTCATCGGCTGCTGGCCATGGGAGTTGCCGGAATGGCCCAGGGATTGGCATAAGGTCTATGGCTTGGTGGACGAGGTTTGGTCTTCCAGCCACTATACCTTGCGGGCCTTCGCCGCCGATTCCCCAGTGCCGGTCCTGCATATGCCCATGGTGGTGACCATCGACGAATTGGAGGAGCGCTCGCGGGCCGATTTCGGCCTGCCCGAGGAACGGTTCCTGTTCCTGTTCGTATTCGATTTCATGTCCTATCCGGCCCGGAAAAACCCCGAAGCTTGCGTCGAGGCGTTTTTACGGGCTTTCCCGCAGGGCGACGAGCCGGTGAACCTGGTGCTGAAGGTGTCCAACGCGGTCCACGATTCCCCGTTGTGGGCCTTAATCGACCAAGCCCGCACCCAAGACCCGAGGATCGTCCTGCTCGATGCGACCCTCGACAAGGGGGCGGTATTGGGGCTGATTCAAGCATGCGACGCCTATGTATCCCTACACCGGGCGGAGGGTTTCGGCCGCACCCTGGCCGAGGCTATGCTGATGGGGAAGCCGGTGATCGCCACCGATTATTCCGGCAGCGCCGACTACCTGACCGAGGCCACGGGAATCCCCGTGCCGCACGCCCTGGTGGCGGTCGGCGCGACAGAATATCCCTGCGGTGCTGGGCAATCCTGGGCCGAACCCAATATCGACGATGCCGCCGCCAAGATGCGGGCGGTATTCCTGGACTATCCCCGTTATAGCGCCCGCGGTGCCGCGGCGCGTGAATATATCCTCCAATACTATTCGCCAGGCCCGGTAGGCGGACGGATATCCCACAGGCTGGCCGAATTGATCCGGCGCCCCTGACCGGGGCCGCTTTCCCTCGATTTTCCTGCCCGTGGCGATAACCCGCCATGGGGAAATCCAACCATATCCTACGATAGGGGTTTCTAATGGCCAAGAAAATGACTTTCAACCAAGCTAGCAAGATCGCCGGCCAGCTTTATGGTTCGATATTGGCGCGTGACAGCGACCCGGAAGGTTTTGATTGGTGTGTCGATAACCTTACCAATGGTAATTTCTCGGTGCGGGAGATTATCAAGGCAATGTGCCGGTCGGACGAATATCGCGAGAAGATGCTCATGAACGATACCCCGAACGAGATCGCCCGCAAATGGCGCAAGAAATTCCTCGGGGAAACCGTGCCCGACCGGGAGGCTATCAAGGATTTGGCCATCGGTCTTTTGGAAAATGATTGGCGGGATATGATTGACGGACTGCTGGATTCCGATGAATATATCGCGAAACATGGCGACGATGGCATACCACGTTGAGTGCATAACGATTTAAGCAAGGTATTTGAATGATGGAATCCACGATAGAAGGCGAGTTGCAATCGCTGGGTAACGAAGGTTTCGAGGGATGGGCTTGGGATAGTGGCAAACCCTACGACCCGGTCGAGGTGGAGGTGATGTGCAATGGCGTGGTGATCGCCAGGACCCTGGCCGATGGGTTTTCCCTGGACCTGGTGAAACAGCGCAAAGGCAACGGGATGCATACGTTTTCGGTGATCCCGGAAACCCTGCCCAAGGGCGATTATCCTTTGAATATCTGGGCCAGGGTTGTGGGCCAGGAAACCCCTTTGGCCGGCCAGCTCTCCATCCGCTCGCGGGCCGAATTCATCGGGATATTACCCAAGCCCTTGCTGAATGACTACAAGGGTTATATCGATGGTATCCGCGACGGCATGATGGTGGGCTGGGTGTTCAACCTGGCCTTCCCCGGCGACGAGGTCGAAGTGGAATTGCTGGACGGCGAGCGGGTGGTCGCGACTGCCCTAGCCAGCCGTTATCGCGGGGATGTGGAGGGACAACATCCCGAGGGCGGTAACAGCGGTTTCGAGTTGCCCTTGACCTATGACTTGATTGATGGCCGGGTGCATTCATTACGGGTCCGGGTGGTGGACAGTGGCTACGAACTCGCCAATAGCCCGGTGTTGTTCGGACCGAGCGCGGCCAATACCTTGATTACCGAAATCCTGCGTATCCGCGAGGTCACGTCCACGCTCGACAGGCAACTCGCCGAGTTCCCAGCCACTTTCGAAACACTGGCGCGTGAATTGCTAGGCCGCTTCGAGGCGTTCTACAGCATCCAGCGCGACGCTTTCGAGCGGGAATTGCAGGAGGTCAAGAAGGCCGCGCTGGGAATGCCAGCCCGATATTATGCCGAACCGTTGCCCGGAGCCGTCGACGCGGCTCCGGTCGTGGTGGAAGATGCGGGGATTAAAATCGATACGGGCGAGGTGGTCCTGGCTATCGCCGTGACGGCGGCAGCGGAAATCCAAGCTGACGCGGCGGACGTGGTGGAAGCTGTGGAAGCGCGGGCCGACACGGGCGGGATTCCCGCCGTGGTGGCGGGAGCGGAAGTGGAAACCCAGGCCGCCGCGATCCCGGCCACCGGCACGGGCACCCGCCGCAAAAGGAGCGGCTAGCGTGGTAGCCGTGGTCAAACCCAAACTGGCGGTGTTCTCGCCGCTGCCCCCGCGCGAGAACGGCATCGCCGATTACACCCACGAAATCCTGCCCTGGCACGCCCAGGACTTCGAGGTCACCGTGGTCCTGGAGGACAACCACCCCGCGCCCCACCGGGGTCCGGGCTGGGACGGCATCGCGACGGTGTTCCTGGCCGAGTATCTGGCCCGGCCCGAGGACTACGCCGACCATGTCCACCTCTACCATGTCGGCAACAACCCGGACCATGTCTACATGCTGCCCACGATGTTGGAACGGCCCGGCGTGGTCGTGCTGCACGATGTCTCGCTGCACCACCTGATGGATTGCGCGACCCTGCGCTATGGCGATTTCGCGGGCTATACGGCTCTGTTGGAACGCGAGTACGGGGCGGCGGGGCGCTTGCTCGGCGAGCAATTCGAGCGCTACCGCTGGCGCGAGCGGGCGATGTTCTACGAACTGCCGCTGACCCGTACCCTGCTGGCTCGGGCCCAGGGCGTGGTGGTCCATTCGGCCTTCGCCTATTTCAAGGCCAAGGCCCAAAGCGCCGGGACCCCGGCCTATTTCATCCCCCACCACCTGACCCCGGTGGTCGAGCGGGTAGACGGATTGGACCGCCAGGAAGTCCGCGCCAAGCTCGGACTCGAAGACGCCGAACTGGTCCTGCTCTCGCTGGGCTTCATCACCAAGGCCAAGCAGATCGACGCCGTCCTGCGCTGTCTCGCCGCCCTCCGCGACCAATTGCCGCCATTCCGCTACGTACTGGCCGGGGCACGTCTGCCGGACCAATTCGATGTGGACGCGGCCATCGTCCAGTACGATCTGGAGGATGTGGTCATCGTCACCGATTATCTGGACGAGACCGCGTTCTTCGATTACATCGCCGCCGCCGACCTGGTCATCAACCTGCGCTATCCCACCGGGGGCGAAACCAGCGGTACCTTGATCCGCGCCCTGGGTTGCGGTGCCTGCGTAGTGGTGGTCGATCACGGACCCTTCGCCGAATTGCCGGACGATGTCTGTGTCAAGGTGCCCTGGTCCGAAGATTTCGACGCAAGTTTGACAGCGGCCTTGTTGGAGACCATCGATAACCCGGCCTTGCGCGAAGAAATCGGCCGCCGCGCCAAACATTTCCTCCGGGACCGCCACGCCATCGCCCGCTCGGCGGCGGCGTACCGTGAGGCCTTGTTAGAAGTCCAGGCACGGCCCGAACCGTTCTGGGGCGTGGAAGCCCCGCACCGGCTGTTGGGATTGCGTCCCCTGCAAGCCTTGTTGGGGCGGGCCGGTCCGCCGCCGCCGGGACAAGCCTGGGCGCGGGAAGCCCTGCTGCCGGAAGCCCAGGCCCATAGCCGCTTGGTGCTGGCGGGCGACGAATCCGCGACCCGGACCGTTTGGCTAGAGCATTATGGCTATCGCGGCGGGCACATCGCCCGCTTGGCGGAAGTGCCGCCGGAGCGGGGGGCCGACGCCGCGCTCTACGCCGCCCGCGAACCCGCGGCCCCGGACTTCCAGGCCACGCTGGCGGCGCTCAACCGCACCCTGGCTTTCGGCGGGGTGCTGGTGGTCGATCTGGTGCGCGGGGAGGCTGCGGCTTCTGGCTTGCTGGACGATCCGCGCCGGATCGAGACCGAGATCGCCCGCGCCGGTTTCAAACCGCTGAAACGGGCTTTGGGCGGTCCTTCCGATGTCGCGCCCGGCATCGATTTCAACACGGGGACCGTGGATGCGGAACCGCCCTTCGAGGCCTGTTGGCAGGCGGTGAAGGTGTCCGAGTTCATCGCGCCACGTCCGCCGACACCGGCCATATCCACCCAGCCGGAGGCGATGGCATGAACACACCCGAACTGACTTGGCGGATGCTGGCCGAAACCGGCCGCCTGCCTTATTTCGGCGGGGCCGGGCTGGGCCTCTTGCCCGCCTTGTTCCGCATCCATGGCCCTTGGCGGACGGCGGTCTGCGCGACCGATCCGGCCTCGCCGGTCCTGGACTGGCTGCGGCACAACACCGAGGCCGAACTCTACCTGTTCCCCGTTCCCGGCGCGGCGGGTTCCGCCGTCTGGCCGCAAGGCTCCTGGGATTCCGGGACGGTGCCGACCTTGTTGGGCGGGTCCGAGCGCGATTGGCTCGATGTCGGGGGTATCGCCCATGGTCTGGGGTCGCGGCCCCAATTGCGGCGGTGCCACGTCCTGGACGAAGCGCTCGATCCCGACCTGGGCCTCGGCTTGATCCTCACCGATATCCACGGTTCGGCGGGCTTGGTGCGGGGGGCGGTCCGCCATCTCGCCAGCGCCCGCCCGGCCTTGCTCATCGCCCGTGGGCGGCAGGGATCGATCCCCCTCGCCACCACCGAACTACTGGCCGTGGCCGCGACCCTGGCGGAGGCGGGCTATCTCCTACACGATTCGACGCTCACCCCGCTCAATAGCCGCGATGGCATCGAAGCCGCCCTGCGCGATTGGCGGGAGACCGTGTTCCTGGGACTGCCAGCGGGTCTGGCTTTGGCCCTGCTCGACGCCCCCGGCGAGGCCGTCACTCCGGCGGGCTTCGCGGCGGCGCGGGACCGGGCGGCCTGGGCCTACCTCGGCGAATACCGGCGTCCCCCCGCGGTCCCGGCCCGCATCCATCTGCAAGCCGATGCAATCCCCGACGCCGCGGGGTTCTACCCCGCCGAGAACTGGGAGGATTTGCGCTGGCGTTGGACCGGCCCCAAGCCCCGCGCCACGGCACGGGTGCCCTTGCCCCGTCCGGGGCGTTACCGGCTGGCCTGCCGCCTGCTCAAAGTCGCCGACGGGCGGGTGCTGGAGACCCTGCGGGTGTTCGTGAACGGCCAGGCGCTGGACCTCGCCATCGAGCAGGGCGAACACGATATCGGCCTGGCCGGGGAATTCGTGGCCGGTTTGGCCCGCTTCCAGCCCGTCGCCGAAATCCTGTTCACCCATTCCGAAACCTACACCATCAACCCCGACGATCCACGCCGCCTGGGCTTGGCCCTGATGGATATCGAAATCGAGCGCGGGGATTACTGAACCATGCATTGCCTGATCGTTTCCCCGATTCCCAGCCACCCCCAATTCCAAGGCAATAGCGCCCGCATCCACCGCATGGGGCGCTGCCTGCAAGCCCTGGGCTACCGCGTGCATTTCCTCTACTACCCGCTGGAAGGGCTGGACCCCCAGCAGCGCGAGGACATGTCCGCCGATTGGGATTATTTCTACAGCCTGCCCTGCGATCTGCCCACGGGCGGCCAGATGTCGCAAGAAGACCATTACGGCATCGACGACTGGTACGATCCCCGTGTCGGCGACCTCGCCGCCGAATTGCACCGGCGCTGGAACTACCGCCTGGTGCTGGTGAACTACGTCTGGTTTTCCGGGGTGCTGGAAGCGCTGCCGGACGAGGTGTTCAAGGTGGTCGATACCCACGACGTGTTCGGCGACCGCCACCTGCGCTCCATTGAGGCCGGGATGCCGCCCGAATGGTTCTACACCACGGTCGAAGAAGACCTGCGCGGCCTGCGCCGCGCCAATCTGGTCGTCGCCATCCAGGACCAGGAGCGCGACCATTACCGGGCTTTGGGACTGCCCAGGGTCGAGACCGTCGGTTTCATCACCCCCCAGCGCCAAGCCGCGCCCAGGCCGCGCCCGCGCATCGCCGTGGGCTATCTCGCCAGTTCCAACCCCTGGAACGTGAACGGCTTCGAGAAACTGGTGGACGCCCTCGCCGCCCACCCGGACCTCGGTACCCAGGCCGATTTCCTGCTGGCCGGACCGATTTGCGGCAAAATAGCCCAGCACCGGCTCGGCCCGTTCCGGCCCTTGGGCATGGTGGACCGGGTGGACGATTTTTACGCCCAGGTCGATATCGCCCTCAACCCGATGCTGGGTGGCACCGGGCTCAAGATCAAGACGGTGGAAGCCCTGTCGTTCGGGACCGGGGTGTTATCGACGGTCGATGGCTTCACCGGCATCGCCAGCCCCCACCCCGAACACCATTGCCCGACCCTGGAAAGCCTCGCGGCGCGGCTGGCCGGATTGCTGGCGGAAGGCGGCGCGGCGGTCGAGGCTTTACAGCGGAATTCGAGGGAAGTATTCACCGAATATCAAGCGCTCCAGATACGCGCCCTCAACGCCCTGTTCAAACCGGAAACCTGATTCCCACTCAAAGGGTGGAATATCCACCCCGTCATAATGCTTACCTATCAAGTCGGTATCCTGGCGGAACCGGCTTCCATTCAAAGGCTATACCATGAAAAGACTCGGCATCGTTGGATACTACGGCCACGGCAATTTCGGCGACGAATTATTCTTGCAAGCGTTCCGCCGGGTTTTCCCGGTGAACGAATACCGCATGGACCTGCTCGGCAGGAGCGGTGCCTTGATGCGTAAGTACCGCGATAGCCGCCTCGATGCCATCGCCGAACGCTACGACGCCATCATCATCGGCGGCGGCGATTTGCTGATCCCCGGCTACGATGTGGCCAACCAATATTTCCTGGAAGAATTCCTACAGGTGCCGGTATTCGTCCACGGGGTGGGCGTACCCACCTGGACCGGCTACGACGAAACCGCCTGCAATAATATGAAAAAGTTCCTACGCTCCGAAGCGATACAAGGTATCTGCGTCCGCGATATCGAGGGCGTGGAATGGGTGAACAAAAATATCAAACCCCATGTGGAAGCGGTTTTCGCCGACGATATCGTGTTCAGCCTGTTGGATACCGTGGATTTCCGCTACCAGCCTAAAACCTCGGTGGAGCGCATCGGGATCGTGCTGCGCGGTGGCCAGAACAAGCCCGACTGCAAGATGAAGGAGTTCGTGCATTTTCTGTTGCAACAAGGCCATGCCCTGCGTTTCATCATGCTCGGCACCGGCAAGGAACTCGATTACGACCTGACCGCCGTGGAAAAGCTGGAATGCCTGGATTCCGACCGGGTCGATGTGGTGGTCCGGCAAAGCGATGTCGATTTGCTACACGCCTTCGATGGGGTGGATGCGGTTTACAGCATGAAATTCCATGGCTGCATCGCCGCGCTCATGCATGGTATTCCCACCTTCGCGCTCATCACTACCGATAAATTCGTGAACCTTTACCGGAAACTGGGTATCGCGGACTATATCATCCATCATACCAACGCCCGTTTGTTCGAGAGCGTGGATTCGATCTATTCTTTCCCGGAATTGGATTTGGCGGGGATTTATGAATCCTCAACTAAAGGATTATATGATTTGAAATCGAAGGTGGATTCTTTGATTCTTAGCCGAAAGAAAGTAAATTTTTATTTTCTATAGATTGCTTATCTAGATATCCATGATTATAGAAACTGTGATAGCAATAGTTGCGGTGTCAGGAATGCTGATGTTATTCCGCAGCAAGAAGCAAACGATTTATCCGCATCATGAAATCGGGCCTCCGGCGAAGGACGCCGAACTTGGAAAATCATCTGAGAAACTAATTTCCATTAGTGATTCCCAGATTGCAAATAACAACGCCATGGATGGCCTTCAGCATCGGGTCGAACTGAGGCTGCCTAAAATCAAGGTGCCCCAAGAAAGCGAAGTCGGATTTCCTTTTGAAGTTGCTACCGAAGGATTAGCTTCCGGTACCCAAATATTCGCTGATAAAACTTATATAGTGGGACAAGTGACGAATGCCGGGGTTGTCAAGGTAGTATTGAACGCCTTGGGTAAGCGTAGCGTGGATATAAAATGTGGCGAAACATGGCTTTCTGCTGAAATCAATATCATCCGGCCCCGGCATGAGAAAAAGAAATTCGCCATTTATGGCAATTGCCAATCTTTAGCCTTGGCTTCGGTACTGATGCGGTTTTCAGACTTCAGAAACAAATTCGAGATCATAAAACTCGACCCAGTACATTTGATTTCCAACGCCGCCCACGATGCTTTTCTGAATAAAAGCCTTCCTAACCTCGATGTTTTGCTTTACCAGCCTGTTAAAGAGGGTTATCGTGGTAATGACAGATTCTCGAGCAAATATTTATTGACCCAGCTTAAGGAAGGTGCGCGGGCAATCAGTTTTCCTTCGATCCAGTCTTATTGTTATCACCCAACAGTTTTTTTATTCAAATCCGCCAGTGAAGATATATCTTCAATTTGCAAGGAAATATTCGGTTTACCCATACATGAGCTATATCATTTTCATCAGATTGTCAAATCCTATTTATCTGGAGCTAGTCTCCAAGCGGCTATTGTTTCATTTGATCAGGCATCTGATAAAGATATTGAATATTATCATGCTAGAATACAGGATAGCTGGGACCGTCTGCTACAGGCTGAAATAGAACATGCTATCGATATCCGGATCAGTGATTTCATAAAAAGTCGATATAAGCAGAGTTTGTTATTTCATACCCCAAGCCATCCTAGCGGAGAAGTTTTGGCAGATATCTGTCACCAGTTATTTAGTCATCTCGGTGTAGACGCAAGCGATGAGGAAATGCAGGAAGTTATCGCGCTTGATCCATTAAATATGATTAGCTATCCATTACAAAAATTCATCTTAGGCGATTTAAATATTAATTATGATAATTCTCGCAACTTTTTTATCAAGCACAAAGATACACATATAACCATT
Organism: Methylomagnum ishizawai; assembly: GCF_900155475.1. Classification (NCBI taxonomy): domain Bacteria; kingdom Pseudomonadati; phylum Pseudomonadota; class Gammaproteobacteria; order Methylococcales; family Methylococcaceae; genus Methylomagnum; species Methylomagnum ishizawai. The sequence continues at coordinate 259,794 of NZ_FXAM01000002.1, read as the reverse complement.
GATGTTCTAATAAATAATTATTATATGTTGTATAACTATATTGGAAAAGAAAGACTAGCTTTAATATCAAATCACTCATTAGACGGGAAAGATCATCTTTTAGCGGATTTATTATTATTTAATAATACGGATTCATCCGCCATGCTTGACGATCAAATTACTACCATTATTCAGAAACCTAGAATTATTGCTCCTGACAAAATTGAGGCGGGTGTACCTTTCCAAGTAATCACCCAAAATATTATGGTAGGGACTGCCATTATGGCAGATAAAGTGCATTCACTCGCTAAAGTCGATGCAAGTGGAATCACAAAAATTTCTTTATCTGTCTCTGGCAAACGCACAATTGACATTAAAATAAATGATGATTGGATATCATCAAATATAATTGTATATAAAAATATTTAGAAATTTAATGAAATGAAAACATTATTAAGCCCGCTAATAATTGGAAATAATAACTTAGTTTCTAGCCTATTATTTCCCTCTGAACCCTCTAAGCGTCCGCTGCCATTGATTGCCCCGGATATCTGCCCGCAATGGTTTTCTGATAGGCACAGTGAAGTCTTTGGATGGTTGCCGCCGCTAGGCGTGCATAGGCTCACCAATTGTTTGGTTATTGCCAATGGCATGGTTATTAATGAGGGTGGAGAATTAGTATATTCCCCAGATATAGTATCACCGTTCTGGACCAAAAAGCTGGATAGGTACTCTATTGAGACAATCAAGACAAAAGAAATAATTAGTTGTGATAATGATATTATCTACGTGAGACTTGCCAATCCAGGATTTAAGGTCTACGGGCATTGGCTGCTAGATATACTGCCATCGTTATGGCTATTTAAATATTTCTGTTCAACTCAATCGTTTGATATGGATTTTAAGTTTGTTTTACAAGAAGGGACACCTGGATGGGCTATCGATATTATCAGTGATTACTTTGGCATATGTCGGGATATGATTATTTATTTCGATGAGGCTAATCAAATACTTTCAATTAAAAACCTGATTATTCCATCTTATTTGAGGGTCAGCCCGGCTATTTCTCCAAGATTTAATGATTTTGTTAATGATTTATTATATGTTTCCTTAATGAATAAAGCAACAGTCACTAACAATCAAACCAAGTTTCCTAAAAAATTTTTTATATTAAGGGGTAATGGCGCAATAAATAGAAAAACTACATTGGATAATCAAGATTCGTTGTTGGAAATTTTAAAGCAGTTTGGCATAGTTCCGTTCTATCCAGAGTCGCTGTCATTCAGCGATCAGATAGCTTTGTTTTCCCAAGCTGAATTGATTATCGGGGAGTTCGGCAGCGCGTTGCACAACGCGGTTTTTTCTCCGGACTCTACCTCTGTTGTCGTCTTAGCTAATTCTTTCATGAATTGGACTCAATCCGCGATATCTGCGTTGAGAGGGCAACGGCTTCAATATATAAAGCCAGAGACCGAGCAGAAAGTAAACTCCCTACAGTCTTATGTTTATAACATAGACGACATCCGCATTAATATAGAGACTGTTCTTACGGCTCGCTCTAGTTAACAATCTATCTAATAAGCCATTTTATAAAAACAACTGACTCAGAAATATCGATCAATATTCTGACTTTTTTATAACCAAGACCAAAGAAACTATACTAAAATATATATACTCTGAGCTATTCCCCGGCTAAGCTGAGCCCTGGCCGTGCGCAAATATATCCAACCCCGCGCCGTCCCGCCGGGCGAGGTACAGGCGGCGCTGAGAGCGGCGGGCGTCAACATCGGCTTGGACGATTTCCGGGACCGCCTGCAAGGCCGGCCTTGAACACAGCCCGACGGCCAGTTTTTTATAACCAAAAGGAATTGAAGAAGTGTTTTTTATTATTTTTTAAGCATGATTGCGCTTGCTATAGTGCCAGCAACACTTCCCACGGCGCATGCCGCCGGGAAGCTCCCGGCCCAGGAGGCCGCCCATGGAACACCATAGGAGCCACCCCCATGCTTCTCCCTAGCCTACTGATCGGCGATCTCGGCAACCTGTTCAAGCAAGAAAGCGCCCTGGACGAATCCCCCTTACTGCTGCGGGATGGGCAGGTCGAGGGCCGCTTCGGCGATTTATATCTCAGCACCGTATTCAAGCACATCCGCTCCGCCGCCCAGCCGGGCAGGGTGAACGGCTATCAGGCCGGACTCAGGCTGTACGCGGAACGGGAAAGCCCCCATTTCGCCCTGGACGATTTCGCCAACGCCCAGCACACCTCGGCCCTCATCAACCTGGACCGATTGTGCCGGACCATCCATCTGCTCAATTTCCTGGGGCTGCCGGACAACGATGCCCGGTTGTTCCTGCCGGTCAATCCCAATTATGTGATCGCGGTCAAGAAGAACCACGGGGCTTACTTCGAGGACGTGCTGGCCCGTTGCGAGCGCTCGCCGCAACAGGTGGTGGTCTCGGTGTCGCTGGGCCTGTGGGATGGCCGCGCCGCCACCGCCGTGGCGCGGGGTTTGGAGAATTACCGCGCCAGGGGCTACCAAATCGCCCTCCAGAGCGAGCGCAAGCCACATCCCGAGAACAGCGAACTCGCCCTGTTGCGGGAAATCAACCCGGATTATTTCATCACCCCGCATGGTTTCGGCCCGGCCCCAGACCGTTTCGATACCACCGAGGCGCTGTCGCGGTTGCGCTCGACCATCTCGGTGGCGCGTGGACTCGGGGCCGAGGTGGTGGTGGAAGGTGTGGCTTCCGCCCGCCAAGCCGACCTGAGCCTGGCGGCGGGCGCGAATTGGGTACAGGGGGAATATTACGAGGCCGAGCAACAGCGGACCGGCTCCGCCCGCCCCGCCGCGCCCGCCAACGATAGCGGCGATATCGACCTGGGCGCGTTGCTGGCCGTGGGTTTCGCCTGATTCCGGGCCGCGCCGGGGACCGCGGCCTTATTCTTCCGGGAGCGCGTCTATCGCGGCGGCGACCCGGTCGAGTTCCACCGCCAGTCCGGCCAAAGCCTCCTCCACCGGCCCGGCTTGCCGGGCCAGGACTTCCAGTTCCGCCGCCCGGTCCCCCAACCGTTCCGCGCCCAGGGTCCGGGCCGTGCCCTTGAGGGAATGGGCCGAGCGCCGGGCCGCTTCCCAATGCCCCGCCGCCGCCGCCGCCCGGAACGCCACCTCGAATCCCGGCAGGTGTTCGTCCCGGAATTTCCGCAAAAGCCTGAAATAGAGTTCCCGGTTGTGGTCCACCCGCGGCAGCCCGGCCGCCATGTCGATAGCGGGGGTGGAATCGGAATCGGTTCCGGAGGCGGCGGGCAGAACCGGTTCCGCCGCCGCCCGCGCCGACCCCACCCATCGGGCCAGCGCCCGCAGCAGCGCGTCCAGGTCCACCGGCTTGGCAAGATAGGCGTTCATGCCGGCTTCGAGGCAGCGCTCGCGGTCGCTGCCGAGGGCGTTGGCGGTCAAGGCGATGATAGGCAGGTCGCGGTAGGCCGGATTGGCCCTGAGTGCGCGGCAGGTTTCGTAGCCGTCCATCACCGGCATCTGGCAATCCATCAGCACCGCGTCCGGTTTCCGGGCCGCCACGGCCTGGAGCGCTTGCAGGCCGTTTTCCACCGGGCGCACCCGCAAGCCCCGGTCGCCCAGCAGTTCCACCAGGATTTCGCGGTTGATCACATTGTCCTCGACCAGGAGGATATCGGCCCCGAGCAATTGCCCGGCCAGCACGTCCGTGTCCGCGCCGCTGCCGGATGGCGACGCGACACCCCGCCCCGCCCGTAGCCGCACACTGAAGCGGAACACGCTGCCCCGCCCGTATTCGCTGGCCGCCGACAAGGTGCCGCCCATCATTTCCACCAAGCGACGGCTGATCGCCAAGCCCAGCCCGGTGCCGCCATAGCGCCGGGTGGTCGAGGAATCCGCCTGCGAGAACGGGCTGAACAAGCCGGCCAATTGCGCCGGGGTCAGGCCGATGCCTGGGTCGGAAACCGCCACATGCAGGACCGAAACGCCGTCCTCCCCGGTCTCTTCGCGGAAATCCACCGCCACCGTCCCCCGCGCGGAGAATTTGATGGCGTTGCCCACCAGGTTGATCAGCACCTGCCCCAGCCGCAGGGGATCGCCGACCAGGCGGGCCGACACCCGTTCCGCCCCGTTGAACACCAGTTCCAGCCCGCGTTCCCGCGCCTGTTCCGCCACCACCGCCGCCAGCCGTTCCAGCACCTCGTCCAGGCCGAACTCGATGTCCTCCAATTCCAGTTTGCCCGCCTCGATCTTGGAGAAGTCCAGGATGTCGTTGATGATGCCGAGCAGGCCGGTCGAAGCGCCCTTGATCTTGAGCAGGTAGCCGCGCTGGCGTTCGGAAGGCCCGGTTTGCAGGCACAGGTCGGCCAGCCCGAGTACCGCGCTGATCGGGGTGCGGATTTCATGGCTCATATTGGCGAGGAAGCTGCCCTTGGCGGCGTTGGCGGATTCGGCTTGGCGGCGGGCCTCTTCGAGTTGGGCCGTGCGCTCGGCCACCAAATCCTCCAGGTGGTGGCGGTGGCGTTCCAATTCCTCGGAGAGTTGCTTGGCGCGGGTAATATCGCGGGCGATGCCGACGATCCTGAAACCCCGGCCATCGGCGATCAAACGGCTGCGGTCCTCGATCCAGCGCACCCCGCCATCGGGCCGGACGATGCGGTATTCGAGTTCGGATTGGCCGCCCTCCATCTGCTCGCGCCAGCGCCGCCACAGCCGGGTGCGGTCGCCGGGATGGACCGAAGCCCGCCAGCGCCGCCGGGGATCGCGGTATAGCGCGTGCCGGGGCAGGCTCCAGATGGACTCGAAGGCCGGGCTGATATAGAGCAATTTGATGCTCGGCCATTCCGCCACCCAGAACACATCGGTGGTGTTGTCGGCCAATTGCCGGAAGCGCTGTTCGCTGTCGCGGAGCGCGGTTTCCGCCGCCTTGTGGGCAGTGATTTCGTGGCCGTACAACAGGTGCCCGAGCAGGCCGCCGCCCGGTTCCAGGATCGGCGAGAGCGCCAGCCGGTAGACCCGCCGCCGCTCCGGTTCGATCCCGGCTTCCTTGCGGCGGGGTTCCCGGCCGTCGTAGCCGTCCAGCAGGTCCGCCCAGGCGACGGGCAGGCACTCCTTGGCGGGGCGGCCCAGGTCGGCGGCACCGATAGCCCAATGGGCGTGGGCCGCCCGGTTGCCGTCGGCCAGGCGCAGGCCGGGGTCCAGGATCAGCAGGGGATCGCCCAGGTTATCCAGCACGATGCGCCGGGCCAGGGGCATGGCCTCGAAGGCCCGGCCCCGCAACAAGGCCCAGCCGAAGCACAGGCCGGTGAACACGGTGGCCGGGAACGCAAAATTGAAGCCCCGCACCGGCAGCAGGCGCAGTTGGAACAGGATATCCACCGCGTCGGGCAGGGCGATGCCCAGCAGGAGCAAGAGGGTATCGCTCCGTTTGAGGCGGGGGGAGCGCAGGGCGGCGAGCAACAGGGCGCAACTGGTCCAGATCAGGAGCGAACCATAGAGGTAATGCACCGTGAACCAGGGACCGTTCTCCCACAGCAGCACGGGCTGGACCCCGCGCCATTCCAGGTGGAACCCGTCGCGGAACAGCGCGTGGAAAGTGGGGACCAGCGGGGCGAGGGCGGTCAGGGTGGGCACGCATAGCAGCGCGGCCCAGCCCAGGGCGGAAAACCCGTGCCCGGCCCCGGTATAGTAGGACCGCGCGGTCGCCAGGACCATGGGAGGAAGGAAGGCGCAGGGCACGAAGCGCCATTCCGAGGCCAGCATCTTCAAGGGCAGCGCCGCCGCCGCCGCTTCCAGGGAATACAACAGGTTGGTCGCCGCCGCCAGCAGCATCAGGAGGGCGAAAGGCAGGGCCGCCGCCCGGTAGCGCCAGGCATAAAGCCCCAAGGCACCCAATAGGCCCGCTGCCATCCACAGCGGCCAAAGATAGGGCGTATATACCAGGATCGGGCTGTTCATGGCCTCGGGAAGGGGGGTCGATGGTGGTTGCGTGGGTCGCGGAATACCCCGCCGCGCGGGCGGTGCCGCTTTCAGCCCAGGCGCTTGCGGATGAAATCCAGCAACTGCAACGGGCTGAACGGCTTGATGAAGTAGCCGTCGGCCCCGCGCAGCATCCCCGCCTCGTAATCCTTGACCTGGCCGCGGGCGGTCAACATCACCACGCAGGTGCCGTTCAACTCCGGGTCGCCCTTGACCGCTTCCAGCACCGCGAGGCCGTCCAGTTTGCCCGGCATCATGATATCCAGCAGCACCAGGCCGGGCCGCTCGCGCCGGATGATCTCCAAGGCGCTGTCGCCGGTCTCGGCCTCGGTCACCAGGTATTCCTTGTCGAGGGTGATCCGCATGAGCTTGCGGATATCCAGATGGTCGTCCACCACCAATATCTTGTGCATGGTTGTTCAATCCGGTATCGCGCCCTGGCCCTGGGACCGGCGGCGCTTGATGAAGCGATGGCCTACCCGGCGGGCAATAGCCGCCGGGCCACAGCAAGTTTAATCGCGATTCGCTCCAGCGCATCGAAGCGGATGGGTTTCGACAGTACCGGAATCCCGCCCGGCAGGCCGCCGCGCTCGGCGATTTGCTCCGGGTCCAGGCTGGTCACGGCGACGATGGCCATATCCGCGAACTCAGGCAGGCCGCGCAACCGCTTGAGCATCCCGAAGCCGTCCATGTGCGGCATCAGGAGATCGGTGATCATCAGATGCGGCTTGGCCTGGCCGAGCTTGAGCAGGGCGTCGAAACCGTCCTGGGCCGTCGCCAGTTCGGTCGCCACCGGCCAGCGCCGCACCTGGGCGCGGTACAGCGTCAACAGGCCGGGTTCGTCCTCGACCACCAGCACCCGCAGGCTGGATTCGGGCACGGCGGCCCCGTCCGGCGCGGGCGGGGGATGGAGCAGGAGCTTGTCCAAGGATTCCAGGGGGATGCGGCGGTGGCCGCCCCCGGTTTTCCAGGCGGCCAGCAAACCGCTTTCGGTCCAAAGTTGCACCGTCCGGATGGACACCCCCAGCTTTTCGGCGGCCTGGGCGGTGGTGCAGAAACTCTTGGGAATCTTGGGACGGAAGGACTTGGGTGGTTTCTCCATGGCGTTTTTCTGTTGCCGGTGGAATGCGCCGGGCGGTGGGGATGGATGGCGGCGGGCCCGGCCACTCCTGCGGTCCCGCCGCGGCCGACCGTTCCCGCGCCGATTTTTCCCTATACTTTCGTCGCAGCCGCCGAAATTATTTTACTGATTTTTTTTAATATGTTCTAATTTTTACTAAAAATCAGATCGAACGCGGCCCCCTAGCGGCATCGAAGCCAGTGGCAGGTTACTGTTCCCCTTTCTATCCCAGCCCAGCCCCGCCGGATCGATCCATAGCTCCCCCTCTCCAGCCTTCAGGAGCGAAGCCATGTCCAGTCCAATCCAGTCCCCCGGCGCGGAAGCCCTGCGCTATTTCGATGCCAGCCCGGTGCCGATGTACCTGCTCTGGCGCGGGGACGACGGCGGCACGGAGTTGATCCATGCCAATCCCAGGTTCCGCGCCGACGCTCCGGCCATGATGGGTGGGGAACCCGGCTCCTGGGCCGCGCATATCCACCCCGAGGATTGGCCCCAGGTCGTCGGCCCGCTGGCCGGCCTGGAAGCGGGCGGGGAGGTCGAATTGGAATACCGCTGCCGCCCCGGCCCCGGCCAGGAGGACTATGTCCGGGTGCGCGACCGCTTCGCGGCCCACCGGGCGGGACCGGGCGGAATGGAAATCCTCGCGGTCCGGCTCGATATCCCGGACGCCGGGGAGCGGGCCGGGCCGGGGCAATGCCGCGAGGCGCTCTACCGCAGCGCCATCCAGGGTTCGCCCGATGCCTATTTCGTGCTGGACGGACAGGGCCGCATCCAGGAATGGAGCCCCCGCGCCGAAAGCATGTTCGGCTACACGCAGGAAGAAGTGTCGGGCCGGTCGTTGGAACAGGCCATCCAGCCGCGGGGCAATCCGGGCGAACCGGAGGATGTGTTCGCCCGTTTCCTGCGGACCTGCCGGGAGCAGGGCAGCGGCCGCCGCCGGAGGTTCATCGCCCGTCAACGCGATGGGGGCGGAATGCCGGTGGAAATCCAGGCTTCCCAGCTCGAATTGGGCGGCCAGCGCTGCTATACCGGCTTCATCCGCGATATCTCCGACCGCTTGCTGGCCGAGGGCCGTTGGGTGCAAGCCCAGAAGCTGGAAGCCATCGGCCAATTGACCAGCGGGCTTTGCCACGATTTCAACAACATCCTGAGCATCGTCATCGGCAGCCTGGAGCTTTTGAACGAACCGTTGACGGCCATGGAACGCCGCCAGGTGGTGCAATCGGCCCTGACCGCGGCGGAGCGGGGCGTCGAAGTGACCCGTTCGCTGTTGGCGGTGGCCCGCCGCCAGCCGCTCGAAGCCCGCGATGTCAATATCAACGCCTTACTGCGCGAGTTGGAACCCCTGATCCGGCAGACCGCGGGCAAGGCCGTCCAGGTCGAAGTCGCCCCGCTGGCGGTGGACGCCATCGCCCATATCGACCAGGGCGGTTTCAGCAACGCCATCCTCAACCTCGTCATCAACGCCCGCGACGCCATGCCCCAAGGCGGTTCGCTCTGCGTCTACACCCATTGGCTGGGCCTGTTGGAACACCAGGAAACCGCCCCGGAACTGCCGCCCGGCGAATACATCGCCATCGGCGTGGACGACACCGGGGCCGGGATGAGTCCTGGGGTGGCGGCGCGGGCCTTCGATCCCTTCTTCACCACCAAGGAGCGGGGCAAGGGCACCGGGCTGGGCCTCGCCATGGTGTACGGCTTCGCCCGCCAATCCGGGGGCACAGCGCAAATCCAGAGCGTGCCGGGCAAGGGCACCTTGGTGACGGTGTTGCTACCGGTGGTGGCCACGTCCAGGCAAAGCCCGCCCTTGGTCGATGTGCGGCATGAAGGCGGGAGGGGATGGCCGGCCCCGGAGCCCTGATACGGGCCGTGGATTGCCCGTGCCGTCCGGCGACCCTCCGGGCGCTATCACCGACGCATCGGCCTGGCCCCGGAACAGATGGCGCGGGTCTGTGACCGCTTCTACCGGGCCGACACTTCGTGCAAGGTGCCGGGTGCCGGGCTGGGGATGTGCATCTGAGCGGCATGGAAATCAACAGCGAGCCGGGATGGGGCGCACGGGTATGCCTGTGGCTGTGGATGCTGGCGGAGGCGCGAGGGGCGGCGGCGCGGGGGTCGGAAGTGTGGAATTTTTCCACACTTTTTTCGAGCCCCGCCCGGCCATCAAGCGCTCTTGAGGAGGCGGCGATACGCCTCGAAATCGGCATCCCGGCAAATGGCGAGACGCACGTCCAAGGGTAGGCTGGCTTGCAGGCGGATTTTTTCCAAGTCCGCCACCCTGCTCCATTCGCAGGCGGCTTGGCTCGCAATCTGTTCGTGCCAAGCGAGGCCAAGCGTTTGCAGCAGGGCGGCGAGGTTGTCGCGGTAGTCCTCCTCGCTCTGCAATGGGGTATGGAGGCGGTCATAATCGGCGATGATGAGCCGATACCCCGCGGCTTGGATCGCCGCGATTCCCCGCAACGACCGATTCCAATCCTGCACGCCTTGCAGCGCCGTCTTGTCCCATTTGTTTTTGCCGGTGGAATAAAACCTTGCCTGATACGACAGGCAGACATCCCAGATATTGCGCAGCGTGGCGATCACCAGGGTTTCCGTCTTGGGGAACCGGGCCAGCGCTTCCGGTTGGCGATAGAGTCCGGGAATCTTATCGCCGACATAGCGGGCCTGGTCGTAGCGTTGGCGCAGGGTGGCCGCGTCGGCGGTATAGCCCTTGAATGAAAAATCCTGATAGATGGCGTCGCCGGGCCGGATATCGAAAAAGCGGTCCTTCTCGAACAGGGCGGGTTCCAGCCCGTGCTTGAAAAACAGTTTGGCGTAGCGTTCTATGCCCAGGACGATGGCGGGATGGCTGCCTAGCAGCCTGGCCGTGACCGTGGTTCCGCTGCGCGGACAGCCGAGTATGAAGAGGTATTGCATAGGGGTGGGGAAATCCGGGGCGTCGGGATATGCCCGCCGCGCCGGGATTGGCGGACGGGACCGCGCCCCGGAGCAAGATACCGCGGGTATGCCGGGCCGGGCCAGTACCCGGCCTTGGCGGCCCGCGCCGTGGGCCTCACTGGGTGCGTCGCGCCCAGGACTCCGGCCCATATGATCGAGTCCGGGCGGCGGGCTTGAGGTCGGCTTCCTTCACCAGCAGCACGATCCGCCCATCGACCGCGATGAACACATCCAAATCCCCGTGGCGATCCCCGGAATAATCGACCACCACCGCGTCCTTGCCGATAAAGCGCGGATGTTTCGCGGGATTGTCCGGCGCGAACACCACCGGCGTTCCGATATCGAATTTTCCGTCCATAGCCATCGTCGTATTCCACATGGTTCACCCCCCGGCCACTGCGGCCATTACCTTCTTATTAAAAGACCCGATTATCCCTGGCCCAGGAAACCCGCGGAATCCGTGGTTTTCCTAGGGGAAATCACCGCTGTCCCGGCCTGGGCGCGGACGGAATCACCGCCGTCCACCCGGTCGCGTCCCCGGACCGAAAATGCTCTAGAATCCCGCGCCCCCCAGCCAGCCTCCATTCCAAGATGAACATTTCCGCCGCCTGCATCCGCAATCCGCTGCCCGCCCTCATGTTGTTCGTGCTGCTGACCTTCGGTGGCCTGCTCGGCTTCAAAGCGATGTCGGTGCAGAACTTCCCCGACCTCGACCTCCCCACCGTCATCATCAACGCCCGCCTGCCCGGCGCGGCCCCGCCGCAATTGGAAACCGAGGTGGCCCGCAAGCTGGAGAACGCCGTCGCCACCCTGCAAGGGCTCAAGCACATCAGCGCCCAAATCCAGGACGGCAGTGTCAGCCTGGTCCTGGAATTCCGCATGGAAAAGCCGGTGGAGGAGGCACTGGACGACACCCGCTCGGCGGTATCCAAGGTCCGCGCCGATTTGCCCGGCGAACTACGCGATCCGGTGGTAACCAAGCTGGATTTAGCGCAAACCCCCATCCTGGCCTACACCGTGGCTTCGCGCCGCCACGACGACGAAGCCTTGTCCTGGTTCGTGGACGATACCGTGACCAAGCGCCTGCTGGCCATTCCCGGCGTGGGCGCGGTCAACCGGGTGGGCGGGGCCAGCCGGGAAATCTCGGTGGCCCTCGATCCGGTCAAGTTGCAAGCCCTGGATGCGACCGCCGCCGATATTTCCCGGCAATTGCGCGAGGTGCAGCGGGAAAGCGCGGGCGGACGCACCGAGCTTGGTGGCGGCGAACAGCCAGTGCGGACCCTGGGCACGGTCGCCACGGCGGATGAATTGCGCTCCCTGCCCCTGGCCCTGCCCGATGGACAGCGCATCCGCCTGGACCAGCTCGCCACGGTGCGCGACACCGTGGCCGAACCCCGCGCCCTGGCCCTGCTCGACGGCAAGCCGGTGGTGGGTTTCGAGGTCACCCGCAGCCGGGGGGCGGGCGAAGTCGAGGTGGGCGCTGGCGTGCGCAAGGCGCTGGACGAGTTGGCCCTGGCCCATCCCGACCTGGAATTCACCGAAGCCTTCAACTTCGTGACCCCGGTGGAGGAGGAATTCCAAGGTTCCATGGCCTTGCTGTACGAGGGGGCGGCGCTGGCGGTACTGGTGGTCTGGCTGTTCCTGAAGGACTGGCGGGCGACCTTCGTGTCCGCCGTGGCCTTACCCTTGTCGGCGATCCCGACCTTCATTGGCATGTACGCCTTCGGTTTCAGCCTCAACGGGGTGTCCTTGCTGGCCTTGTCCCTGGTGGTGGGCGTCCTGGTGGACGACGCCATCGTCGAGGTGGAAAACATCGTGCGCCATCTGCGGCAGGGCAAGACGCCCTACCAAGCGGCGATGGAGGCGGCGGACGAAATCGGCATGGCGGTGGTCGCCACCACCTTCGCCCTGATCGCCGTGTTCCTGCCCACGGCCTTCATGAGCGGGGTGGTGGGGAAGTTCTTCAAGCAATTCGGCTGGACCGCCGCCCTGGCGGTGTTCGCTTCCCTGGTGGTGGCGCGGATGCTGACGCCGATGATGGCGGCCCATCTGCTCAAGGACACGGGCGGCGGCGGGGGCCGCGAGGGCCGCTTGATGGCGCTGTATATGCGGCTCGCCGCCTTTTGCCTGCGCCATCGTTTCCTCACCCTGGCCGGGGCGATGGCTTTTTTCATCGGTTCCTTGCTGCTGATCCCGCTCCTACCCACCGGCTTCATCCCGGCGGACGACTCTCCCCAAACCCAGGTGTTCGTGGAATTGGCCCCCGGCGCGACCCTGGAGCAAACCCGCGCCTCGGCGGAAACGGCCCGGCACTTGGTCGCCGCCGTGCCCTATGTGCGTAGCGTCTATACCACCATCGGCGGCGGTTCGGCTGGCGGCGACCCGATGGCGGTCCAGGCCGACGGCGAGGTCCGCAAAGCCACCTTGACCCTCACCCTGGCCAGGCGCGGCGAGCGCCCGGTGCGCAAGCAAGCCATCGAAGCCCAAATCCGCACAGCCCTGGAACGCCTGCCCGGCGCCCGCACCAAGGTCGGCCTGGGCGGTTCCGGCGAGAAATACGTCCTGGTCCTCAGCGGCGACGATCCGGCGGCGCTGGACCGCGCCGCCCGCGCCGTGGAGCGCGACCTCAGGACCCTCCCCGGCCTGGGCAACATCGCTTCCAGCGCGGCCCTGGTCAGGCCGGAAATCGCCGTGCGGCCCGACTTCGCCAAGGCCGCCGACCTGGGCGTGACTTCCGCCGCCATCGCCGAGACCCTGCGCATCGCCACCGTGGGTGATTACGACTGGTCCCTGCCCAAACTCAACCTGGCCCAGCGCCAAATCCCGGTGGTGGTCCGGCTGAGCGCCGATGGCCGCAAGGATTTGGCCTTGCTGGAACAACTGGCCGTGCCCTCGTCCAAACCGGGCGTGGGTTCGGTCAGGGTGGGGCAGGTGGCTCGGCTGGAACTCTCGGGCGGTCCCGCCGTGATCCAGCGCTACGACCGTTCCCGCAATATCAGCCTACAGATCGAACTGTCCGACCTGCCTTTGGGCGAGGTGGCGGCAGCGGCGGCGGCATTGCCCAGCCTCAAGCACCTGCCCCACGGTGTGCGCCAGATCAACATCGGCGACGCCGAGATGATGGCCGAGTTATTCGGCAGCTTCGGCCTCGCCATGCTGACCGGGGTGTTGTGCATCTTCGTGGTGCTGGTCCTGCTGTTCCGGGATTTCCTACAACCCGTGACCATCCTCGCGGCCTTGCCGCTGGCCTTCGGCGGCGGCTTCGTGGCCTTGCTGCTGGCGGGCAAGGCTTTCTCCATGCCTTCCTTGATCGGGTTGGTGATGCTGATGGGCATCGCCACCAAGAACTCCATCCTATTGGTGGAATACGCCATCGTCGCCCGCCGGGAACTGGGCCTCGGACGGTTCGAGGCGCTCATGGACGCCTGCCATAAACGCGCCCGCCCGGTGGTCATGACCACCATCGCGATGGGAGCGGGGATGTTGCCGGCGGCCTTGGGAGCCGGGACGGCGGACCCCTCGTTCCGCAGTCCCATGGCCATCGCCGTGATCGGCGGCTTGGTGACCTCGACCGTGTTGAGCCTGTTGGTGATCCCGGCGGTTTACAGCTACCTCGACGATATGGCGAATGCCACAAAAAATATTTTTAAATCAATGACTTGTCAGTTTTCCGACAGCCTCAAAACCGCCCGAAACAGACCGTTTTGAGGCAATTTCTTCACGAACGTGAAATGAATTCAAGGGGGACTACGCCACCGTTTCCCGCCCCTCGAAAGCCGTAGGATGGGCATGTATTCCGTGTGCCCACCCTACAGAAAATCTCTAGCTAGACGCCGATAGCCTCGGCCCCAACCGCAATCCTACCCATCGCCATCGCCTTCCCGCTCCCTTCAAGTCGGTCCCGCACACCTGTTGCCGCCGTAGCGGCCACGATGTGCAGAAAAGATTGACATGCAAATAACAATGATTATCATTTACTGAACTGTAGGCAAGGCACCGACCCCGAATGTCGGCGCTGCCCGCGCTGTCACGCAATCCTTCAACCCGGAGCCGAGGAGTAAACGCCATGTATGAATCCGCAAGGAACCCCGGCGTTTTCGCGTCCTCCAGGACGGGCGGCGGGCGGCGATGAAACCGGGCAAACCCTTGATCTATCTAGGTCTGCTGGTTGCGGGATGGGCGTTGTTGCAGGGCTATCGATCCCGGCCAGAGGACGCGGCCCCCTTACCCGGCCTGGACCGGCCCGTCGAAATCATCCGCGACCGGCAAGGCGTGCCCCATATCTACGCGGACACGGAGGCGGATGCTTATTTCGCCCTGGGCTATGTCCATGCCCAGGACCGGTTATGGCAAATGGACCTGAACCGCCGTTTGGGATCGGGCCGCTTGGCCGAGGTGTTGGGGGAAAAAGCGCTCGAACAAGACCGCTTCATGCGGACCTTGGGCATACGCCGTGCGGCGGAGCAAAATCTCGAAGGGTTGGATGCCGGGACGCGCCGCCTGCTGGACGCCTATGCGCGGGGCGTGAACGCCTATGTGGGACGGGGGGAGCGGTTGCCCCTGGAGTTTTGGGTGCAAGGCTACCGGCCCGCGCCCTGGACCCCGGTGGATTCCCTGGTGTGGTTGAAGACCCTGGCCTGGAACCTGTCGGGTAATTGGTGGGAGGAATTGCTCAACCTGCGCCTCAGCCGCCGCCTGCCGCCCGAGCGGATCGCCGAGTTGTTCCCGCCCTATCCGGGCGACACGGCGTTCCGGCTGCCCGCGCTCGATTCCCTGTACGCGGGGCTGGACGCTTCCGCCCAAGCCTTGATGGCCTTGGAGATTCAAGGCCCACGCCGCAGCCTGGGTTCCAATAACTGGGCGGTGGACGGCCACCGTTCCCGCAGCGGCCAGCCCCTCCTGGCCAACGATCCCCATTTGAAACTGGGCGCGCCCCCGGTCTGGTATTTCGCCCATCTAGAAGCGCCCGGCCTGAGCGTCGTCGGCGCGACCCTGCCCGGCGTACCCGCCGTGGTGCTGGGCCGCAACCGCCACGCCGCCTGGGCTTTCACCAATACCGGCCCGGACACCCAGGATATCTATGTCGAAAAGCCCCTGGCCGGGGACGCTTCCCGTTACCTGACGCCGGATGGGTCGGCGGCGTTCGGACGGATATCCGAAACCATCGGGGTCCGAAACGCGGCCCCGGAAACCCTGGCGGTGCGGACCACCCGCCACGGCCCGGTGATTTCAGACGCCAGTCCCGAAGCCCAGGCGGTGCTGCCCGCCGGGACGGCCATGGCCTTGCGCTGGACCGGCCTGGACCCGGAAGACGCCACCCTGCGTTTCATGCACCAAGCCGCCCGCGCCCGCGACGGCGACGGCATCCGCGCAGCGGCGCGGGATTTCCAAGCCCCGCAGCAGAACATCGTCTACGCCGACGACCGGGGCGGCATCGGTTTCGTGGCGGCGGGACGGATACCGATCCGGCGTTCCGATAACGATCTGATGGGCCTCGCCCCCGCGCCAGGCTGGGACGCCCGCTATGACTGGACCGGCTTCATCCCCTTCGAGGCCTTGCCGCAATCCCGGCAACCGGAATCGGGCAAGATCGTCACCGCCAACCAGAAAATCACCCCGCCGGGTTATCCCTATTGGATCACTTCCGGCTGGCTGCCGCCCTACCGCGCCCAGCGCATCGACGCCCTGCTGGACGCCACCGACCGCCACGACATGGCCTCCTTCGCCGCCATCCAGACCGACGCGGTCAATCCCGTGGCCTTGCAACTCCTGCCCCATCTGCTGCGGGCCACACCGCAAGACCCGGAGCAACGCCGAATCCTGGCGCGGCTGCGGGACTGGAACGGCGATATGGCCAGGGACCGGGCCGAACCTTTGATCTTCGCGGAATGGATCAGGCGTTTATCCGAAGTGCTGTACCGGGACGCGCTGGGCGATTTGTACGAGGAAGTCGGCGATTACAACCCCTTGTTCCTCGCCAACCTGCTGGGCGGGGAGGGCGCATCGCATTGGTGCCCCGGCCCGACGCGGGATGGCGACCCACCCTGCGCCGCCGCCCTCGGACGGGCGCTGGCCTTGGCCTTGGACGGGCTCAAGCAAAGCTACGGCGCGGACCCGGACCGCTGGACCTGGGGCCGGGCGCATAGCGCCCGCTCGCTCCACCATCCCTACGGCAGCTTGCCGCTGCTGTCTTGGTTGTTCAATGTCGAAGTGCCCAGCCCCGGCGGCATGGACACCATCAATGTCAGCGGCTACGCCTACGACGAAAGCTCCGGGCGCTACGTGGGCGAGGCCGGGCCGAGCTTCCGCGCCCTCTACGACCTGGCCGACCCCGACCACTCGCTGTTCGTCCTGAGCGCGGGCCAGTCCGGCGATCCCCTGTCCCCCCATTACCGCGACATGGCGGAACCCTGGGCCGGGGGCCGCTACCTGCCCTTGGTGATGGACCGGGACCGGATCGTGAAGGACGCCGAATCCACCCTGCGGCTGGAACCTGGGTGATGCGGCTTGAGGAAAGCACACCCCTCCGGCCTCAACAACCCACCCAAGGAATCCCCATCATGCAAACCCTCGACCTGGCCGGTATCGGCATCGGCCCTTTCAACCTCAGCCTCGCGGCCTTGCTGGCTCCCGTGCCCGGCGTCCGCGCCCGGTTCTTCGAGCGGCGCCCGGCGTTCGACTGGCATCCCGGCATGATGCTGCCGGGTACCCGGATGCAGACGTCCTACCTCAAGGATTTGGCGACTCCGGTCGATCCAACCAGCCCCTACGGATTCTTGTCCTATCTGGTGGAAAAAGGGCGGTTCTACCGCTTCATCAACGCCGATTTCCCCAGGGTCAGGCGGGTCGAGTTCGCCGATTATTTGCGCTGGGCGGCGGAACGGGTGCCCAACCTGGGTTTCGGCCAGGGCGTGCGCGGGGTGGAATTCGACGGGCGGGGTTTCCGGCTGTCCCTGGGCGATGGCCGGGCGGTGTCCGCCCGGCATCTGGCGGTCGCCACCGGCATGGCCCCGCACGTCCCGCCCTGGGCAGAACGGCATCTGGGCAAGCACTGCTGGCACAGCCACAGTTATATGAACGCCGAATTCTCGGTGGAAAACCGCCGGGTGGCGATCATCGGCGGGGGCCAGAGCGGGGCCGAGATTTTCCTGGAATTGATGGCCGGGGCGCGGGGCCGGGCGGCGGACGTGACCTGGATCACCCGCAGGCCCAATCTCGATCCCTTGGACGAGACCGCCTTCATCAACGAGTATTTCACCCCGGATTACCTGCGCCATTTCCACCGCTTGCCGGAGGAGCGCAGGTCGGCCCTGGCGCGTTCGCACAAGCTGACCGGCGATGGGGTTTCGCCCGTCACTTTGCAGGAATTGTCCCAATACCTCTACGAGCGCGATTTCCTGGCCGGGGACGCCGCCACGCCCTATCGCGTTCTGCCCCAGCGCGAAGTCTATCTGATGGGGCGCGAACCGGGCGGCTTCCACCTCCGTATGAACAACGGCTTCAACCATGGCGAGGAAGCGGCGTCCGCCGATCTGGTCATCCTCGCCACCGGCTACCGCTACGCCTTGCCGGATTGCCTGGCGGCGCTGACCCCCGCCCTGTCGCTGGACCCGGAAGGTTTTCCCCGGTTGGCGGAGGATTATTCCGCCCAATGGGACGGTCCGGCGGAACACCGCATCTATATGTTGAACGCGGGCCGCAACAGCCATGGCGTCGCCGACGCCCAACTCAGCTTGGCGGCCTGGCGTTCCGCCGTGATCGTCAACAGCGTGGCGGGCCGGGAGGTGTACGCCACCGAACCCTGCCCTTCGCCCTTGACCTGGGCGGGTACCCAACCCGGCGGACGCCGCGAATCCCAACCCGCCGCGCGGCTATGTTCATCCTGAGTCCTCATCGGGTCGGCGGCCCCGGCACCGCCAACCGGAGGGGCGCGGTTGTTCCGGTGGCGGGCGGGTCTTGCGCATACAAATGATAATGATTATCATTAAATCACACTGTAATCCCTGAACCCCGACCGGAGCCCAGCCGATGAACCCGATCTCCTTTTCCCATGTGTTTCCCGCCGGACCACGGATCGACTTGCGGGTGGAAGCGGGCGTTGTGCGGGTCCGGTTTGATGGCGAACCCGTTTTGAGCGGGCGTTTGCAAACCCCGGAGGGCGGTGTACCGGCCCTGGCCTGTTTGGATTGGCCCGAAACCCAGGCAGAACCTTTCTGGTTGGGCGCGGCCCTGGCCGGCTTGTTCGAGGCGGTGCCGGGCCTGGACCGGGTGGAATGGGCGGCGGACGGACCGCCCGCCCTGGCCGAAGCGCTCTGTCGCCACGGCTTCGCGCCCAGGCCGGCAACACCGGGCGCGGCCATCGCCTGTCCACGGGGCTGGGTGCGGCAACGCGCCGAGTTGTGGCTGGCCCAGCCCCGCGAGACGGTGTTCCCGCTGCGCTATGCCATGAGCGAGGGTAAGCGCCATCCTCTGCGGCCACCGATCCAGCCCGGCGAGGTCTACCGCCGCCCCATCCCGGCGTTGGGGAGCCTGCTGTCGCTGCGGACCCTCGACCCGGAACGCGACCTCGATATCTTCCACCGCTGGATGAACACCCCCCGCGTCTCCCATTTCTGGGAGTTGGAGGGCAGCCTGGAAGACCATCGGCGCTATCTGGACAAAGTCTTGGCCGATGCCCATCTGCATCCGGTGCTGGGCTGCTTCGATGGCGAACCCTTCGGCTATTTCGAGCTGTATTGGGCCAAGGAGGACCGCATCGCGCCTTATTACAACGTGGACGACTACGACCGCGGCCTCCACATGCTGGTGGGCGAGGAGCGGTTCCGGGGACCGCACCGGGTCGCGGCTTGGTTGCCTTCGCTGGCGCATTACCTGTTCCTGGACGATCCCCGCACCCGCACGGTGGTGGCCGAACCCCGCGCCGACAACGCCAAGATGATCGGCTACATGCAGAAGGCCGGTTTCCATAAGGCCAAGGAATTCGATTTCCCGCACAAACGCGCCGCCCTGATGGTGTTGCCGCGCGAGGTGTTCTTCGACCCGTTTTGCCCCTGACCGGGCCAGCCCGCGTTCCTTCTGTCGGCATGGACTGGGGCGTTCATCGTGGGGGTAGGTGGCTCTGGGTGAACGCCTTTTTTTTAATGCTGTTAATAGGAATGCTTCTCGTTACCGATGAGCGGACCGCGGCGGTACCGATTGCGATATCAATGCAACCAAAGAGGACAAGCACATGAGTTTCGATAGCGAAGACACGGTGTTCCGGGTGGTGGTGAACGAAGAGGAGCAGTACTCCATCTGGCCGGACTACAAGGAAATCCCGCCGGGCTGGCGCGAAGCCGGCAAGACCGGCCTGAAGCGGGAATGCCTGGAATATATCGAGCAGGTCTGGACCGATATGCGGCCCTTGAGTTTGCGCCAATCCATGGAAGCCCAAGGCCAATGAAGCTGTTCTGCTTTCCCTATGCCGGGGCCAGCGCGACAGTCTACGCCCGCTGGCGACGCTGTCTGCCGGACTGGCTGGAAGTGAAGCCGGTGGAACTGCCAGGGCGCGGAATGCGCTTCGACGAGCCGCCGCAATCCGATTTGAACGCCCTGGCCGGGCAATTGGCCAATGAACTGCGGCCCGCGACCGGCGGCCGCTACGCTTTGTTCGGCCATAGCCTCGGCGCTTTGCTGGCCCTTGAAGTGGCGCACCGGCTGGCGGCCGATCCGGGCGGGACGCCGTCGGGGCTGTTCGTGTCCGGTACCCACGCCCCCAGCCGCCGCGATACCACCCGCTATGCCAGGCTAAGAACCGACCGGGAGTTGATCGCCGAACTGCGCAGGCTCAACGGCACCCCGCCGGAAGTGCTGGACAACCCTGAATTCCTGGCGCTGACCCTACCGGTGTTGCGGGCCGATTTCGCGCTGTGCGCGGATTACCGCCATCGGTCCAGGCCACCCTTGGGCTGCGCCCTGCACGTCTTCGGCGGCACGCGGGACGAAACCACCCCGGACACTCTGGGCGCTTGGCGGGAAGAAACCCACGGCGATTTTTTCCTGGACATCCTAGACGGCGACCATTTCTTCATCCGCCAGCGCGAGGACGAGGTACTCGGCCTGATCCGGGGCTATGCGGAACGGCTGGCCGGGGGGGAACGCCCATGACCGATCCGATCCGATGGGCCGGGTCCGGCCTGGAAACCGGACCTTTGTTCGCGGAACGCGCGTTACCGCTGCTGGTGAAACCCGGTAACGGCGATCCCAGGCTCGCTGTCCACCTGTCCCGGTTATGGGCGCTGGCGGAAAGCCGGCTCCACCGCCATGGCGGTTTGTTGTTCCGCGGTTTCCAGGTCGATGGCGTCGAGGAATTCCGTGCCTTCGCCGAAGGCTTCGGCCATCCGCTGCTGGGCTACGACTTCGGCTCCACGCCGCGCACCCAGGTGGGCGAAGGGATTTACACCTCCACCGAATACCCGCCCCACCAAGCCATCCCCCTGCATAACGAGCAGGCTTATACCCGCGAATGGCCGATGAAAATCTGGTTCCACTGCGCAGTGGCGGCCCGACATGGCGGCGCAACTCCCATCGCCGACAGCCGCGCCATCTATCGCCGGATCGATCCCGGCTTGCGCCAGCGCTTCGCGGCCAAGGGCGTGATGTATGTCCGCAACTACGGCAACGGCCTGGATGTGCCCTGGACCCAGGTGTTCAACACCCAGGACCGCGCCCAGGTCGAGACCTATTGCCGGGCGCATGGCATCGCCTGCGAATGGAAGGACGATGGCGGACTCCGCACCCGCCAAGTGTGCCAAGGCGTGGCGCGGCATCCGGTCACGGGCGAGGCGGTGTGGTTCAACCAAGCCCATTTGTTCCATGTCTCCAACCTGGAACCCGAGGTCCGGGAAACCTTGCTGGAAGTCCTGGACGAGGCAGACCTGCCGCGCAATGCCTATTACGGCGACGGGACGCCCTTGGAGGCCGCGGCGCTGGCCGAAATCCGCGGCGTCTTGGACCTGGAAACCCTGAGCTTTCCCTGGCGGGAAGGCGATGTGCTGATGCTGGACAACATGCTGGCCGCCCATGCCCGCGCCCCCTTCGAGGGACCGCGCCGGGTGGTGGTGGCGATGGCCGAGCCCTGGAGGCTTGAGACCTGAGGCCGCAGGCCGGAGGAAAAAACCCTTTTTCCTCAAGCCCCGAGCCTCCCGCCCCGACCCTCCGTCAAGAGAGATATGCGATGAACCCTCCTTCCCACGCCAACCACTTCGTCGAACTGCTGCGCTGGCGGGCCGAGTCCCACCCCGAGCGGACCGCCCTCTATTGCCTGGATGGGGACGGAGCCGCCCTCCAACACCGCTACGCCGACCTGGACCTGCGGGCCAGGGCCGTGGCGGCACGGCTGCAAGCCATCGCTGCGCCGGGCGAGCGGGCCGTGATCCTATTGCCCAGCGGGGCGGGGTATGTCGAGGCGTTTTTGGGCTGCCTGTATGCCGGGGTGATCGCGGTTCCGGCCTACCCGCCCGAATCCCTGCGGCCCCAGCCGGTGCGGCGCCTCGCGGCCATCCTCGCCGACGCCCGGCCTCGCGTGGTCCTGACCGCCACGGCGCTGCTGGATACCCTGCGCCCGGCCCTGGCCGATGCCGCCGCCGGGGCCGCGCCGGAATTCATCGCGGTGGACGCCATCGCCGACGAACTGGCCGAGGCTTGGCGGGACTTCGCCCCGCGCCCGGAAACCATCGCCTTCCTGCAATACACCTCCGGCTCCACCGCCACGCCCAAGGGCGTGATGGTGGCCCACGCCAACCTGATGGCGAATGAACAAGCCATCCAGCGCCGTTTCGCCATCGGCGGCACGGATACTTTCGTCAGTTGGTTGCCGCTCTACCACGACATGGGCTTGGTGGGCGGGCTGCTGCAACCGCTCTACAGCGGCATCGCCGTGGCCTTGATGACGCCCCGGCAGTTCCTGGAACGCCCGGTGCGCTGGCTGGAAGCGGTCTCGCGCTTCGGCGGCACCGTGAGCGGCGGCCCCAATTTCGCCTTCCAACTCTGCGTCGAACGAGTGTCGGCAGCCCAAACCGCCGGACTGAACCTCGAAAGCTGGCGCTTGGCGTTCTGCGGGGCCGAGCCGGTGCGCCGCGCCACCCTGGACGCCTTCGCCGCCCAGTTCGGCGCTTGCGGCCTGAAGCCCCAGGCGCTGTATCCTTGTTACGGCCTGGCCGAATCCACCTTGCTGGTCACGGGGGGGCAAGCCGGTGGCGGGGTCGCGTCCCGTGGCTTCGATCCCGCCGCGCTGGCCGGGCACCGCGCCGCACCGCTGGCGGACGGCGTCGAATTGGTGGATTGCGGCTGGGTCCAGGACGGCCATGAACTTCGGCTATTCGATCCCGCCAGCGGCGAGCCCGTAGCGCAAGGGTCCATCGGCGAAATCTGGCTGTCCGGTCCCAGCGTGGCGCAGGGCTATTGGTGCAACCCCGAAGCGACAGCGGCCACCTTCCCGGTCCACGCGGGCAAATCCTGGCTGCGTACCGGGGATTTGGGCTGCCTCGACGCCGACGGGCATGTGTTCGTCACCGGCAGACTCAAGGACGTGATCCTGATCCGGGGCCAAAACCTCTATCCGCAAGATATCGAACAAGCGGTCGAGGAGCAGGTGGAATTGATCCGCAAGGGCCGGGTCGCCGCCTTCGCCGTGGACATCGAAGGGCGGGAAGCCATCGGCATCGCCGCCGAAGTCAGCCGTAATATCCAAAAATTAGTGCCGCCGGCAACCTTGTTCCAGGCCATCGGGACAGCGGTGGCGGAAACCTTCCAGGAACCGGCCTGCGTTATCCTGTTGCTCCAACCCGGCGCCCTGCCCAAGACCAGCAGCGGCAAACTGCAACGCGCCGCCTGCCGATCCGGTTGGCGCGATGGGAGCCTGGACAGCTACGCTGTGGGCGGCTTGAGACCAGGGTCTGAGGGCTGGAGAGAACTCAAGCCCGCAGCCCCAGGCCTCCCCCTTCAGGCCCAAGCCTCGGGGCTCCTGCCTAAAATCGCCGCGGCTTGGCGCGAAATCCTGGGGCTTGCCGAAATCGGGCCGACCCAAAGCTTCTTCGTGCTGGGCGGCAATTCCATCGACGCGGCGCGGCTGCTGGCCCGGTTGCGGGAAGAATGGGGGATCGACCTGGAACCGGGGCTGCTGTTCGAGGCGTCCACCCTGGGCGAATTCGCCGCGCGGGTCGAAGAGCGGTTCACCCAAGCCGGAGCGGGCCGGATCGCGCCGATTCCCCGGCTTTCCGACGACGACCGGCTACCGCTCTCCCCCGGCCAGGAAGCCCTATGGTTCTTGGCCCGCCAGGACGCCGACAGCACGGCCTACCACATCGGCGGCGGCCTGCGCCTGTCCGGCCCCCTGGACCCGGACGCTTTGCGCCGCGCCTTCGATCACTTGGCGCTCCGCCATGCCAGCCTGCGGACCTGTTTCAATGCTGGCGAGGAACGCCCTTGCCAGCGTATCGATCCAGCGGGGCGGGTGGCGTGGTCGCTGGCCCCGGATTCCGCCGCCGCCTGCGCCGCCATCGGCCGTCCCTTCGATTTGGAGCGCGGCCCCTTGTGTCGCGCCGTCCTGGTCCGGGTGGCGGAGAATATCCATGAACTGTGGTTGGGCTTGCATCATTTGATCGCCGATGGCCGTTCGGTGGAGCGGTTGTTGGCGGAACTGGCCGAGTGCTACGCCGCCGCCCGCGCAGGACGCGCGCCCCGCCTGCCGGAACTGCCGATCCGCCACGCCGATTTCGCCGCTTGGCAATGGTCCCGGCTGGATGCGGGCGCGTGGGACGGGCAACTCGCTTATTGGACCGGACGCTTGGACGGCGAACCGCCGATGCTGGAACTGCCCACCGACCGGCCCCGTCCCGCCATGCCCAGCCCGCGCGGCGGACGGGTGGTATTCCAGATCGAGCGCGATTTGGGCGGGCGGCTTACCCGTTTGGCGCAGGCAGCCGGCGCAACCCGGTTCATAGCCCTGCTGGCCGGGTTCCAAGCGCTGTTGTACCGCTACACCGGACAGCGCGACCTTTGGATAGGCGTGCCCCACGCCCAGCGCGACCGGGCCGAAACCCAAAACCTGGTCGGCTATTGGGTGAACCTACTGGTATTGCGGGTCGAGGTGGACGGCGGAATCGATTTCCATGGCCTGCTGGCCCGGACCAAGGCCGCCGCCCTGGGTGCCCAAAACCACGCCGACCTCCCGTTCGGGCGCTTGGTGGACGCCCTGCGGCCCGAGCGCGGCCCTCAGCGCAATCCCCTGTGCCCAGTCGCCTACAACCATCAGCGGCTGGATTTTTCGCCCTTGGAAAACGGGACCGGCTGGCGGGTCGAGCGGCTCGATTGGGACAGCGGCGCGGCCCAGTTCGACCTCGCCCTCGATACCGAAGAAGACGCGGCGGGGAATCTCGGCGGCGTGTTCACCTATGCCGCCGACCTGTTCGAGCGGGCCACGGTCGAGCGCCTGTGCGGCCATTTCCTGGGCTTGCTGCGGCAATGGGCCGAACAGCCCGCCCGGCCACTGAGCGCTGTGCCCTTATTGAGCGCGGCGGAACAAACCCAGTTCGCGGCCTGGAACGCCTGGGAAAAGCGCTGGGCACCCGTGCCGGTACACGAGTTATTCCGGCGACAAGCCGAAGCCCGGCCCACCGCCCTGGCCGTGGTGGATAGGGCACGGCGCTTGGGCTATGGCGAATTGGAAGCCCGCGCCAACCGGCTGGCGCACCGGCTGATCCGGCTGGGCGCGGGGCCGGAGCGCATCGTCGGGCTGTTGCTGCCGCGCTCGGCGGAGATGCTGGTCGCGATGCTGGGTACGCTCAAATCCGGCGCGGCCTTCCTACCGTTGGACCCGGACGCGCCTGCCGAACGGCGTTCCCAATTGATCCGGGAGGCCGGCGTCGGCGTCCTGGTGATCGGCGAAGGGCCAGAAGGCGAGGCCGGATTTGGGGACAAGCCCAGCCTACGGTTGGACGCGGAGGATTCGGACGCACCGGACACCGCGCCACGGATATCCATCCATCCCGAACAACTGGCCTATCTCATCCATACCTCCGGCTCCACCGGCCAGCCCAAGGGCGTGGCGGTTTCCCATGGCGCGTTCGCCCGGCATATCCAGGCGGCGGGAGCCTTGTACGGCTATGGCGGCGAGGATGTGGCCCTGCATTTCGCCGCCTTCGGTTTCGATGCGGCGATGGAGCAATGGGCCGCGCCGCTGACCCATGGCGCGGGGCTGGTCCTGGGCCAGCCCGGTTGGACCGGCGCGGATACCGCCGCCGCCATCGCGCGGCATGGCGTCACCGTGATCTATCCGCCGACCCCGCATCTGCTGCACTTGGCCGACAGCCTGGAAGCCCAAGGCCGACGCCTGTCCTTGCGCATCTGCACCGTGGGCGGCGAGGCCGTGCCCCAGGACAGCGTGGACAGAATCCGCCGGGTTCTACGTCCCGAGCGTCTCATCAACGGCTACGGACCCACCGAAACCGTCGTTACCCCGCTGGCCTGGGTGGCGGGTCCGGGCACGCCTTGCACGACGGCCTATGCGCCCATCGGCCAGATTTTCGGCGAGCGCACCGCCTATGTGCTGGACGCCGACCTCAACCCGGTTCCGGTGGGCGTGGCGGGCGAGTTATATATCGGCGGGCCGTGCTTGGCGCGGGGGTATCTACACCGGCCCGGTGCCAGCGCCGAACGCTTCATCCCCGACCCTTTCGGCGCGGCGGGCGGGCGTTTGTACCGGACCGGCGACCGGGTGCGCCGCCTGCCCGATGGCACGGTGGAATTCCTGGGCCGTGTCGATCAACAGATCAAGCTGCGGGGCTACCGCATCGAACCGGGCGAGATCGAAGCGGCGCTCGCGGCCTTGCCCGGTATCCGCGAAACCGTGGTGATGTTGCGGGAGGAGCGGGGCCAGCGCTATCTCGCGGCCTATGTGGCGGCGGACGCGGCGGTGGAACCCGACCGGCTCAAGACCGCACTGGCCGGGCGTTTGCCGGAATATCTGGTCCCGGCCCGCATCGTGCGGCTGGACGCGCTGCCACGCACCCGCCACGGCAAAGTGGACCGCGCCGCCCTGCCGCTACCGGAATACGCCGGGGAGACGGGCTACATCGCCCCGCGCACTGCAACCGAACGGCGGTTGGCCGCGATCTGGCAAGACCTGTTGGGGCTGGAACGGGTCGGCATCGCCGATAATTTCTTCGAGCTGGGCGGGGATTCCATCCTGTCGATGCAGGTGGCGGGGCGGGCGCGGCAAGCCGGTTTGCGGTTCGCGCCCAAGGATTTGCTGCGCTGCCAGACGATTGCAGCCTTGGCGCGGGTGGCCGATGCGACCGCCGCCGCGCCGCCGTCCGAATCCGCTCCCGCCACGGGCGAAGTGCCGCTCACCCCGATCCAGGCCGAATTCTTCGCCCTCGCCATTCCGAACCGCCACCACTGGAACCAAGCCGTGCTGCTGGAAATCCGGCGGCCCCTGAATCTTGAGCATCTGCGGGAGGCTATCGACAGCCTTCCCGCCCGGCACGACAGCTTGCGGCTGCGCTATGCGGGCCTGGAGGAAGCGGACGGACCATACCGGCCCGTTCAGTTTTACGCCGAGCCGGAAGCCACGGAACTGCTTTGGGTCCGCGCCGCCGCCGATGCCCAGGATATCGAACGCATCGCCCAGGAAGCCCAGACCCGCCTGGATTTGGAACGCGGGCCGTTGCTGCGGGCGGTGTATTTCCGGCTGGCCGATGGCGCGGAACGGCTGCTACTGGTCGCCCATCATCTGGTGGTGGACGCGGTGTCCTGGCGCATCCTGCTGGAAAGCCTGCAAACCGAATACGCCCGGCTGGAAACCGGGCATCCGCCGCTATCCTTCCCGAATCCCGCGCCCACCTTCCAAGCCTGGGCCCAGCGCTTGGCCGCTTATGCCCATAGCGCCGAACTCCGCGCCGAAATCGGCTATTGGGAAAATGAACTGCGCGATATTCCACCCTCGTTCGTGCCCGATCACCCCACGGGTCCAGGCTTGGCCCGCCACCGCGCCAGCTTGGGACTACGGCTGGACCCCGCCACGACCGACGCCTTGTTGCACGGGGCCAATCACGCCTACCGCACCCATGCCCACGAATTGCTGATCGCGGCCCTGGCGCGGGCGTTGTGCCACCAGGCCGGGCCGACCGAAACCTTGCTGGAATTGGAAGGCCATGGCCGCGTGGACCTGTTCCCGGAACTCGACCCCGGCCAGACCGTGGGTTGGTTCACCAGCGTCTACCCGGTGCGGCTGGACGGCGGCGCCGACCTGGGCGGGTCGATCCGATCCGTCAAGGAGCATTTGCGCCAGGTGCCGCATCAGGGCGTCGGCTATGGCCTGCTGAGACAGCTAGCCCCGGACGACCTCCGCGCCCGGATCGCGGCCTTGCCCCGGCCCGCCGTCACCTTCAATTATCTGGGCCGGTTCGACACCAGTTTCGATCCGCACACAGCGCTGTTCCGGCCCGCGCCGGAGGGCATCGGACTGGAACGCGACCCCGATGCCCCGCTAGCCAACGAATTGGAAATCAACGCCCAGGTCTACGCCGGAAGCCTGCGCCTGGAATGGCGCTACAGCCGGGAACGCTACCGGGAAGCCACGATCCGCGCCTTGATGGACGGATTCCGGGACGCGCTGCGGGCCGTGCTGGAGCATTGCGCCAGCGGCGTCCACGGCGTCACGCCCGCGGATTTCCCGCTGTCCGGTTTGACCCAGGATCAACTCGACGCCCTGCCGCAGCCCGGCAGGATCGAGGATATCTATCCGCTGTCGCCGATCCAGCAAGGCATCCTGTTTCACACCCTGCAACTGGGCCGGGACGATCCTTATTTCTATCAGCGGGCGTTCCTGTTGGAAGGCGAGTTGGAGCCCGACGCCTTCGCCGCCGCGTGGCGGGCCGTGGTCGCCCGCCATCCGGCCTTGCGCTCGGCCTACCGCTGGGACGACAGCCCGGTGTCGATAGTCAGCAAGCAGCGGGAACTGGCCCTGGCGGCGCAGGATTGGCGCGGCCTGCCGGAACCGGAGCAATGGCACCGGCTGGCCGGATTGATCGAAGCGGAACGGGCGCGGGGGTTCGATTTCGCCGGGGAACGCGGTTTCGGCCTGCACTTGTTGCGGGTGGCGGACCAGCGCCATTGGTTGCTGTGGAGCCATCACCATATCGCCATGGACGGTTGGAGCTTGGGGCTGGTATTGCGCGATTTTATGCGGGCCTACCGCCATGGGCCGGTGTTCGAGCGACCGGCCCCGGATTGCGCCGATTACGTCCTGTGGCTGCGGAACCGGCCCGCCGCCCTGGATGATTGGCGCGGACAACTGGCGGATTGGGACCAAGCCACGCCCCTGCCCTTGCCCGCCGCGCCGGGTTCGGAGGCCACGGGTTACGAAGAACACGCTTCCCGGCTGGATGCCGAGGCCACCGCCCGTTTGCGTACCGCCGCCCATGGCTTGGGCGTCACGCCCGGCACTTTGTTGCAAGCCGCCCACGCCTTGCTGTTGGGCCGCCATGCCGACAGCGGCGAGGTGGTGTTCGGCCTCACCGTGTCCGGGCGTTCCGCCGAGGTGTCGGCGATGGAAGAGCGGGTGGGCTTGTTCATCAACACCTTGCCGCTGCGGGTGCGGTTCGATCCGGCCCGGAGCGTCGGCGACTGGCTGCGCGACCTGCAAGCCCAGGTCGCGGAACTGCACCGCCATGAAGCCACGCCCTTGGCCGATATTCAAAAGGCCAGCGCCATCGGCGAAGGCGCGGCCCTGTTCGAGAGCATCCTGGTATTCGAGAACTATCCCCTGGACGCGGCTTTACAGCGCCAGGACGGCTCCTTGCGGATCGACCTGCTGGACCGCCATGCGCCGGCAGGCTGTTTGGACCATGGCCGGGGCCGCAACAACTATCCCCTGAGCTTGATCGCCCATTGGGGCGAAACCTTGGACCTGACCTATTCCGGCCAGCGCCAGCGGTTCCAGCCGGGGGCGATGGCGGTGCTGGCCGGACGCTTGCGATGCCTGCTGGAACAATTGACCGCGGTGCCGGAACGCCGCCTGGGCAATATCCGCCTCGCCCCACCCGGCGAGACAGCCCTGCTGCGGAGCGAAGCTTGGACCCCAACCCCTCCCGATGTACTGGCGGCGTGGCGGTACCATGCCGCGCTCGATCCCGCCGCGCTGGCGGTGCGCGATGGACGCCGCGGCTTATCCCGCGCCGAATTGGACGCCGCTTCCAACCGGCTGGCCCGCGCCTTGTTGGCGCGGGGCGTGCGGCCCGAAACCTGTGTCGGCGTCTACCTGGAACGCTCGGTGGAACTGGCCGTGGCCCTGCTGGGTATCCTCAAAGCGGGCGGGGTTTACCTGCCCCTGGATACCGGCTTGCCGGAAGCGCGGCTCCAAACCCTGTTGGCCGCTGCCGGAGCTACTATCGTGCTGGGCCGGGCGCAACCCGCATGGCTGAATGAATTTGGCCTTGAATGCCTGGACCCGGAAGCGCCCGGATTGGCCGAACTCAGCCCCGCGCCACTGGCCACCCCAATCCAGCCCGGACAGGCGGCCTATCTCATCTACACCTCCGGCTCCACCGGCACGCCCAAGGGCGTGTTGGTCAGCCACGCTGCTTTGAACCATTACGTGCAAGGCGTCCTGCACCGGCTCCAACCTTGGCCGGAAGGCCCGCTGGCGATGGTGTCCACCCCCGCCGCCGATTTGGGCCATACCGTGCTGTTCGGTGCCTTGTGTGCCGGGCGGACCTTATATTGCGTGCCGCCGGATTGCGTTGCCGATCCCGACCGTTTCGCTGAGGCCATGGCCGGGGAACGGGTGGCGGCGCTCAAGATCGTGCCCGGCCTGCTGCGCGGCCTGTTGCAAGCGGCCCGGCCCGCCGACGCCCTGCCGGAACGGCTGTTGATCCTGGGCGGCGAAGCCTGCCCCGCTGAACTGGTCGAGACCGTGCGGCGGCTGAAGCCGGGTTGCCGTATCGTCAACCATTACGGTCCCACCGAAACCACGGTCGGGGCACTGACCTATGAACCGGGGTCCGGGGCGCTCGTCGCTGCCACCCTGCCGATAGGCCACCCCCTGCCGGGCGTCCAGGTCCATATCCTGGACCGCGATTTGAACCCGCTGCCGGAAGGCGTGCCGGGCGAGCTTTACATCGGCGGTCCCGGCGTGGCGCGGGGTTATCTCGGATCGCCCGCCGCGACTGCCGAGCGCTTCGTGCCGCATGCCGCGGGAGAACGCCTGTACCGCACCGGCGACCGCGCCCGGCTCAGGAATGGCGCGGTCGAATTCCTGGGCCGCGCCGATGCCCAAGTGAAGATACGCGGCTACCGGGTGGAGCCGGAGGAAGCCGCCCGCGCCTTGCGGGCGCTGGACGGCGTGCGCGATGCTGTGGTGGTCGCCGACCTGCCGGAGTCCGATCCCGGACGGGCGCGGCTGCTGGGCTATGTGGTGGCGGCAGCGGGCGGCGGCATCGAGGGTCCGCATCTGTTGGCGGCCTTGGCGCGGAGCCTGCCCGATTATTTGGTGCCGTCCTTGCTCATCCCTCTGGCGGAAATTCCCCGCACCGCCAACGGCAAACTCGACCGCAAGCGGCTTCCCAGCCCGGAAGCCCCGCACCACGCCCACCGCCCGCCCCGCACCGAGACCGAACGCCGCCTCGCCGCCCTCTGGCAAACGGTGCTGAAGGTGGAACGGGTCGGCGTCACCGACAACTTCTTCGACCTGGGCGGGGATTCCATCCTCAGCCTGCAAGTCATCGCCCGCGCCCGCAAGCAGGGCTTGAAACTGACACCCCGGCAGGTGTTCGACCATCCGGTGCTGGCCGATTTGGCCGCGAGCTTGGAAGACTTGGGGCCGGAGACCGGAGCCGTGAGACCGGAGGCATCCAAGACGGAAGCGGATTCCCTCCCAAGCCTACCGCCTCAAGAGTCCAGCCTTTCCTACAGCCAGGAGCGCCTGTGGTTCCTGGCCCAGTTGGAACCGGATAGCACGGCCTACCACATCGCGGGGGGCTTGCGCTTATCCGGGCCGTTAGACGGAACAGCTTTGCGCCGGAGTTTCGAGGCGCTGGCCGGGCGCCACGAGATGCTGAGGACCACGTTCCACGCCGAGGACGGTCGGCCCTTCCTGCGGGTCCATCCGGCTTGGCCCGTGGCTTGGCGGGATTTCGACCTGTGCGCTGGAACCGACTCCCGACCCCAGGTCGCGGGCTTTCTGGCCCCGGCTTTCGATCTCGAATCAGCCCCGCCCTGGCGTGTGGCCCTGGTCAGGACCGGCGCGGATAGCCATGAGTTATGGTTAGTCCTGCATCACCTCATCGCCGACGGCTGGTCGCTGAATAAACTCCTGGAAGAACTGGCCGCGAGCTATGCCGCCGCCCTCGCGGATGGCATGGCCCACTTGCCGCCGCCCGCGCTGCGCTATACCGAGTACGCCCAAGAGCAACGCACCTGGCTGGCGGGTAGCGAGGGCGAACGGCAATTGGCCTATTGGACCGGGCGACTGGGGGATGAACATCCGGTTTTGGAACTGCCCGGCAGCCATCCCCGTTCCGCCACCACCGGACGGCGCGGAGCCAAGCATGGGTTCCAGTTGCCGCCGGAACTGGCCGGGAATCTGAAAAGCCTGGCCCGGCGCGAGGGCGCGACCCCGTTCATGGCGCTGCTGGCGGCGTTCCAGGCTGTGCTTTACCGCCACACGGGGCAGCGGACGTTCCGGGTGGGCGCACCCGTCGCCCAGCGCGACCGGCTGGAAACCGAAACCGTGGTCGGCTGCTTCGTCAATACCCTGGTGTTATGCGCCGAAGTGGATGGGCGGGACGGCTTCCCGGATTTGCTGGCCAAGGTCAAGGCCACCGTCCTCGAAGCGCAAGAGCATTCCGGCCTACCCTTCGAGCGGCTGGTCGAGGCGCTCAAGCCGGAACGCGGCCTGCATCAAGCGCCGCTGTTCCAGGTAATGTACAACCACCAGAAGCGGGATTTTTCCGCCCTGGACCGGCTGCCAGGACTCCGCGCCGAACGCATCGAACTTGAGGCGTTCGCCGCCCAGTTCGGCTTGAGCCTCGCCACCGAGGAGGACGCCGCCGGCACGATATCCGGCGTGTTCGCCTATGCCGCCGAAGTGTTCGAACCGGGCACCATCGCCCGGCTAGCCGACCATTTCCTGCGCTTGTTGGCGGAATGGACCACCCATCCAGAACGGCCCTTGGGCGGGCTCTGCTTACTGGGCGCGGCCGAGCGGGCGCAACTGGCGGGCTGGAACGCGACGGCCCGGCACTACCCGGACCCCGCGCCCATCCACCAGCGCATCCGCCGCCAAGCCGAGGCCCGGCCCGAGGCCCCGGCCCTGCTGTGGGGTTCGGAGGTGGTGGCTTATGGCGAACTGGAGCGCCGCGCCAACCGGCTGGCCCACCGGCTGATCCGGCTGGGCGCGGGGCCGGACACCCTGGTCGGCGTGGCGCTGGAGCGCCGCCCTGAACTGGTGGTGGCCCTGCTCGCCGTCCTCAAGGCGGGCGCGGCCTATGTGCCGCTGGACCTGGATTATCCGGCGGAACGGCTGGCCTACATGCTGGCCGATTCCGGCGTGGGGATCGTGCTGGCCGGGGGCGGGGCGTCCGTGGCTTCCTTCGTCGGCAGCGGCCAGGGGGACGCGCCCGCCCCACGGGTGCTGGACCTGGACGCGCCGGACCTGTCCGCCGAGCCGGACACCGCCCCGGACGCGCCGGTCCATCCCGAGCAATTGGCCTACGTCATCTACACCTCCGGCTCCACCGGACGGCCCAAGGGCGCGGGCAACACCCACGCCGCCCTCCGCAACCGGCTGGACTGGATGCAGGCAGCCTACCACCTGGGGCCGGACGACACCGTGCTGCACAAGACCCCCTGCGGCTTCGACGTGTCGGTCTGGGAGTTCTTCTGGCCGCTGCTGGCCGGGGCCAGGCTCGCCATCGCCCCGCCCGGCGCCCACCGCGACCCCGCCCGGCTGGCCGGGCTGATCCGCGAACACCGCGTCACCACCCTGCATTTCGTGCCGTCCATGCTGGCCGAATTCGCCGCCCACGCCGACGACCGCCCCTATCCCTCCCTCAAACGCATCGTGTGCAGCGGCGAAGCCCTCCCGGCGGAACTCCGGGACCGCGCTTTCCAGCGCTTCCCCGGCGTGGACCTCCACAACCTCTACGGCCCCACCGAGGCCGCCATCGACGTGACCCATTGGACCTGCCGCCCCGCCGACGGCCCGTCCGTGCCCATCGGCCACCCCATCGCCAACCTCGCCCTCCATATCCTCGACCCCGACCTCAACCCGGTGCCGCCGGGCGTGGCCGGGGAACTCTACATCGGCGGGGCCGGCCTGGCGCGCGGCTACCACGGCAGGCCCGGCCTCACGGCGGAGCGCTTCGTCCCCGACCCCGCCGGGCCGGGCACCCGCCTCTACCGCACCGGCGACCGCGCCCGCCACCGCGCCGACGGGGCCATCGAATACCTCGGCCGCCTGGACCACCAGGTCAAGCTGCGCGGCGTCCGCATCGAACCGGGCGAGATCGAAGCCCGCCTGCTGGCGCAACCCGGCGTGTCCGAGGCCGTGGTCCTGCTGGCCGACGCTCCCGGCGGACCGCGCCTCGTCGCCTACGCGGCGGCGGCCGGGACCGACGCCGACACGCTGGCCGCAGCGCTGCGCCGCCAACTGCCCGAGGCCATGCTGCCCTCCCGCATCCTGGTGCTGGACCGCCTCCCCAAAACCCCCAACGGCAAGCTGGACCGCAAGGCCCTCCCCGGCCCGGAATGGGCCGGGCGCGAATACCTGCCCCCCGCCACCGATACCGAACGCAGGCTGGCGGCAATCTGGCAAGAACTGCTCGGCGTCGGGCGGGTCGGCCGCTCCGACCGCTTCTTCGACCTCGGCGGCCATTCGCTGTTGGCTGTGCGGATGCTGTCCCGTGTCCGCGCCGAGTGGGGTGTCGCCCTGCCCTTGGCCAGCGTATTTGAAACCCCGGACCTCGCGGGGTTCGGCCAGTGCTTGGATTCGGCCCGCCCGTCGGTCCTGGGCACGGACAGCCTCGCGGCCATGAACGATCTGTTGGAAGAATTGGAGACCCTGCCATGAATCACGCCCAACGCGCCGAAGCCCCGCACCGCCGGGCCGCGGTGGCGGAATACCCGTCCGTCACCGATCCCGAGCAAGCCGCGGCCTTGGTCCGGCGGTTCGTGGCCTTGCCGCCCGAACGCCGCCGCGTGTTCCTGGAACGCTTGGCGGAACGGGGCATCGATTTTTCCCTGTTGCCCATCCCCATGGGTTTGGCCGGGGACGATCCGGCACCGCTTTCGCCGGTCCAGCAAGGACTGTGGTTCCTGGCCCAATTGGACCCCGACAGCGCCGCCTATCACATCGCCGGGGGCTTGCGGCTGCGGGGTCCGTTGGATGCCGCCGCCGTGGGCCGGGCTTTCGATGCGCTGGCACTGCGCCATACCGCGCTGCGGACCCGTTTCCAGGCCGTGGACGGCCAGCCGTTCCAGCACATCGATCCGCCCGGCCCGGTGGATATCCGCTATCTGGATTTTTCCACAACGGAGCTTTCCCCAACCGACCACGCCCGCCAGCCGTTCGATCTGGAACGCGGCCCGTTGTGGCGGGTGGCCCTGGTCCGCCACGCCGATGAAGACCACGAACTCTGGCTGACCTTGCACCATCTCATCGCCGACGGTGGTTCCTTGAACCGGCTGTTGGAGGAATTCGCCGAACTCTATGCCGCCGACCGCGAACACCGCGCCGCCCGGCTGCCGGAACCACCGATCCGCTATGCCGATTACGCCGCTTGGCAAAGCGCTTGGCTGGACGCGGGCGAACTGGACCGGCAATTAACCTATTGGACAGCGCGGTTGAACGATGGACAGCCGACCCTCGAACTGCCGTTGGACCGGCCCCGCCCGGCGATTCCCAGCGACCGGGGCGGACGGGTGGCGTTCCGCTTGGAACAGGATTTGGGCGCGGGTTTGGCGGAACTGGCCCGGCGCGAAGGCGCAACCTTGTTCATGGCCCTGTTGGCGGGGTTCCAGGCTTTGCTCTACCGCTACACCGGGCAGGCCGGGCTGCGGGTGGGCGTGGCCGTCGCCACCCGTGGCAGGCCGGAAACCGAAACCGTGATGGGCTATTGCGTCAATACCCTGGTGTTCCGCGCCGAGGTCGATGGACGCAGCGGATTCCGTACCCTGTTGGCGCGGGTCAAGGCCGCCACCCTGGACGCCCAGCGCCATGCCGATGTGCCGTTCGAGCGCTTGGTGGAAGCCCTGCAACCCGAGCGCAGCCTGGGGCGCAATCCCCTATTCCAGGTGTTGTACAACCATCAGCGGCGCGATTTCGCCGCCTTGGGGCGGCGCACCGGCTGGCGGGTCGAGCCGGTCGAACTCGATCACGGCGCGGCGCAATTCGATCTCAGCCTGGATACCGAGGAGGACGCGGCGGGGAATATCGGCGGGGTGTTCACCTATGCCGCCGATCTGTTCGAGGCTTCGACCATCGAGCGGATGCGCGGACATTTCCTCCACCTGCTGCGGGCCTGGGTGGCGCGGCCCGACCAGCCCTTGGCGGAACTGCCGCTGCTGACTGCGACCGAGTCGGCGCAACTTTGGGCCTGGAACGCTTGGGAACGCAAGCACGCGCCGACCCCGGTGCATGAATTGATCCACCGCCAAGCCGAAGCGCGGCCCGCCGCCCCGGCCTTGGTCGATGGCGACCTGTGCCTGAGCTACGGCGAACTCGACGCCCGCGCCGACCGCCTAGCCCAAGCCCTGATCCGCCTGGGCGCGGGACCGGAAATCGCGGTAGCCCTGGCCGTGCGGCGGTCGGCGGAGATGGTCGTCGCCCTGCTGGGCATCCTCAAATCCGGCGCGGGCTATCTGCCGCTGGACCCGGAAGCCCCGCCGGAACGCTCGCGGACCTTGCTGGAAGACGCGGGCGTGCGCTTGCTGGTGGCCGATGCCGCTGTAAGGCCGGGATTGAGGCTGCCGCCGGGTGTGGTGGTATTGGAGCTTGAGACGGGTAGGGTGGGTGCCATCCCCGCCGGGACATCCGAGAACGATGGGCCTGGGTACACGCCCACCCTACGGATTCACCCGGAACAACTGGCCTATCTCATCTACACCTCCGGCTCCACCGGCCAGCCCAAGGCGGTGGCGGTGGCGCACGGTCCTTTGTCGTTGCATTGCCAAGCCATCGCCGAACGCTACGGCATGACCCCGGACGACCGCGCCCTGCATTTCGCCACCCTGGGCTTCGACGCGGCGGTGGAGCAATGGATTGTGCCGCTGATCGCGGGCGCTTGCCTGGTGGTGCGCGGCCCGGAACTCTGGAGCGCGGAACAGGCGTACACCACCCTGGCGGAACAAGGCGTGACTTGGTTCGAGATGCCGCCCGCCTATCTGGCCGAAGTGGCGCGTTGGGCGGTGGAACGCGGTAAAACCCTGCCGCTGCGGGCCTGTTCGGTGGGGGGCGAGGCGGTGCCCAGGGAAACCCTGGACCTGATCCGCCGGGCGGTGGGCACCGCGCCCATCGTCAATGGCTACGGCCCGACCGAAACCGTCATCACCCCCTTGGTGTGGACCGCCGGACCCGAAACCCCCTGCCCGACCGCCTATGCCCCCATCGGCACCCCAGTGGGTGAGCGTAGCGCCTATGTGCTGGACGCCGACCTCAACCTCTTGCCGGTGGGCGTGGCGGGCGAACTCTATATCGGCGGCACCGGGCTGGCGCGGGGTTATTGGCGACGGCCCGGACTCACGGCGGAGCGCTTCCTGCCGGATCCGTTCGGGGCAGCGGGCGCACGTCTTTATCGCACCGGCGACCGCGCCCGCCTGCTGGCCGATGGTTCGGTGGAATATCTGGGCCGCACCGACCACCAAGTCAAGCTGCGGGGCTACCGCATCGAACTCGGCGAAATCGAGGCGGGCTTGCTGGCCCATCCGGCGGTGACGGAAGCCGTGGTTTGGGTCCATGGCGAAGGCTCGGCCAAACGCCTGCTGGCCTATGTCGTGGCCGGGACCGGAGCGGATGAACTCAAGGGTCATCTACGCGGCTGCCTGCCCGAATACATGGTCCCGGCGCAAATCCTGCGGTTGGACCGTTTGCCGCGCTTGCCCAGCGGCAAGCTGGACCGGAAAGCCCTGCCCAGCCCGGAATGGACCGGCCAAGGCGCCGCATTCCGCAGCCCCGCCACCGCAGCCGAGCAAGCCCTGGCCACGATCTGGCGCGAGGTGCTGGGCTTGGAACGGGTGGGGTTGGACGACAATTTCTTCGAGTTGGGCGGCGATTCCATCGTATCGCTGCGGGTGGTCAGCCGGGCGCGGCAAGCGGGTTGGGCCATCGCGCCCAAGGATGTATTCCTGCACCAGACCGTGGCGGCGCTCGCGGCCCATGCGGATAAGCTGGACCCGCGCCCAATGGGCGGATCGAACGCCAACGCGGCCCAAGGCGTGGTGCCCTTGACACCGATCCAGGCGGCGTTCTTCGAGGAGGCGATTCCGAACCGCCAGCACTGGAACCTGTCGCTGCTGCTGGAAACCCGGCGGGCCTTGGACCTGTCCGCACTGGAAGCCGCCTTGCGCCACCTGGTCGGGCATCACGACGCGCTGCGGCTGCGCTACCGGGCGGAAGGCGGCGCATGGGTTCAGCGCTATGCCGAGGCATCCCGGTCGGAATTGCTATGGCTGCGGGAAGCCGCCGATGCCCAAGAGATCGAACACATCGCCCAGGCGGCCCAGCGCAGCCTGGACCTCGAAACCGGCCCCGTGCTGCGGGCGGTCCATATCGCCGTGGCCGATGGCAGTTACCGGCTTTTGCTGGTGGCGCATCATCTGGTGGTGGACGGCGTCTCCTGGCGCATCCTGTTGGCGGACCTGCAAGCCGCCTACGAGCGGCCCACCGAACCCTTGCCCGCCCGCACCTGCGCCTTCAAAACCTGGGCCGAACGCCTGCGCGACGAGGCCGCGAGTCCCGCCCTGCGGGCCGAACTGCCCTATTGGGAAGCCCAACGGGCCGGACCGACGCCGTATCTGCCCCAGGATTATCCCGGTCCGCGAGGCTGTTTCGCCGAGGCCGAAACCCACCGTTTGCGCCTGGGCCGCGAGGACACCCAGAGGTTGATGCAAGCCGCCCCGCTAGCCTATCGCGCCCGCATCGACGACCTATTGTTGACCGCCCTGGCGCGGACCCTATGCCAGTGGAGCGGCCAGCCCGAGTTGTTGGTGGAATTGGAAAGCCATGGCCGGGAGGATCGTTCCGGGGATGTGGACCTGAGCCATAGCGTGGGTTGGTATACCGCCGCCTATCCGGTGCGGCTGCGGCCCGCCGCCGACCTTTCCCGCGCCATCCCCGCCATCAAGGAACAACTCCGCCAAGTCCCCGGCGGCGGGCAGGGCTATGGCATCCTGAGATATCTGACCGCGCCCGATATCCGGGATCAACTCCACGCCGGGCCACGGCCCCTGGTGTCATTCAATTATTTCGGCCAATTGCGCGAGGACGAAAGCTGGTTCTTCCCGGCGCGGGAAAGCGCGGGCGACGACCACGACCCCGCCGCGCCCTTACCGTCCCTCCTGGAAATCAACGGCCAGATTTACGGCGGCGAGTTGGAACTGCGTTGGCGCTATAACCGCACCCTCTACCGGGCCACGACCCTCGCCGTGTTGGTGGAAAAATACCGGCGCGAATTGCTGGACCTGATCGAACATTGCCTGGGCGGCGTCCGGGGCGCGACACCTTCCGATTTCCCGCTGGCCCGGCTGGACCAGGACCGGCTCGACGCCCTACCCATTGCGCCGGGCCGGTTGGAAGACCTTTATCCGCTCTCGCCGATGCAGCAGGGTTTGCTGTTCCATTCGCTGTACGCGCTGGAGCAACAGACCTACGTCAACCAACTGGCGGTGGATATCGAAGGGCTGGGCCCGGAGCGTTTCGCCGCGGCGTGGCGGGAAGCCATGCGCCGCCATCCCATCCTGCGTAGCGGTTTCCTGTGGCGCGGGGCGGAAACGCCGTTGCAAGCGGTGCATGTCCAAGTGGAACTGCCGCTCCAAATCCTCGATTGGCGCGGCGAAGCCACGCCCGAACGCCTCGCCGGACTCCGCGCCGCCGAACATGCTCGGGGCTTCGATTTGGCGAATCCGCCCTTGCTGCGCTTGGTGCTGGTCCGCGTGGACGAAGACCGCCATCACCTGATTTGGACCAGTCATCATTTGCTTTTGGATGGTTGGAGTACTTCGCTGCTGCTGGGCGAGGTGATCGGATGCTATGCCGACCCCACCGCCCGCCGTTCCGCCGCGCCGCCATTCCGCGACTACATCGCTTGGCTGGAACAAAAGGACAGCGCGGCGGGCGAACCGTTCTGGCGCGACCGGCTGGCCTGCTTGGAGGAACCGACCCAGCTGGCCGAGGCTTTGCCCGCGCCGGTCGCGCCCGCCGCCGGAGTGGAACACCTGCGCCTGGGGCTGGATTCCGCCACCACCGCCACGGTGCGCCGTGGTGGCGAAAGCCAGCGCGTCACTTTGAATACCCTGGTCCAGGCCGCTTGGGCGTTGCTGCTATGGCGCTATACCGGACAGGCCACGGTGGCTTTCGGCGTCACCGTGGCGGGCCGTCCCGCCGAACTGCCGGGCGCGGAGCGGATGCTGGGCTTGTTCATCAATACCCTGCCCTTGGTGCAAACCCCGCGTTCCGGGCAGGCGGCGGGGGCTTGGCTGCGGGCGCTGCAAGCCGACAACCTGGCCCTGCGCGAACATGAATACTTGCCGCTGCACGCAATCCAGCGTTGGCACGGTTTGGGGGCGCGGCCCGGTTCCGGGCAAGCCTTGTTCGATACCTTGCTGGTATTCGAGAACTACCCCGTGGACCAAGCCTTGCGCGAGGTCGGCGGGCGCTTGCGCTTCGGCGTCCCCCTCCATATCGATACCACCCATTACCCCTTGACCCTCAACATCACGCTCGGTGACAACCTGGGATTGGCCTTCGGATACGATCCGGCGCGTTTCGACGCCGCCAGGGTCGGTCGCATTTCCCGGCATTTCGAGCGGCTGCTGGTCGAACTGGCCACCCATCCTGAGCGGCCCTTGGGCGGGCTCTGCTTACTGGGCGCGGCCGAGCGGGCGCAACTGGCGGGCTGGAACGCGACGGCCCGGCACTACCCGGACCCCGCGCCCATCCACCAGCGCATCCGCCGCCAAGCCGAGGCCCGGCCCGAGGCCCCGGCCCTGCTGTGGGGTTCGGAGGTGGTGGCTTATGGCGAACTGGAGCGCCGCGCCAACCGGCTGGCCCACCGGCTGATCCGGCTGGGCGCGGGGCCGGACACCCTGGTCGGCGTGGCGCTGGAGCGCCGCCCTGAACTGGTGGTGGCCCTGCTCGCCGTCCTCAAGGCGGGCGCGGCCTATGTGCCGCTGGACCTGGATTATCCGGCGGAACGGCTGGCCTACATGCTGGCCGATTCCGGCGTGGGGATCGTGCTGGCCGGGGGCGGGGCGTCCGTGGCTTCCTTCGTCGGCAGCGGCCAGGGGGACGCGCCCGCCCCACGGGTGCTGGACCTGGACGCGCCGGACCTGTCCGCCGAGCCGGACACCGCCCCGGACGCGCCGGTCCATCCCGAGCAATTGGCCTACGTCATCTACACCTCCGGCTCCACCGGACGGCCCAAGGGCGCGGGCAACACCCACGCCGCCCTCCGCAACCGGCTGGACTGGATGCAGGCAGCCTACCACCTGGGGCCGGACGACACCGTGCTGCACAAGACCCCCTGCGGCTTCGACGTGTCGGTCTGGGAGTTCTTCTGGCCGCTGCTGGCCGGGGCCAGGCTCGCCATCGCCCCGCCCGGCGCCCACCGCGACCCCGCCCGGCTGGCCGGGCTGATCCGCGAACACCGCGTCACCACCCTGCATTTCGTGCCGTCCATGCTGGCCGAATTCGCCGCCCACGCCGACGACCGCCCCTATCCCTCCCTCAAACGCATCGTGTGCAGCGGCGAAGCCCTCCCGGCGGAACTCCGGGACCGCGCTTTCCAGCGCTTCCCCGGCGTGGACCTCCACAACCTCTACGGCCCCACCGAGGCCGCCATCGACGTGACCCATTGGACCTGCCGCCCCGCCGACGGCCCGTCCGTGCCCATCGGCCACCCCATCGCCAACCTCGCCCTCCATATCCTCGACCCCGACCTCAACCCGGTGCCGCCGGGCGTGGCCGGGGAACTCTACATCGGCGGGGTCGGCCTGGCGCGCGGCTACCACGGCAGGCCCGGCCTCACGGCGGAGCGCTTCGTCCCCGACCCCGCCGGGCCGGGCACCCGCCTCTACCGCACCGGCGACCGCGCCCGCCACCGCGCCGACGGGGCCATCGAATACCTCGGCCGCCTGGACCACCAGGTCAAGCTGCGCGGCGTCCGCATCGAACCGGGCGAGATCGAAGCCCGCCTGCTGGCGCAACCCGGCGTGTCCGAGGCCGTGGTCCTGCTGGCCGACGCTCCCGGCGGACCGCGCCTCGTCGCCTACGCGGCGGCGGCCGGGACCGACGCCGACACGCTGGCCGCAGCGCTGCGCCGCCAACTGCCCGAGGCCATGCTGCCCTCCCGCATCCTGGTGCTGGACCGCCTCCCCAAAACCCCCAACGGCAAGCTGGACCGCAAGGCCCTCCCCGGCCCGGAATGGGCCGGGCGCGAATACCTGCCCCCCGCCACCGATACCGAACGCAGGCTGGCGGCAATCTGGCAAGAACTGCTCGGCGTCGGGCGGGTCGGCCGCTCCGACCGCTTCTTCGACCTCGGCGGCCATTCGCTGTTGGCGATGCGGCTGGCGGGCCAGATCAAGCAGACGCTGGACGTGGAATTGTCGGTGCGCCAAATCTTCGAGCATTCGGAATTGACTGACCTCGCGCGGGAAATCGACCACCTGGGTTCCGGCCCGGTATCGACCGACCCGGATCACGCCTTGGCCGACGCCCTGGCCGAATTGAGCCAACTCACCCCGGAAGCGCTGGCGTCCTTGCTGACCGCAGAACATCCCTGAGCTATAGCCCGCATGAACCCACCCCATCTGCCACTGGACAATCTTTCCGCCGCCCAACGCAAGGCGCTGCTCTTATTGTTGAAACGCCGGGGCGGCGATGCTTTCCTCAAGCTGCCCATCGCCCGCGTCCGCCGCGACGAGCCGCTGCCGCTGTCCCACGGCCAGCAGCGCTTGTGGTTCCTCGCCCAACTAGAACCCGAAAGCAGCGCCTACCACCTCGCCGACGCGGTGTACCTGCGCGGCCCGGTGGACGCAACCGCCCTGGAAACAGCCCTGTCCGCCCTGGTCGCCCGCCACGAAAGCTTGAGGACCCGCTTCCCGGAACAGGATGGGGTGGCAGTACAACGCATCCATGCCGAACTGCGTGTGCCGCTGCGCCGGGTCGATCTGTCCGCCGAACCGGGCGACCGCAGAGCCACCGCCGCCGCCCTGGTGGACGACACCGCCGACCAGCCCTTCGACTTGGCGCAAGGCCCGTTGCTGCGGGCGCTTCTGGTCAAGCTGGCGGAAGACCTCTGGGTATTCGCCCTGGCCCTGCACCATATCGTCGCGGACGAATGGTCGCTGTCCTTGCTCATCGGCGAATTCGCCGAGCTTTACGCCGCCGCCCGTGAGGGCCGCGCCCCCCGCTTGCCGGAATTGCCGGTCCAATACGCGGATTACGCCGCTTGGCAACGCGATTGGCTGAACGCCGGGGCCATGGCGCGGCAATTGGCCTATTGGCGCGACCGGCTGGGCGATGAACATCCGGTCCTGGCATTGCCCCTAGACCGGCCCCGTCCCGCAGTCGCCAGCGACCGGGGCGCGACCCTGGCCTTCACCCTGCCGGACACCTTGGCCGCCGACCTCGCCCGGTTATGCCGGGCACAGGGCGCGAGCCTGTTCATGGGGCTGCTGGCGGTGTTCCAAGCGCTGCTCTACCGCCAGACCGGACAGGCCGACCTGCGGATCGGGGTGCCGGTCGCCAACCGCCACCGCCCGGAAATCCAGGGCGTGGTCGGCTTCTTCGTCAATACCCAGGTGTTGCGAACGGAGTTGGAGGGACGGCTGGGGTTCGCCGCGATCCTGGCGCGGGTGAAAGACGCCGCGCTCGGCGCCCAGGACCATCCCGACCTGCCGTTCGACCAGTTGGTGGAAGCCCTGCGCCCGGAGCGGAATTTGGGCCACAACCCGCTGTTCCAGGTCATGTACAACCATCGGCGGCTGGAAGCCGCGACCCGCGCCACCTTGGACGCCTTGGGCATCGCGCCTTTTCCGCGTGAGGACCGCACCACCCAGTTCGATTTGATCCTGGACACGGTGGAAACCGCCGACGGCCAGCTCTCGGGCCTTTGGACCTATGCCGCCGATTTATTCGAGCGGGGCACGGTCGAGCGCTTGGCCCGGCAATTCCAAACCTTGCTCGCCGCCTGGGTGGCCGAACCGGGTCGGCCCCTAGCCCAACTACCCCTGTGGACGGAAACAGAACGGGACAGGCTGGCCGTACCCAAGGCGACGGCGCAGGACCACGCCTACGCCACACCCCTGCACGAGTTGATCCGGCGGCGGGCCGAGCAATGGCCCGCTGCCCTGGCCCTGGTGGCGGGCGAAACCCATCTGAGCTATGGCGAATTGGAAGCCCGCGCCCGGCGTTTAGCCCACCGTTTGATCCAACTGGGCGCGGGACCGGAAACGCCGGTGGGCGTGGCGGTCGGGCGCGGGGTCGAAAGGGTCGTCTGCGCCCTGGCGGTGCTGAAGGCGGGCGGCGTGTATCTGCCGCTGGACCCGGACGCGCCGCCAGAACGGTTACGCGCCATCCTGGTGGATGCGCGGGTCGGCGTGCTGGTCTTGGAACGGGATTCGATGGGCTTGGCCGGGTTATCCGGTGGGCCTGGGTATAGACCCACCCTACGCTTGGATGACGATGTGTTTTCCTCCGACCTACCGCCTCAGGACGCTAGCCTTCCCCCCGTCCATCCCGAGCAACTGGCCTACGTCATCCATACCTCCGGTTCCACCGGGCAACCCAAGGGCGTGGCGGTTTCCCATCGCGCCCTGGCGCTGCATTGCTTGGCGATGGGCGAACTCTTCGGGATGCGGGAGGACGACCGTTGCTTGCATTTCGCGGCCTCGGTGTTCGACGCGGCCTTGGAACAATGGGCCGTGCCCTTGTTGCACGGAGCCGCCGTGGTGATCGGCGCTCCTTCGCTGTGGAGCGTGGAGCAAACCCTGGACCAGATCGCCGCGCTGGGCATCACCCGCATCGACCTGCCCCCGGCCTATCTCGCCGAACTGGCGACGCGGGCGGAACTAGGCCGGACGCCAATCCTG
Source organism: Methylomagnum ishizawai (assembly GCF_900155475.1). Taxonomy (NCBI): domain Bacteria; kingdom Pseudomonadati; phylum Pseudomonadota; class Gammaproteobacteria; order Methylococcales; family Methylococcaceae; genus Methylomagnum; species Methylomagnum ishizawai. Next base: position 215,421 of record NZ_FXAM01000002.1, on the reverse strand, counting down.
CGTAGCGTCACGGCGGGCGGCGAGGCATTACCCCGCGCCACTTGGGAGCGGGTCCGAGACCGGCTGCGCCCGGAATGCATCATCAACGCCTACGGTCCCACCGAAACCGTCATCACGCCCCTGGCCTGGACCGCCCCACCCGGCGTGGAATGTCCCACGCCCTACGCGCCGATAGGGCGGGTGGTGGGCGGGCGCACCGCCTGGGTGCTGGACGCCGACCTCAATCCCTTGCCGGTGGGGGTGGCCGGGGAACTCTACATCGGCGGGACCGGGCTGGCGCGGGGTTATTTGCACCGGCCCGGTCCGACCGCCGAGCGCTTCGTGCCCGATCCCTTCGGCTTAGTGCCCGGCGGGCGTCTCTACCGCACCGGCGACCACGTCCGGCGGCGGGCCGACGGCACGGTCGAATACCTGGGGCGGCTGGACCGCCAGATCAAGCTACGCGGTTTCCGCATCGAACCGGGCGAAATCGAAAGCCTGTTGCGCCAGTACCCCGGCGTGGCCGAGGCGGCGGTGCTGGCGCGGGAAGGCGGGGCGGGGAAAATCCTGGTGGCCTATGTCGCGGGCACGTCGGAAATCCCGTCGCCGGACGCACTGACGCAATATCTGGCCCAGCGCCTGCCCGGCTATATGGTGCCATCGCGGATCGGGGTCTTGGACCGGCTGCCCCGGACTTCCGGCGGCAAGCTGGATATCAAAGCCCTGCCCGAACCGGAACGCCCGGACCGGCCCTATCTGGCCCCGCGCACCGAAACTGAACAACGGCTGGCGGACATCTGGCAAGACCTGCTGGGCGTGGCGCGGGTGGGGTTGGACGACAATTTCTTCGCGCTGGGCGGCGATTCCATCGTGTCCTTGCAGGTGGTGAGCCGGGCGCGGCAAGCCGGGATCGGCATCGGTCCCAAGGAGGTGTTCCGTCATCAGACCGTCGCGGCGCTGGCTGCGGCGGCGGGCCGCTTGGAAATGCGGACCGGGACGGCGGCCCCGGCCACGGGCGCGGTGCCCTTGACGCCGATCCAGCGGGAATTCTTCGCGACGCCCCTGCCCAACCGCCACCATTGGAACCAGTCGGTGCTGCTGGAAACCGGGCGGGCGTTGGATGCGGACACGCTGGAATCGGCCTTGCGCCGTTTGGTCGAGCATCACGACGCGCTGCGGCTGCGTTACCGGGAAGTCGATGGCGCATGGGAACAAAGCTACACCACCACCGATGCCACGGAATCGCTATGGCGGCGCGAAGCCGCCGACGCCCAGGAAATCGAGCGCATCGCCCAGGCGGCCCAGCGCAGTTTGAACCTGGAAACCGGACCCTTACTACGGGCGGTCTATATCGCCGGGGCCGATGGCGGGTATCGGCTGCTGCTGGTGGTCCATCATCTGGTGGTGGACGGGGTGTCCTGGCGCATCCTGCTGGAAGACCTGCAAACCGCCTACGACCGGCCCGCCGAAGCGCTGCCCGCCCGGACCGGTTCTTTCAAAGCCTGGGCGGAACATCTGCGTCACCATGCCGCCAGCGAACCGCTGCGGACGGAATTGGAATACTGGTCGGGTTTGGCCACCGGGGCCGACGGCCTCGGGGCAGAATCGGTGCCCGGCTTTGTCCGCGATGCCACCACGCTGACGCTAGCGCTGGACCCAGGCGCTACCCGCGATTTGTTGCAAGAAGCCGCCACCGCCTACCGGGCGCGGGTCGATGAACTGCTGTTGACGGTGTTGGCGCGGGTTTGGTGCCGCCGGTTTGGGCAGGACAGCGTACTGGTGGCATTGGAAAGCCATGGCCGCGAAGACCTGCCCGGCGGCCCGGATATCAGCCGCACCGTGGGCTGGTTCACCAGCGCCTATCCGGTCCTCCTGGCTCCTGCCGAGGATTGGGACGGCTCGGTCCGCGCCATCAAGGAGACCCTGCGCCAAGTCCCACGCCGGGGCATTGGCTATGGCCTGCTCAAATACCAGGGCGATGCCGCAGCCCGCGCCACCCTGGGGAACCTGCCCAGGCCCGGCATCGGTTTCAATTACCTGGGCCAGTTCGACCGGGATTTCGGTGGCGACGCCCTGTTCCGGCCCGCCCGCGAAAGCCGGGGCGACGAACAAGACCTCGACGCACCGCTGACCTATGGCCTGGACATCAACGGCCAGGTCTACGGCGGCGAACTCGCGCTGAACTGGACCTACAGCCGCGCCCACCACGACACGGCCACGGTCGAAGCCTTGATGGCGGAATTCCGGGCCGAACTCCTGGCCCTGATCGAGCGCCGTGGCGTGGCCCAGAGCCTCGCGCCCTCGGATTTCCCGTTGGCCCGCTTGAGCCGGGAACAACTGGATGCCTTGCCGATTCCGGCGGCGGATATCGCCGATATTTATCCGCCCACTCCCATGCAGCAGGGGATGTTGTTCCACGCCCTTTACGAACCGGGAGGAAATGCCTATGTCACCCAGTTCGATGTGGCGGTGGCAGGGCTGGACCCCCAGCGGTTCCAGGCCGCCTGGGAAGCCGCGATGCGGCGGCACCCGATCTTGCGTACTGGCTTCCATTGGCGGGAAGACGCCCCGCTGCAAATCGTCCGGCGGGCGCTGGCATTGCCGCTGGAAACACTCGATTGGCGCGGCGGTGATACGGAGCAAACCCGTCTCGACGCGCTCTGTCGGGCGGAATCGGAACGCGGTTTCGTGCTAGCGCAGCCGCCCTTGTTCCGCCTAACCCTGGTCCGGCTGGACGCAACCCGCCATCACCTGATTTGGACCTGCCATCACCTATTGTTGGACGGCTGGAGCAGCGCCCGGCTGCTGGCCGAAGTCTTGGGCCATTACCGGGGACAGCCGGTCGCCGCGCCGGTGGCCGATTACCGCGAGTACATCGCTTGGCTGCAACGGCGCGATACCGAGGCCGACCGGCGCTATTGGCGGGAATGCCTGGAACCGCTGCGCCAACCTACCCGCCTCGCCGAGGGATTGCCGGTCCACCCGCTGGGCACCGGCCACGGGTGGTTGCCGCTGCGCTTCGAGCCTGCCGCGACCCGCCGCCTGCAACAGCTCGCCCAAACCCGGCAACTCACCCTCAATACCCTGGTCCAGGGCGCTTGGGCCTTGCTGTTGCGGCGCTATACCGGCCAGGCCGTGGTGGCGTTCGGGGCCACGCTCTCGGGACGACCCGCCGACCTGCCGGGTGCCGAGGATATGGTGGGCCTGTTCATCAACACGCTGCCGGTGGTGCAAAGGCCCGCCCCCGGACGGCTCGCGGGCGAATGGCTGGATGCTTTACAACGCGACAACCTGGAACTGCGCGAGCATAGCGCTACGCCGCTGTACGACGTGCAACGCTGGTGGCGGGAGTTAGCGGAAGACGATACGGTCCAGGCCACCGGCCCGCTGTTCGATAGCTTGCTGGTGTTCGAAAACTACCCGGTGGACCGGGCTTTGCGGGAGGGCGGCGGCAATTTGCACTTCGGGCCAGGCCGCCACGCGGAATCCACCACCTATCCCTTGACCCTGGCGATACAGTCCGGCGAAACCCTGGATATCGTGTTCGATTACGCACGGGAACAGTTCGATGCGGCGACCGTGGCGGGCTTGCGGGCGCATTTCGAGCGGCTGTTATGGCATTTGGCGGAACAGCCGGAACGGCGGCTGGGCCAGCTCGCCATGCTCGGGGAAGATGAAACCGCCCGGTTCGCGGCTTGGAACACCTGGGCGCGGACCTGGCCTGTGGTGCCGTTGCATGAATTGATCCGGCGGCAAGCCGAAACCCGGCCCGATGCGTTGGCCGTGGTGTCCGGCGACACGCGGCTCACCTACGGCGAATTGGAACGCCGCGCCAACCGGCTGGCCCATCGCCTGATCGGGCGGAGCGCGGGACCGGAACGGGTGGTCGGGCTGGCCTTGCCGCGCTCGGCGGAGATGATCGTGGCGATGCTGGCGACGCTCAAATCCGGCGCGGCCTTCCTGCCGCTGGACCCGGACGCGCCTTGCGAGCGGCGGGCGCGGTTGTTGGACGATGCGGGCGTCGGCGTCCTGGTGGTCGGCGAAGGGCCAGAAGGCGATGCCGGGCCTGGGGACCGGACAACCCTGCGGATCGACGAGGATTGTTCCGGCGCACCGGACACACCGCCGCCGGTCGTTATCCATCCCGGCCATTTGGCCTATCTCATCCATACCTCCGGGTCCACCGGCACGCCCAAGGCCGTGGCGGTGCCGCACGGCGCTTTGAGTCGGCATCTCCAAGCGGCGGGGGCGTTGTACGGATTGGAACCGCCAGACCGCGCCCTGCATTTCGCCGCGTTCAGCTTCGATGCCGCCGTGGAGCAATGGGCCGCGCCCCTGGCCCATGGCGCGGGGCTGGTCTTGGGCCAACCCGGCTGGACCGGCGAAGATACCGCCGCCGTGGTCGAGCGGGAAGGCGTGACGGTCATCTATCCACCCACGCCGCACCTGCTACATCTGGCCGACGCGCTCGCGGGACGGAGCGGGGCAACGGGCCTCCGCATCTGCACCGTGGGCGGGGAGGCCGTGGCCCGCGACAGCCTGGACCGCATCCGCCGCGGGTTACGGCCCGCATGGGTCGTCAACGGCTATGGTCCCACCGAAACCGTGATCACGCCCCTGGCCTGGAAAGCCGGGCCGGACACGCCCTGTGCCAGCGCCTACGCGCCCATCGGCCAGGCTTTGGGCGAACGCACGCTCCATGTGCTGGATGCCGATTGGGAGCCGGTGCCCTTGGGGGTGGCGGGCGAGCTTTATATCGGCGGGCCTTGCTTGGCGCGGGGTTATTTCGACCGGCCCGGACCGACCGCCGAGCGTTTCATCCCCGATCCCTGGGGCGAACCGGGCAGCCGCCTCTACCGCACCGGCGACCGCGTGCGCCAACTCGCCGACGGCACGGTGGAGTATCTGGGCCGGACCGACCAACAGATCAAACTGCGCGGCTACCGCATCGAGCCGGGCGAGATCGAGGCGGCGCTGCTGAATCTGCCCGGCGTGCGCGAGGCCGTGGTGGTGTTGCGGGAAGACCGGGGCGGGCGTTATTTGGCGGGCTATGTCGGCGCGGACGGGCGGATCACCGCCAACGCGCTGCGCACCGCGCTGGCGGCACGGCTCCCGGAATATATGGTGCCCGCGGCGCTGAGGGTGCTGGACGCCTTGCCGCGCACCGCGCACGGCAAGGTGGACCGCCAGCGCCTCCCATTGCCGGAACCCGCCGCGCCACGGCCAACCACCGCTCCCCGCACCGATATCGAGCGGCGCTTGCTGGCGATCTGGCGCGACTTACTGGGCCGGGACGATATCGGCGTCACCGATAATTTCTTCGAGCTGGGCGGCGATTCGATCCTGTCAATCCAGGCGGCGAGCCGGGCGCGGCGGGCCGGGTTGGCGTTCACGCCCAAGGATTTGTTCGGACAGCAGACCATCGAGCGGCTGGCGCGGGTGGTCCGTACCGCCGCCCCGTCGGTTATCGCCCAAGGTCCGGCCAGCGGCACCGTGCCGCTGATCCCCATCCAGGCGGAATTCTTCGCCCGGGATATCCCCAACCGCCAGCACTGGAACCAAGCCGTGCTGTTGATCCCCCGCGCCCCGCTGGACCCCGCAAGCTTGGAAACCGCCCTGCGGCGCCTGCTCGAACAGCACGATGCTTTGAGGCTGCGCTACCGGCACGGGGCGGAAGGCTGGCGCCAAAGCTATGCGGACAAAGCGGAACCGGAATGGCTCTGGCACCGCGCCGCGACCGATACCGCCGGGATCGAAGCCATCGCCGCCGAGGCCCAGCGTAGTCTGGACCTGGAACGCGGCCCGCTGTTGCGGGCGGTCCATATCCGCCTGACCGAGGGCGGGGAACGGCTGCTCTTGGTCGTCCATCATCTGGTGGTGGATGGCGTGTCCTGGCGCATCTTGCTAGAGGATTTACAGGCCATCCATGCCCAACCCGGCCAGCCCTTGCCGCCCAAGACCAGCGCTTTCCAGGATTGGGCGCGCCATCTCGCAGAGTATGCCCAGGGCAATGCCCTGCGATCCGAATGCGCCTATTGGGAAACCCAACTGGCCGGGATGGACCCCGCTTGGCCTTGCGATCATCCCGAAGCTCCGGCCCGCAACCGCGATGCCGCCGTCCTGCGCCTGCGCTTGGACCCCGAGGAAACCCGGCGCTTGCTGCACCACGCCGGATCGACCTACCGCACCTCGGTGCAAGACCTGCTATTGGCAGCGCTGGCCCGGACCTTGTCACGCTGGACCGGCCAGCCGGAAATCCTGGTCGAATTGGAAGGCCATGGCCGCGAAGACCTGTTCCCGGCACTCGACCTGACCCGCACCGTGGGCTGGTTCACCACCACCTACCCGGTGACGCTCGCCGCCGCCGCCGATCCCGGCGTTTGCCTCCGCGCGGTGAAGGAGCGGCTACGGCAGGTGCCGCACCATGGCATCGGCTTCGGACTGCTTAAATCCATGGCCCCCCCGGAACTCCGCCAGCGCATCGCCGCGCTGCCCCGACCCAAGCTCACCTTCAATTATCTCGGCCAGTTCGACGCCAGTTTCGACCCAGAGCGGGGCATGTTCGCCCCAGCCCCGGAAAATACCGGCGAAGAGCGCGACCCGATGGCCCCGCTGGGCAACGAATTCGAGATCAACGGCGAAATCTACGCGGGCGGATTGCGGCTGGATTGGGGCTATAGCCGGGCGCGTTACCGCGAGGACACGGTGCGGGGGCTGGCCGACGCCTATCTGGCCGAAATCCAAGCCCTGATCGATCATTGCCTGGGCGCGGTTCCCGGCGCGACGCCCGCGGATTTCCCGCTGGCCGGGCTGGGACAGGTCGAACTCGACGCCCTCCACCTGCCCTGGGGCGACATCGAAGACCTGTACCCGTTGGCCCCGATGCAACAGGGCATGTTGTTCCACACCCTGGCCCAGCCCGGCGCGGGGCTATACCTGACCCAGTGGGCGGCGGAAATCACAGGGCTGGACCCGGAACGTTTCAAGCAAGCCTGGCGGGACGCCCTAGACCGCCACGATATCCTGCGGACCGGCTTCCTATGGCGCGAGGCTTGGGCCGAACCCTTGCAGGCGGTATATCGGTCTCTGGCCTTGCCGGTGGAGGAACAGGATTGGCGGGATCGGGACGCCACGCCGGAAGTCCTGGCCCAACTCCGGGCCGATGAATTGCAACGTGGCTTCGACCTGGAACGCCCGCCCTTGCTGCGGCTGGTGTTGGCGCGGCTGGATGAACGGCGATATTACCTGGTGTGGACCGGCCATCATTTACTGCTGGACGGTTGGAGCCAATCCCAACTCATGGGCGAAGTCCTACGCGGACAAGGCGGCCTCGAAACCGGCCCACCACCCGCCGCCGGACGCTATCGGGATTACATCGCTTGGCTAGCGCGGCAGGACCGGGCGGCGGGTGAAAAATTCTGGCGCGGGCAACTGGCGGACCTGGAACAGCCCTGTTGGCTGGGCGCGGTCCCGCCCCGACCCGGAAACGGCGGCGGGCACGGCGTTTTGCGCCACAGCCTGGGCGCGGAGCGAACCCGCGCCCTGCGCGATTTCGCCGAACGCCAGCGCATCACCCTGAACACCCTGGCCCAAGGCGCTTGGGCCTTGCTGCTGTCCCGCCATAGCGGACGGCGGGCGGTGGCTTTCGGGTCCACCGTGTCCGGGCGTCCCGACGACCTGCCGGGGGTGGAAAACCTGTTGGGCCTGTTCATCAATACCTTGCCGGTGGTCCACGTCCTGGAACCGGCCCGTCCGGTGGGCGCTTGGCTGCGGGCGCTACAGGAACGCAATCTCGGCCTGCGCGAGCATGGGCATCTTCCCTTGTACGACATCCAGCGTTGGGCCGGGGGTGGATTCCGGTCCGGGGCGGGACAGGCTTTATTCGATACCTTGTTGGTGTTCGAGAATTATCCGGTCGATCCGGCCTTGCAAGCCTCCGGCTTGAAGCTGGGACAGGTCGCGCAGGACGACGCCACCCATTACCCTTTGACCGTGGATATCGCTGTGGACGGGGCGATGGAACTGGGCTACGACTACGACCGGGGGCGATTCCACGAAAAGGATATCCGGTCACTGGCCGCGCAGATGGAACGGCTGCTCTTGGCATTGGCGGAAGACGCCGACAGGCCGGTCGGGCGGCTGGGTTTGGCGGCAGCATCCGCGACGGGTTCCGCCGCGCTCCAAGCTTCCCATGAACCGGTCCATGTCTCCATCCAGCGGCAAGCGGCGACGCGGCCCGATGCCCCAGCCCTGGTTTTCGAGACCGGAAGCCTAAGTTATGGCGAGTTGGACAACCGCGCCAACCGCTTGGCCCGGCGCTTGATCCGGCTGGGCGTGGACGCGGAAATCCCGGTGGGCGTCCTGTTGGAACGCGGTGCCGATGCCATCGTCGCGGCCTTGGCGGTATGGAAGGCGGGCGGTGTGTATCTGCCGCTGGACCCGGCCTATCCACAGGAACGGCTGCGGGAGATGCTGGAAGACGCCGGCGCGGGGATTCTGGTGGAGTCCGCGGGCACGGCGGGATGCGTGGACGGTGGGCATGGGGATATGCCCACCCCAAGGCGGTTACGCTTGGATTGGGACGGCCTTGTTTCCGAATCGACGGAACCGCCCGCCGTCGCCATCCACCCGCAGCAAACGGCTTATCTCATCTATACCTCCGGTTCCACCGGCAAACCCAAGGGCGTGGCCGTGGCCCATGGCGCTTTCGCGGCGCATTGCCGGGCGATGGGCGCGTTGTACCGGCTGGCAACCGACGACCGGGTGTTGTTGTCGGCCTCGTTGTGCTTCGACGCGGCGCTGGACCAATGGGCCGTGCCTTTGGCCCACGGGGCGGCGGTGGTGCCGATGGGACCGGACACCTGGACCCCGGACCGTATCCTGCGGGAAAGCGCCGCCCAGGGGATCACCCGCCTCGACCTGTCCCCGGACTATCTGGCCGAACTGGCGGCAGAGGCCGACCCCGCCGCCGGTCCGCGGTGGCGCTCGATCACCGTGGGCGGCGAAGCCCTGCCCCGCGACACCTACATCGCCGCCCAACACGCATTGCGCCCGGAGCGGCTGGTCAACGCCTACGGTCCCACCGAGACCGTCGTCACCCCGCTGGCCTGGACGGCGCAACCGGACAGCGCTTGCCCGACCCGTTACGCCCCCATTGGCTTCCCGGTGGGCGGACGCATGGCCTATGTGCTGGACGCCGACCTCAATCCCTTGCCACCGGGCGTGGCCGGGGAGCTATACATCGGCGGCGCGGCACTGGCGCGGGGTTATTGGCGGCGGCCCGGTTGGACCGCCGAGCGCTTCGTGCCCGACCCTTTCGCGCCATCGCCCGGCGGACGGCTCTACCGCAGCGGCGACCGCGCCCGCCTTTTGGAAGATGGCGCGGTGGAATACCTGGGACGGCAAGACCTACAAGTCAAGATTCGCGGCCACCGCATCGAATTGGAGGACATCGAAGCCCGCCTGTCCGCGCATCCAGCGGTGGCGGAAGCGGCGGCGCGGGTGTGGGAAGGCGTGGGCGGGGCTTATCTAGCGGCCTATGTCGCGCCGGAAAACCGGGACTTGCCGGAAACGCTCAAGGCTTACCTGGGAGCCTCCCTGCCGGAATATATGATCCCGGCCCGTATTGTGGCCTTGCCCAAATTGCCGCGCCTGCCCAATGGCAAACCGGACCGCGCCAGCCTGCCGGAGCCGGAACGCGACGCCCCCGCCCTGGTGGCTCCTAGCACCGGGGCCGAGCAGCGCATGGCGGAACTCTGGCGGGACATCCTCGGATTGGAACAGGTCGGCATCACCGACGATTTCTTCGAGTTGGGCGGACATTCGCTCTTGGCCCTGCGCCTGGTCGGCCTCGCCGAACGGCGCATGGGCTTGAAGCTGACCCTGGCCCAGGTATTGCGCTTCCCGACGATTGCGGGCTTGTTGCGGCAGTCGTCCGACACCACGCCTTTAATCGCCCTGAATACGGCGAACCACGGGAACCCCCCCTTGTTCTGCATCCATCCGGCGGGTGGGGCGGTGTTCGGCTACCGGCCCTTGGCCCAAAGCTTGGCGCGGCCCGTGTATGGCGTCCTCTGTCCGGGATTCCTGGATAGCGCCTGGAATCCGCCCTCCCTGGCCGCGCAGGCGGAAGACTACGCCCGCCTCTTGCTGGAAGCCCAGCCGGAAGGCCGGTTCCATCTATTGGGCTGGTCCTTGGGCGGTGCCCTGGCACTGGACGTGGCCCACTTGCTGGAACGCGCCGGGCGCGAAGTGGCGTTCCTGGGACTGGTGGATAGCTACGCGCCGGGTTTCGACGAAGTGGGGCATACGCCGGAGCAAGCCGCCCTGGACGATCTGGGCGGCTTCCTGCGGGAGCATTGCCCCGGCATCCAGGCCGACGCTTGGCTGGCACGGCTGTCCGGCACGCGGATCGACGAGACCACCGTGCTGACCTTACTGGAAGAAATCGCGGCCACCCCAGCGGGCCAAGCCCTCCCGGACGCCGCCCAACTGGCGCGGAGCTTCGGAATTATGCAAAAGCTCAGCCTCCTGGCGCGGGAGTGGCGGGTCCGGCCCTTGCGGGTGGCTCCACATTGTTGGTGGTCGGACGCAGCCGGGGACAGGGCCGCCCTGGCCCAAGCCCGGCTGGAACAAGGCTGGGGCCGTCCGGCGCGGAACTCGGCCAGGGTCGCCGCCGACCATGCCGCCATCGTGCGGGCACCGGAATTCTTGGCGGATTTGCGGACGATCCTGGAAGCGGGCGGGCTGGATGCGGATTAAGTTCCGGTTCGCTATCCGCACCGCTGGCGGATTCTCCAAAACCCCGCTCATTTTGGCGCTGGGCCTGCTCGCCGCCTGCGCCACGCCCCCGGAACGCGACCCGGCCCGGACGGCCCACAGGGTCCCGGCCCGCTGGTCGAATCCGGCGGCGCTGGCGGGTGCGGTGCGGCCCTGGCTGCGTGCCTTCGCCTCCCCCGAGCTGGACGGCTTGGTCGGCACCGCCCTGGTCGGCAATTTCGACCTCAAGGCGGTGGCGGCGCGGGTGGCGCAAGCCCGCGCCCAGGTCCGCATCGCGGGCGCGGAGCGCTTGCCCCAGGTCGAACTCGCGCCCGGTTTCCAGCATCTAGGGCTGGTCGGCAATGGCGAAGTGGCGGGCAACTTCTGGGAACTGCCCTTCAACCTGTCTTGGGAACTGGACCTGTGGGGCCGTATCCGCTCGACCCGGCAAGCCGCCGAGTCCGAGGCGCTGGCGGCGGGTTCCGACCTGGAAGGCGCGGCGCTGTCCCTGGGCGCCCGCACGGTGCAAGCATGTTTCGAGCTGGCCGAAACCCGCCAGCAGGTGGGGGTGGTGGAGCAATCCATCGCCGAGCGGCAGGCGGTGGTCGAACTGGTGCGCGGGCGTTTCCAACTGGGCCTGGGCAGCGGGCTGGACCTCAGCCTCGCCGCCACCGACCTCAACGACGCCGAGGCGCAACTGGCCGAGGCCCGCGACCGCCAACAAGCCGCGGCGCGGCGCTTGGAAACCCTGCTGGGCCGCTATCCCGCCGCCGCCTTGCGCCACTGCGCCGACCTGCCGGAGTTGCCCGCCGCCCTGCCCGTCGGGCTGCCCGCCGAACTGCTGGCCCGCCGCCCCGACCTCAAGGCCGCTTTCGCCCGCCTGCGCGCCCTGGATTCCCGCCTCGACAGCGCCGAGAAAGCCCTGTTGCCCAGGGTGGCGCTGACCGCTGCCGGTGGCACTTTCGGGACCGCGCTGGGAGAACTGGTCGATCCCCGCGCCATTGGTTGGAATCTGGCGATGGGTTTGGCCCAGCCGCTGTTCACCGGGGGACGGCTGAGCGCCGAGATCGATCTGGCCGGTGCCCAAGTGGAAGAAGCCTTGCAGCTTTACCGCGAAGCCGCGCTGAACGCCTTCCGCGAGGTGGAGCAAGCCCTGGCCGCCGAGCGCTGGCTGTCGGAGCGCGAACACGCCCTGACCGCAACCCTGGCCCGCACCGAAACCAGCCGCAAGCTCGCCATCGATGCCTACCGCAACGGCACGGTGGAAATCCTGCCCCTGCTGGACAGCTACCGCAGCACCTTGAACGCCCGTAGCGCCCTGCTCTCGGCCCGGCGGCAACTGTTGCAGAACCGCGTCGGCCTGTACCTGGCCTTGGGAGGGGCGGCGTGAAGCTTTGGAAAATCCTGTTGCCGCTGGCGGTGCTGCTGGGCGGGATCGCCGCCGCCGCCGCCATCGTCGCCCATGGCCCGGCCCTGGAAGCCAAGCCATCCGCCAGCGCACCGCCAACGGTGCGCGTCCTGGTTGCCCAACCGGAAACCGTGCGGCTGGATGTCCACACCCAGGGCGTGGTCCAGGCCCGCACCGAGATCGATCTGGCCGCCGAGGTTTCCGGCAAGGTGGTGTGGGTCCATCCCGGCCTGGTGGTGGGCGGTTATTTCGAGGCGGGGGAAGTCCTGTTGTCCATCGATCCCCGCGACTATGACAACGCCATCATCAAGGCCCAGGCGCGGATGGCCGAGGCCCAGCGCGGCATCGCCCAGGAGCAAGCCGCCGTCCGCCAGGCCCAGGGCGAATGGAAGGTGCTGGGCGAAGGCCAGCCCACGCCCCTGGCCCTGCACGAGCCGCAAATGGCCGAGGCCCGCGCCCGCCTCAAGGAAGCCGAGGCCGAACTGGCCGACGCCCGTCTGCGGCGGGCGCGTTGCGATTTGCGGGCGCCCTTCGCCGGGCAGGTGCGGGAAAAGCGGGTGGGCATCGGCCAATCCCTGGCCGTCGGCGACAAGCTGGCACGGGTGTATTCGGTGGACGTGGCGGAAATCCGCCTGCCTTTGGCTCCCGACCAACTCGCCTATCTGGACCTGCCGGAGAACGGGCCGGGCCGCGCCCGCCGTCCCGGCCCCAAGGTCGTCCTCAGCACCCGCAATGGCGGCGAGGTCCAGCGCTGGGAAGGCGAAATCATCCGCACCGAGGGCGTGATGGAAGAAGGCACCGGCGTGCTGTTCGCGGTGGCCGCGGTGCGCGATCCCTACGGCTATGCCGGGCGCGGCGGCGGACGCCCACCGCTGCGGATCGGCCAGTTCGTGCAGGCCGAAATCGAAGGCCGGGCGCGGGCGGATGTGTACGCCTTACCGCAGGGCGTCCTCAATGCCGCGCAGGAAGCGCTACTGGTGGATGCCGCCGACCGCCTGCGCGTGCGCCGCCTGGAAGTGCTGCGTAGCGAACCGGAACGGGTGCTGGTCCGGGGCGGCTTGACGGCGGGCGAGCGGGTGGTGGTGTCGGGGGTGGAAGTGCCGGTGGCAGGGATGGCGGTGCAGGTGGAGCCATGAAGCTCATCCCCTGGTTCGCCGCCAACCCGGTGGCCGCGAACCTCCTGATGCTGCTGATCTGGCTGGGCGGCGGATTCGGCCTCACGACCCTGGAGCGGGAGGTCTATCCCCGCTTCAGCCCGCACCAGTTCGAAGTCGAGGCCAGCTATCCGGGGGCCGGTCCCGAGGAAGTGGAAGCGGCGGTCTGCGTGCCGCTCGAAGAGGGCATCCATGATGTGTCCGGCATCAAGCGCTTAGTCACCACGGTGTTCGAGGGCAGTTGCCAAATCCGGGTCGAGGTGCTGCCGGACCATAACCGCGAGGCGCTGATGAGCGCGGTCCAGGCCAGGGTCCAGTCCATTCCCGGCCTGCCGCGCTCGTTGGAACGGATCGAAGTCCGGGAATCGACCCGCGACGACGACAACGGGGTGATCTGGGTGGCTTTGTACGGCCCGGTCGATCCCCTGGCGCTCAAACGCTATGGCGAGCGCATCCGGGCCGATCTCGCGGCCCTGCCCGGCGTGTCCAAGACCGTGGATTACGGCAGGATGGCCTATGAAATCGCCGTCTTGGCCCAGCCCGACAAGCTGTTGCAATACGGTCTTTCGCCACGGGAGCTGGCCGAGGCGGTACGGCAATCTTCCCTGGATTTGGCGGGCGGCGCGGTGCGGACCCCGGCGGGCGAATTGCTGCTGCGGGTCAAGGGCCGGGCCGAGCGGGCCGAAGCCCTGGGCGAATTGGTGTTGCGGACCCGCCCGGACGGCGGGCGGGTGCTGCTCAAGGACGTGGCCGAGGTCCGCGACGGCCTGGACGAACGCTGGTTCCAATGGCGACACGACGGCCAACCGGCCCAGGGCTGGGAAATCCACGCCGGGGGCGATGCCATCGAGGTGGCGCGGCGGGTCAAGGACTATGTGGCGCGGCAAGCCGGGCAACTGCCCGAGGGGTTGCACCTCAAGACCTGGTGGGACGATTCCGAAGCCTACGAGGAGCGGGTGCGGACCCTGGTGGAAGACGGGGTGAGCGGCTTCCTGCTGGTGTGCTTGGTGTTGACCCTGTTCTTGCGGCTGCGGGTCGCGGTCTGGGCCGGGCTGGGCATCCTGACCTCGGTGCTGGGCGCGTTGTGGTTCATGCCGGTGTTGGATGTCTCGCTCAACATGTTGTCGCTGTTCGGCTTCCTGCTGGCGATGGGGATATTGGTGGACGACGCCATCATCATCGGCGAGAGCGTCCATGCCGAGCAGGCGACCGGGAAACTCGCCCCGCTGGACGCCGCGATCCAGGGGGCGCGTTCCGTGGCCTTGCCGGTGACGCTGTCGGTCTTGATCGCCCTGGTGGCCTTTCTCCCAGGACTGTTCCTGCCGGGTTGGGGTGGGCAGATGATGCGGCCCATCTGTCTGGTGATGATCCTGACCTTGGTGTTTTCCCTGGCCGAAGCCCTGTTCATCCTGCCCGCCCATTTGGCCGCGACCCCAAGCGGGGCCACCCGGCCCGGTCGGGTGGAGCGCTGGCGGGCCGGGCTCAACCGCAGGCTGGACCGCTTCGTCGCAAGCTTTTACACCCCGTTCCTGGCGCGGGCCATCGCTTGGCGCTATCTGGCCTTGGCGCTGTTCATCGTCCTGCCCTTGCTGAGCGCCGCCCTGGTGGCGGGCGGCTATCTGCGCCTGTCGCTCAGCCCGGATGTCACCAAGGATTCATTCTGGGTACGCCTGACCGTGCCGCCCGGTGCGCCGCCGGACGGTATCCGCCGGGCGGCGGCGCGGGTGGAACAGGCTTTGTTCGACTACCGCGATGAATTGGAGCGGGCGGAAGGACTCTCCGTCCTGGTCGGCCAGGAAACCATGATCTGGGAACAGGAGGCCGGATTGTGGCTGGAACTCTCGCCGGCGGCGCGGCAACGGCTGGGGGTCGAGGATTTCGTGCGGGAATGGCGGCGGCGCATCGGCGACCTGGGGCAGGCGCGGATCGATTTCATCTACCGCGAAGGCGATGTGCCCTACGACATCCAACTGGACCTGAGCGCCCCCGACCCCGCAGCCCTGACGGCGGGGGCCGAGGCATTGAAACAGCGACTCGCGGCCTATCCGGGGGTGTCCGATGTCATGGATTCCGCCGTGCCCGGCAAGCCGGAAGTCCGCCTCGTCTTGAAGCCGGAAGCCGAGCGGTTGGGGTTGCGTCTCGCCGATCTCGCCGAACAGGTCCGCGCCGCCTATTACGGCGAGGAAGCCCAGCGCCTGCGGCGGGGCCGCAACGAGGTCAAGGTGGTGGTGCGTTATCCGCCCGAGGCGCGGCGCTCGCTGGATGCCCTGCTGACCCTGCCGGTCCGGTTGCCGGCAGGAGGGCAAGCGCCCCTGTCGGCCTTGGCCGAGGTGTCGTTCGCGCCGGGCTACGCCCAGTTGAACCGCCGAGACCGGCGGCGCGTGTTGGAGGTGGTGGCGCGGGTGGACCCGCAACACGCCGACGCCAACGCCCTCTATGCCGAGTTGGAAAACACCGTGCTGCCCGAATTGTCGCGGCGCTACCCCGGACTCCGCGCCGAGATCGGCCAGGAACGGCGCGAACAGGAAACCATGTTGGCGGGACTCTGGCACAACGCCGGCATCGCGCTGGCGGTGATCTACGTCCTGATCGCCGCGACCTTCCGTTCCTACGCCCAGCCTTTGATCTTCCTGTTCGCCGTGCCGGTGGCCTGGAGCGGGGCGGTGCTGGCCCACGCCCTGGCCGGGCTGCCGCTGTCGATGGAATCCTTGGTCGGGATGATCGCGGCCAGCGGCGTGGTGGTGAACGATAGCCTGGTGCTGCTCGACCATATCGAGGCCGTGGGCGATAAGCCGGAGGCTGGAAACCCGCAACAAGAAGCGCCAAGCGGGCAGCGCCATGCCTCAAGCTTCGTCCAAGCCGCCTGCGCCGCCCGGTTCCGCCCGATCTTCCTGGCCTTCCTCACCAATTTCGCCGGTTTCCTCCCCACCTTGCTGGAAACCAGCGCCCAGGCCCAGTTCCTGGTACCCATGACTTTGTCGCTGGCGGCGGGCTTGCTGTTCGGCATGGCCGCCAGCCTGGTGTTGACCCCGGTGGCCTATGCCATCCTCCAGGATTTCCAGGGCAAACCGTAACACTCCGCCATCGTTCCCCCGACCATGGCACGGCCCTTTCTCGTTAACAATCCACACGCCATCCTTCCCCATTACGATTTTTCTTGCATCTCTCCCTGGATAGGTAGAGAATGATAATCGTTCTCATTTTTATAAATTAAAAAATGAGGCAAATCTTGGGAGTCGCGTAATTTCAATAAAGCAATCCCATCGACCGATCCCATTGGACTTCATCCTTCCTATAGAGGCATACGACGATGAAAAACAACTTCCTGCATCCAACGATCCGCGCAATGATCACGCTGGCCGCTGTCGCCGCCGCCGGAGCCGCCACCGCCGACCAACTCACCAAGTCGTTCGAAAACACCCGTACCATCAAGATCAACGACCTGTGCGCGGACCCATCGCTCGATAAGTGCGCCGGACTGGTCGATTTCTACCCCATCCGCGAAACCAACGTCATCATCCCGTCCAAAGCGGCTAGCCCCTATGGCAGCCTGATCAAGGTGCCCGCCAATGCCTTCCCGGCCGGCTTCAAGATCAAAGACATCAATGTCACCCTGAAAGGCGTGTCCCACACCAACCTGGACGATGTCGACGTCCTGCTGATCGCCCCGGATGGCCGCTATGTGATGGTGATGTCGAATGCCAATTCCTCGTCCGCCACCCCCAATTCGGTCCAAAACCTCACCTTCACCTTCGACGATTCCGCCGCGTTGCCCCTGCCCAACTCGAACCGCAACGACGGCACGCTGACCAGCAGCACGACCAGCGAACTCGCCGGGATCGTCTACGACGAGTGGGTCAATGTCTGGACCGACCCGGCCCCGCGCCGCTACAAACCGACCGACTACGACGCCACCAACCCGCTCAGCGTGGACGACATGGACTACTTCCCGGCCCCCACGCCCGCCGGCATGGTGACGCCCCGCACCGTGGTCGATACCTCGACCGCCGCGCTCGCCGTCCAGAAATTGGTGACTTCGGGTCCACAGCTCAGCACCTTCAACGGCGGGGTTCCGACCGGCGATTGGCATCTGTATGTGGTGGATGATTTCTTCTGGTACGACGGCTCGATCCTCGGCGGCTGGAGCCTCGAAATCACCGCCGGCACCTAAAAACGGAAGAGGGGGCCGGGGGCGCGAACCCGCCGGTCCCGGCAAGGTAGGGATTAAACGCCGTCCGGTTGCCTCGGTTGGAGAGGGGCAGCCGGGCGGCGTCTTCGTCAGGGAGGATGGGTGGGGATTACCGGATTTGGGCTTCCATTGGCGCGGCGGCCTGGATCAATGCGCACCCGCTGAAAATAACGCCTTTGCAGGCTGATTCCAGACGATCTTGGCCCCGGAGGAACGCGAGCGGGCCGCCTGCCGGGAAAATGGACGGCTCCCATAAACACCGCCTCGGTACGCCCAGTGGATGTTCCCACCGCGCCCGTTGCCTGGGAGCGGGTCTTCGGCGAAAGTATCCGTCACAGCCGCGACGCCCGCCCTTTGGCGTAAGATGGCAAGGCCGCGCCGGGTCATCCTCATGAACCCGCCACCCGGCCCCGGCTGAATATCACGATGCCTTTCGCCGTGAAACGGAGACCCTGGATGCCGATGCTCGAACCCACCCCGATATTATCCCGGCTTGGGCCGGTCCGCCGTGCCCATTGCTTATGACGGTGCCCAACACTTCCCATCGCGGCTTGATCGGACTCGATCAAGCCCAATTCGACGTTGTATTCCCCCACCATCTGGCCGTGGACGCCGAACTTCGCATCCTGCGGGCCGGCCCCGCGCTCGGAGCGCTGTGCCCGGACTTGGCGGAGGGCCTGCCCTGGGCGCGGATATTCGCCCCGGCGTGTCCCGATGATCCCCCCTTGGCGTTCGAGCGGCCTGTGGCCGCCGCGCCGATGCGCTGGCGGCACCTCCAGACCGGGCTGGAATTCGAGGGCCGGGTTTTGCCCACACAGGAACCCGCCGGATTGATCCTGCTATGGTCGCCCGCCGAACCGGACTCCAGGGTTGCCGCCGCCGTGGAACAGCGGTCCGAATCGCGGCAGGCCCGCCAAAGCTTGCGGCGACGGGACGAATATCTCGCCGCGACCGAGGCCCGCTTGCGCGACAAGGAGGCCGAGGCGCGACGGCTGGCCTGGGTCGCGGGCCTGACCGATAACGCCGTGGTGCTGACCGACGCCCAGGGCCGGGTGGAATGGGTGAACGAAGGCTTCACCCGGATCACCGGCTATACCCTGGCGGACATGCTGGGCAAAACGCCCGGCGCGGTGCTGCAAGGTCCGGGCACCGACCCGGAAACGGTCGAATACATGCGCGGCTGCCTGCGGCAGGAGCGGGGTTTCCAGGCCGAGCTGCTGAACTACCGCAAGGATGGCGGCGAATATTTCATCCATATCGCGGTGCATCCCATCCCCGATTCCGGCGGGCGGGTCGCCCAGTTCATGGCGATCCAGAGCGATATCACCGGGCGCAAGCGCTACGAACAACTGTTGGCGCGACAATCCACCCGCCTCAGTTCCCTGCTGAAAACCGCCAGCGACGGCATCCACCTGCTCGACGCGGAGGGCCGGTTGCACGAGGCCAGCGATTCGTTCATCAGGATGCTGGGCTATACCCGCGAACAGGCCGCCAACCTGCGGGTCGCCGACTGGGACGCCCATTTCACCCCGCATGAATTGCGGGCCCTGCTCCCTGAATTGATCGCCGGCGGTGGCCGGGTGTTCGAGACCCGGCACCGCCGCCGCGACGGCACGGTGTTCGATGTGGAAATCAGCACCATCGGTTTGGAACTGGAGGGGCAACCGTTCCTGTTCGCCTCCTCCCGCGATATCACCGAGCGCAAGCGCCACGAGCGGGAACTGGTGGAGGCCAAGCGCGAGGCCGAATCCGCCAGCCAGGCCAAGAGCGCCTTCCTCGCCACCATGAGCCATGAAATCCGCACGCCCATGAACGCGATCCTGGGCACCTTGGACCTCATGCGGGAATCGCCCCTCGACACCGAGCAAGCCCTGTGGGTCAAGACCGCCCACCAATCGGCCCTGGCGCTGCTGGCCGTGATCGAGGACGTGCTGGATTTCTCCAAGATCGAGGCCGGGAAGCTGGTCCTCCGCGATCTGGGCTTCGACCTCCGCGCCTTGCTGGACGAGGTCGTGCGGCTGTTCCAGGATCGCGCCCTGGCCAACCGCCTGGACCTATCCCTCCAGGTCGCCCCGGAGATTCCCCGCTATGTGCGCGGCGACCCGTTCCGGCTCCGGCAAATCCTGGTCAACCTGCTGGGCAACGCCGTGAAATTCACCGACCAGGGCCGGATCGATCTGGCCGTAGCCCTGGCCGGGTACGAGAAGGAGGCGGTCCGGCTGCGTTTCCAAGTCGAGGACACCGGCATCGGCATCGCCCCGGAGTTGCAAAAGCGCTTGTTCCAGGAATTCGTGCAGGTCGATTGCGGCCCGGCCCGCCGCCATCCCGGCACCGGCCTGGGGCTGGCGATCTGCAAGCGCCTGGCCGGGCTGATGGCCGGGGAAATCGGCGTGGACAGCGCTCCGGGCCGGGGCAGTGTGTTCTGGTTCACGGCGCGGCTCGGGATCAGCGGGTCCGAACCCAGCGCCGAGGACGCCCTGCCCCCCGCCGCCGCCCAGACCGACCGGCGCTTGCTGATCGCGGAGGACGGTGAAACCAACCGCCTCATCATGACCGCCCTGCTCGGCAAGGCCGGTTATATCGTGGCGACCGCCCAGGATGGGCGCGAAGCCTACCAAACCCTGTGCGAACGCGATTACGACCTGATCCTGATGGATGTGCAAATGCCGGTGATGGACGGTCTGGAGTCGGCGCGGGCGATCCGGGCCATGCCCGGTCCCAAGTCGCGCATCCCCATTATCGCCCTCACCGCCGATGCCTCCGCCGAGAGCCGGGAAGCCTGCCTTGCCGCCGGGATGAACGATTTCATCTCCAAGCCGGCCCGGCGCGACCGGCTGTTGGCGACCTTGGCCCGTTGGCTCCGGCCCACGGTCCCGGCCCCGGCGGCGATCCAGGCCACCCTGCCGCCGTTGCTGGACCGCGACATCCTGGAACTCCTGGTCCGCAACACCGACGCGGACACCATGAAAATGGCGGTGGATGCGTTCTTCGCCGGGATGGCTGTGCATGCGGAGCGGATCGAACTGGGGCGGCGGCGGGGCGCCTTGGACGTCCTGGAGCGGGAAGCCCATACCTTGAAGAGCGGGGCGCGGTTGATCGGGGCCGTGCGCCTGGCCGAAGCCCTGGCCGCCCTCGAAATCGCCTGCAAACGCGATATCGCCGAATCGGCCCCGGTGTTGGCGCAGGATTGCCTATCCTTGATCGCCGCAACCCACGAGCGCTACGTGGACGAAGGCATCATCCCACCTGCCGGGGCTTGAGGCGGTCCGGGCGGAACCACGGGACGTTTTATCGGGAGGACACCATGAGCGAGCATCCACGGCTGGCCTATTTGATCGGGCCATATCCGACCTTTTCCCGTCCCTCCGTGCTGGGGGAGATCGCCGAACTCCGCCATCTCGGTTTCACCATCGCGGTGGCGGCGCTGGACGGTCCCGATCCCGCCCCGGAAGGCCCGGACGCCGATGGGTGGGCCGGGGCCGGACCGGGACCGATCTGGTATCCCAGGCGGCGGGGCTGGATCGGCGCGGCCACCGCCCTGGCCGTCACCCTCGCCACCCGGCCCTTGGGATTCTGGCGCGGACTCGGACTGGCCCTGGGAATGGGGGGTTGCAATCCCAGGCGTGTCGCCAGGAACCTGGCCCACCTGGCCGGGGCCGCGCTGCTGGGGCGTTGGCTGCGGGCGGGGGGCTTCGACCATCTGCACGTGGATTGCGCCACCCCGGCGGCGACGGTGGGGCTGTTGACCCAGGCCATGTTCGGCGTGGGTTATTCCTTCACCGTCCATGGCCCGGATGAGTTCTACGACGCGCCCGGCCATGCCCTGGCCGAGAAAATCCAGGGAGCCGATTTCGTGATCTGCGTCAGCCACTATGCCCGCAGCCAAATGCAGCGGCTGTCCCCGCTGGCGCAATGGCCGAAATTCGAGGTTTGCCGCCTGGGTATCGATCCCGAGCGCTTCGCGCCGGTGGCGCGGCCCGCCCGGCCCGAGTCGTTCCGCTTGCTGTGCGTGGGGCGCTTGGTACCGGCCCAGGGCCAGGCCGTGTTGTTGGAGTCGGTGGCCGCGCTGCGGCAACGCGGCCACAACGTCCATCTGACCCTGGTCGGCGACGGTCCCGACCGCGCCGCCCTGGAAGCCTTGGCGGCGGAACTGCGCCTGCGGGAAGCGGTACGCTTCACGGGCGCGATTGGGCGGGATGCGGTGCTGGGTTTGTACGCACGGGCCGACGCCTGTGTGCTGCCGAGCTTCGCCGAGGGCTGGCCGGTGGTGTTGATGGAGGCCATGGCGACCGGCCTGCCCTGTGTCGCCAGCCGTATCGCCGGCCTGCCCGAGTTGATCGAAGACGGGGTGCAGGGCTTGCTGGTGGCGGCTTCCGACCGCGAGGGCCTGGCCGACGCCATCGAACGCTTGATCGGCGACCCCGGCTTGCGGGCCAACTTGGCGGAGGCGGGGCGGGCGCGGGTGTTGGCGGATTACGTCCTCAGGGTCAACAGCGCCCGCCTGGGAGCGGTCTTCCAGGCGCGGCTGGGACGGCCCGCCACTCCCGGCGAATCCTAGATGGCGCGATGGCCCTGCCAGCCGCAGCCCGTTCCCAGGAACGCGGGACGATGTCTGCTAGAATGCCCGGCCCCGTTGTTCCGATACCCGCCGCGATGAAACCGAACCCGCCCTCCAAATACCTTGCCGGTTATCCGCTGGCCCTGGTGGAGCAAGTCCAACACCTGATCGACCAGGACCGGCTGGCCGGGGTGTTGTTGCGCAAGTACCCGGTCGCCCATGGGGTGCGCACCGACAAGGCGCTGTACGAGTATGTCTCGGAGATCAAGAGCGCCTATCTGCGGAACGCCGGGCCACTGAGCAAGGTGATGTTCGACGGCAAGCTCCAGATCATCCAGCACGCCCTGGGCATGCACACCAACATCGCGCGGGTGCAGGGTGCCAAGCTGCAAGCCAAGCGCGAGGTCCGGGTCGCCTCGGTCTTCAAGGACATGCCCGAGGCGTTCCTGCGGATGATCGCCGTCCACGAACTCGCCCACTTCAAAGAGCGGGACCATGGCAAGGCCTTCTATCAACTATGCCTGCACATGGAACCCGCCTATCACCAGTTGGAGTTCGATGTCCGGGCTTACCTCAGCCATCTGGACGCCACCGGCCAATCCCTCTGGTCAATATCCACTTGAACCCATGGGCCAAACAATGATGATCTGGGTCGATGCCGATGCCTGTCCCGCCGCCGTCAAGGACATCCTGTTCCGGGCCGCCGACCGGACCCAGGTAACCCTCACCCTGGTCGCCAACCAAGCCATTCCCATCCCACCGTCCCCGTACATCAGGTCCGTGCGGGTCCAGAAGGGATTCGACGTGGCCGACCACGAGATCGTCGCGCGCCTCGCACCCGGCGACCTGGTGATCACCGGCGATATTCCCCTGGCGGCCGAGGTCTTGAAGCAAGGTGGCCACGCACTCTCGCCGCGCGGCGAAGCCTTCTCGGCGGACACCATCGGCGCGCGCCTCAACATGCGCGACTTCCTCGACACCCTCCGGGCCGGCGGCATCCAGACCGGGGGTCCGGGGGCGCTCAAGCCCAAGGATATCCAGGCGTTCGCCAACGCGCTGGATCGGTTCTTGGCGCGGCGGTAAGCCGACAAGATCGGATATATGCCCGCCGAGCGGCACGGGACATCGAAAAGCCGCGAGCCTTACCTGCCTCCTTCAATCGATTCCCGATAAACCCGGCGTATTCCGCTCCCCAGGGCAACTCGGGGTCCGCCCGGAGGAAGTTCCATCTCCACGGTTTGGCGGTTTTCCCGGTTTGAACAAAGCCGGACCTATCCATGGGGCGGCGCGCGCCGACCGGATATCATCCCGGCAGCGGCAAGGCGGCGCGGTCGACCACCCGGCGCAGGACGAAACTGGTATGCACCCCGGCCACCCCGGCAATGCGGGTGATCCGGTGCAATAGGAGTTCCTGGTACGCCTCCATGTCCTCGACGACCACCTTCAGCTGGTAGTCGGCCCGCTGGCCGGCGATGAGCAAGCATTCCAAAACCTCGGGGATAGCGGCGATATTGGCCTCGAAATGGGCGAAACGCTCCGGGGTGTGCTGATCCATGGCGATGCCGATCAGCGCCATCAGCGACAACCCCAACTTCTTGGCGTCGAGGTGGGCGCGGTAGCCGACGATCAAGCCGTCCGCCTCCAAAGCCCGTACCCGGCGCAGGCAAGGCGAAGGCGACAGCCCGATGCGGTCGGCCAAGTCCTGGTTGTTGATGCGTCCGTCGGCTTGTAGCGTCTCCAAGATCATGCGGTCGTAGCGGTCGAGTGCCATGGGTTTTCCCTTCGGTTTGATTTCGGCAATATTAATCTACATAGTACCAAACAAGCGCAATTTAATTGCCGAAATCGCGCATTTTCCATGGAAAAACGCAAGCGCCTGCGGGCCGGGGTCGCCTAACATGGCTCCACCATTCCCCGTGTTCAGGAATACCCGCCTGCTCGCCGGGGAAGGCAACGGCCCCATCGACGCCAACCTCGTTACCGCCGCGCCCAAGGCCATCGTCAGCGGCCTTAACCGCAACGGAATCACCTGGCAATCCGGGGCCATACCCTCCGCCGTTCAAATCGGCGGCTCCTGTTCACCTTCCGTGGAGTGGCCTATGTCCTCATCGAATACCCAACACTGGAATCCGGCGCAATACAGTAAGAACGCCCGGTTCGTCTCCGACCTCGGCATGCCCGTGGTGGATTGGCTGGACCCCCGACCGGGCGAGCGGATCCTCGATCTCGGCTGCGGCGATGGCGCGTTGTCCCGCAAGCTGGTGGACCGGGGCTGCGAGGTGGTCGGCGTCGATGCGAGCGCGGCCATGATCGCGGCGGCCCAAGCCCTCGGCCTGGACGCCCAGGTTGTGGATGGGCATTCCCTGCCGTTCGAGAACGAATTCGACGCCGTGTTCTCCAACGCGGCGCTGCACTGGATGACCGCGCCGGAGCGGGTGGTGAGCGGGGTATGGCGCGCCTTGAAACCGGGCGGGCGCTTCGTCGGCGAATTCGGCGGTCATGGCAACGTGGCCGGCATCGTCGCGGCGCTCGGAGCGGCCCTGACCGCGCGGGGCTTGACGGTCCCCGATCCTTGGTATTTCCCCCGCCCGGAGGAATACGGAAAACTGCTGCGATCCCACGGCTTCGAGGTGACACGCCTCGACCTGATGCCCCGTCCCACCCTGTTGCCGGGCGATGTGGGCGATTGGTTGGCGACGTTCGCCCAAGCCTACACCGCCGCCTTGCCGGTGGCGGAGCGGGGGGATTTCATCGCTGGGCTGGTCGAGGCGCTGCGCGGCCCATTGTGCGACGCCAACGGCGCTTGGTGGGCGGACTATGTGCGTCTGCGGTTCTCGGCCACGAAACCGGATGCCGCATGACCCGGCTTGAACGGCGGGTTTGATGGCGATTTCCAGCGCGGCCATGGATTCATCTTCCGCCGGTGGAAATCCGGCGTATGCCTTTTGGACCCTCCCGGCCAAACCCATCCGGTAGCCGTTTCCACACCGGGCCGGTCTGCCATAATGATGGCGATCACCACGGGAACCGGACCGGGAATGCAACACGCCAAAAGCTTGATATGGGTGGCCTTGGGCCTGGCCACATCCATCGCCCTCGGTGGCGATTGGCTGGATCGCCAGCCCAAGCCGGGGAACGAGAACATCGTCCTCTACGGCAACGTCGATATCCGGGAAGTGGAATTGGCCTTCCGCCAAGCCGGACGGCTGGCGACCCTGGCTGTCGAGGAGGGCGACGCGGTGGAACCCGGCCAAGGACTGGCCGAACTCGACGCCCAGCCGTTCCGGGACGCGCTCGCCGCCGCCGAGGCCGGGGAGCGGCAGGCGCGGGCCGAACTGGAAAAGCTGCGCCGGGGCTACCGCCCGCAGGAAATCGCCGAGGCCGAACAAGCCGTCCGCCAAGCCGAAGCCGCGCTGGAATACGCAGCGGGCGAACTCGGGCGGCAGGGCGCGGTGGTCGGTTCCGGGGCCACCACCCGCCATAGCTACGACCTGGCCCGTTCGGCGCGGGACCAGGCCGCCGCCCAAATGGCGGCGGCGCGGGCGGTGTGGGCTATGCGCAAAGAAGGCTACCGCCACGAGGATATCGCCATTGCCGAGGCCAAGCTGGCCGGGGCCGAAGCGGCGGTGGCCCAGGCCAAGACGGCCCTGGCCGACACCCGTTTAACCGCGCCCGCGAAGGCCATCGTCCTCGCCCGCGTCCGCGAGGCCGGGAGCATGGTCAATGCCAGCGCCCCGGTGTATACCCTGTCCCTGCGCGACCCGGTCTATGTCCGCGCCTATGTGGGCGAACCCCAACTCGGACGGGCCGTGCCCGGCACCGAGGTCGCCGTGCTATCGGATTCTTCCGGCAAGGTTTACCGGGGCCGGATCGGCTTCGTCTCGCCCCGCGCCGAATTCACGCCCAAATCGGTGGAAACCACCGAACTCCGCACCGATCTGGTCTACCGCCTACGCATTGTGGTCGCCAACGCCGACCAGGGTTTGCGCCAGGGGATGCCGGTGACGGTACGGATCGGCGGCGGCGCGGAAGGCCGTTGAGATGGAAGCGGCCCCCGCCGTCGCCAGCGCCGGTTTGACCAAGTATTTCGGCAAGACCGAAGCCTTGCGCGGCTTGACCCTGGACATCCACCCTGGCCGCCTGACCGGCTTGGTCGGCCCGGACGGGGCCGGCAAAACCACCCTGATGCGGCTCATGGCGGGCCTGATGCGGCCCAGCGGCGGCAGCCTCCGGGTCTTGGGCCTGGACGTGACGCGGGACGCGGCCCGCCTCCCCGAGCTCACCGGCTATATGCCCCAGCGCTTCGGCCTCTACGAAGACCTGTCGGTCCTGGAGAACCTGCGGCTTTACGCCCGGTTGCGCGGCTTGGAAACGCGGTCGCTCCAGGAGCATTTCGACCGCCTGCTGGGTTTCACCCGGCT
The DNA here is from genome assembly GCF_900155475.1 of Methylomagnum ishizawai. NCBI lineage: Bacteria > Pseudomonadati > Pseudomonadota > Gammaproteobacteria > Methylococcales > Methylococcaceae > Methylomagnum > Methylomagnum ishizawai. The sequence goes on along the minus strand of NZ_FXAM01000002.1, from coordinate 188,954 downwards.
CGCGCCGTTCACCGAGCGGCTGGCCGGGCGCTTGTCGGGCGGCATGAAACAAAAGCTGGGCTTGGCCTGCGCCTTGATCGCCAGCCCCCGGCTGTTGCTGTTGGACGAGCCGGGCGTCGGGGTCGATCCGGTCAGCCGCCAGGATTTATGGCGCATGGTCCATGCCCTGACCGCCGAGGGCGTGGCCGTAGTCTGGGCCACGGCCTATCTCGACGAAGCCGAGCGCTGCGATAGCGTCCTGCTGCTCAACGAGGGCAAGATCGAGTTCAACGGCCCGCCCGCCGCCTTGACCGCCCGGCTGGCCGAACGCAGCCTCCGCCTTGTCGCGCCCCGGCAGGACCGCCGCGCCGTGCTGGCGCGGGCCTTGGACCTGGCCTCGGTCTGCGATGGCACGATCCAGGGCGATTCGGTGCGGGTGGTGTTGCGGCGCGACGCGGCCCGCGCCGAAATCCAAACCCTGGCGGACGCGGTGGAAGCCGAACTGGTCCCGGTGGCCCCACGTTTCGAGGATGGCTTCATCGATCTATTGGGCGGCGGGCCGGGCGGCACTTCGGCCCTGGCCGAACGCTTCGGTCCGGTCGCGCTGGATGCCGGGTTCGCGGTGGAATGCCGGCAACTCACCCGCCGCTTCGGCGCGTTCCTCGCCGCCGACCGGGTGGATTTCCAAGTGCGCCAAGGCGAGATTTTCGGCCTGCTCGGTCCCAACGGCGCGGGCAAGTCCACCACCTTCAAGATGCTGTGCGGCTTGCTCAAGCCGAGTTCCGGCGAAGCCCTGGTGGCGGGTTTGAACCTCCGCACCTCGACCAGCGCGGCCAAGAGCCGCCTCGGCTATATGGCCCAAAAATTCTCGCTGTACGGGCTGTTGTCGGTGCGGCAGAACCTGGAATTCTCGGCGGGCGTCTACGGCCTCGCCGGGGCGGCGAAACGCGAGCGGGTCGCGGAGATGATCGAAATCTTCCACCTCGAAAGCTACCTCAAGGCATCGCCGGACCAACTGCCGCTGGGTTATAAGCAACGCTTGGCCCTGGCCTGCGCGGTGATGCACGCGCCGCCGGTGCTGTTCCTGGACGAACCCACCTCGGGCGTCGATCCCATCACCCGGCGCGAATTCTGGACCCATATCAACGGCTTGGTGCGCAAGGGCGTGACCGTGCTGGTGACCACGCATTTCATGGACGAGGCCGAATATTGCGACCGGGTAGCCCTGATGTACCAAGCCCAGGTGATCGCGCTCGACACGCCCGCCGCGTTGGAACGGCAAGCCGCCCGGCCCGGCCTGGAACCGCCGTCCATGGAGCAGGCGTTCATCCACTTGATCGAGGCCGTGGACGCCGCCGCGGACACCCCACGGGGGGCGGCATGAAGCGCTGGCCGGGACCGGACCCGCGCCGGGTGTGGGCGCTGGCCTGGAAGGAAGCGCTGCAAATCGTGCGCGACCCTTCGGTCATCCTGGTCGCCTTCGTGCTGCCCGCTGTGATGCTGTTCCTGTTCGCCTACGCCGTGTCCCTGGATATTAAAACCGTGCCCATCGGCGTGGTCTTGGAATCCGATGGCGACGAAGCGCACTCCCTGGCGGCGGCGTTCGCCGCGACCCGCTATTTCGTGGCGGTGCCGACCCGTGACCGGCGGGCGGTGGCCGCGGACCTTGTGGGCGGACGCTTGCGCGGTTTCGTGGTAATTCCCCAGGATTTCGAGCGCCGTTTGTGGGGCGGGACGCCCGGCCCCTGGGTCCAGGTGGTGACCGATGGTTCCCAGCCCAATACCGCCAGCTTCGTCGCCAGCTATGCCCAGGGCGTGGTGAACGCTTGGCGGGCGGCGCGGCGGGCCGGGCCGGTCGGCGGCGGCATCGGCCTGGAACCCCGGTTCTGGTTCAACCCGGAGATCGAGAGCCGTAGATTCCTGGTGCCGGGGGCCATCGCCGTGGTCATGACCATCATCGGCACCTTGTTGACCGCCCTGGTGGTGGCGCGGGAATGGGAGCGCGGCACCATGGAGGCGATCCTGTCCACCCCGGCCTCGGTGGGCGAGATCATCGCCGGGAAGCTGTTGCCTTATCTGGCGTTGGGCCTCGGGGCCACGTTCCTGTCGGCGGCGATGGCGGTGTCGGTGTTCGGCGTGCCTTTGCGCGGCTCCTGGCTGGCTTTGCTGGCCTTGTCCCTGGCCTTCATGTTCCCGGCGCTGGGCCAGGGCTTGTTGATCTCGACCCTGGCCCGCAACCAGTTCGTCGCCTCCCAATTGGCCTTGTTCTCGGGCTTCCTGCCCGCCTTCCTGCTGTCGGGATTTTTATTCGAGATCGACTCCATGCCCGCCCCGGTCCGCGCCCTGACCTATATCGTCGCGGCCCGCTATTTCGTGTCGTCCTTGCAGACCGTGTTCCTGGCCGGGGATGTATGGGCCTTACTGCTGCCCAATATCGGGGCGCTGCTCATCATCGGCCTAGTCCTGTTCGTCCTGGTCCGCCTGAAGACCCGCAAATCATTGGATACCTGAGCCATGGCCCTGTTATCGCCGCGCCTCCGGGCGCAAATCGTCAAGGAATTGCTCAGCGTGCTGCGCGACCCCAAGAGCCGCGCCGTGCTGACCATCCCGCCGCTGTTTCAATTGCTGATCTTCTCGTTCGCCGCCACCCTGGAACTCAAGCACGTCGATATCGCTGTCTATAACCGCGACGCCGGGCGTTGGGGTTATGAGTTGACGGCGCGGGTGGGCGCGGCGGGCTTCGTGCGCGCTGTGCGCCCGGTCCATAGCGCGAACCAAATCCGGGACGTGATCGACCGGCGCGAAGCCATCGCCGCCCTCGTTATCCCGGAAGACTTTTCCAGGGACATCGCGGCGCGGCGTCCGGCGCGGGTCCAGGTGATCCTCGATGGCCGCCGGGCCAATGCCGCCCAAATCCTGCTCGGCTATCTCAACGCCATCGTGACCGGGCTGGACGCCGAATCCAGCCTGGACACCGGCCATGTGGCCGTGCGCCATGGCTTCAATCCCAACCTCATCTACCGCTGGTTCATCGTGCCCAGCCTGGGCGGCGTCCTGGTGATGTTCGTGACCTTGCTGGTGACGGCGCTGTCCATTGCCCGCGAGCGCGAATTGGGGACCTTCGACCAGTTGTTGGTGTCGCCCTGCACGCCCGCAGAAATCATCGTGGCCAAGATCGTTCCCGCCTTGCTCATCGGTACGCTGTTGGGCCTGTTCATGGCGGCGGCGGGCGTCTTCGGTTTCGGTGTCCCCTTCACCGGCTCGTTTCCGCTGCTGTTCGCCAGCCTGTTGCTGTTCATCGTCTCCATCGTCGGCATCGGCCTGATGATTTCCTCGATCTGCGCCACTCAACAACAAGCCATCCTCGGCACCTTCGCCGTCGGGGTGCCTGCGGTCTTGGTATCGGGCTTCGCCACCCCGGTGGAGAACATGCCGGAGGTCTTGCAATGGCTGGCCGAGGCCATCCCCTTGAAACACTATCTCATCATCCTGCAAGGCAGTTTCCTCAAGGCGCTGCCGCCCGCCGAGGTGTTCGCCCACGCCTGGCCGATGGCGGTCATCGCCGTCGCCACCCTGTCCACCGCCACGCTGTTCGTGCGCGGCAAGCTGCAATGAGGGGGCAGCATGGCCGCGAAACTTAGCTTTTCCAGACCCGCCCCAGGCGCGATCCTCGCGTTATGCGCCCTGCTATCGGGCTGCGCGGTGGGACCGGACTACCATCCCCCCCAGCCCATCCTGCCGACCCATTGGCAAGCCGCCCGCGACCCCGCCGCCGCCCTGGAACCGGCCACGGACGCCGGTTTGCAAACATGGTGGCGCAGCTTCCACGACCCGGTGCTGGACCGGCTCATGGCGGCAGCCCGCGTCGGCAACCTCGACCTGAAAATAGCCCTGGCCCGCGTCGGGCAAGCCCGCGCCGAACGCCACGCCAGCCGGGCCGGGTTGTTCCCGCAGGTTTCCGCCAACGCCGTCGGTGCCCGCCTGGACAATGTGTTCCCGGTCAGCCAGCCGGGCGGGTCCAAGCCGCTGGATTTCTTCCTGGCCGGGTTCGACGCGGTTTGGGAAATCGATGTGTTCGGGCGCCTGGGCCGCAAACTGGAAGCCGCCACGGCGGAAGCCGAGGCCACGGCGGAGGAATACCGCCAGACCTGGGTGATCCTCTGCGCCGAGCTGGCCCGCGAATACACCGGATACCGCAACCTCCGCCGCCAGTTGGATATTGTCCAGGCCCATCTCGCCACCCAGCGCCATACCCTGGAATTGACCGGGCAACTCTACCGGGAAGGCTTGGCCACCGGCGATGTGGTGGCGCGGGCCGAAGCCCAGGCCGGGGACACGGCGGCCCGCGTCCCGGCCCTGGAAGCCCAGTTGACCGAAGCCCAGCACCGGCTGGAAATCCTGGTCGGAGGCAAACCCGGAGCCTGGGCCTCCCGCTTGGCGGAACCGGGCGGGGTGCCCGATTCGGACGCCCGCGCCCTGCTGACCACACCCGCCGAGACCTTGCGCCGCCGCCCGGATGTGCGCGGCGCGGAACGCGCCCTGGCGGCGGCGACCGCCTTGCAAGGCGCGGCTTTCGCCGAGTTGTTCCCCAAGATATCGGTCGCCGCCTTCGCGGGATTGCATAACTCCGACTTGGAAAGCCTGTTCCGCTCGTCGGCCTTCGCCTGGGCCGGTGGTGGTTCCCTGGCCCAACCGATCTTCAACTTCGGGCGCATCCGGGCGGGCATCGACCTCGCCGACGCCCGGCAGCAGGCAGCCTATTTCAACTACGAACGCACGGTGCTGCTGGCCCTGCACGAAACCGAAACGGCCCTGACCCAGTTCCTCAAGGAAGAGCGGCGGCGGGAACAACTGGCCGTTTCCGTCGGCCAGTTGCAGGAGGCGTTGCGGCAAGTCGAAGCGCGTTACCGGGCGGGGTTGGCAACCTATTTGGAAGTGTTGGACGCCCAACGGGCCAGCCTCTCGGAAGAATCAGCCTTGGCGGATTCCCAGGCGCGGACCACGACCTATCTGATCGCGCTCTACAAGGCGCTGGGCGGGGCCGGGCAGGGCGAAGCCGAACCGGCGGAAGAACCCGTCCGCCCTTGGGGATAGGCGGTCTACTCAATCGTGGTTTCCCGGATTTCCCCCAGGTCCAGCTTGAGTACCCGGTCGGCGACATGGAAATAATGTTCGTCGTGGGTGATGGCCACCACGGTCTTGCCCGCCGCCTTCAGCCTGGGCAATAGCTCGGTATAGAAGAAACGCCGGAACCCAGGGTCTTGGTCCGCCGCCCATTCGTCCAACACCAGGATGGGCCGCTCCTCCAACAGGGCCAGCAACAGGGCCAGCCGTTTGCGCTGGCCTTGGGACAGGCGGGTATCGTCCAAACGGCCGCCGTCGATGGCGACCTTGTCGGCCAGGGCCAGGGTTTCCAGCCAGGAGCGGGCATCCGCCGCGTCAGCCTCGAACCCGTCCGGTCCCAGCAAACGCTGGAACAAATGGAAATCGGCGAACACCGCGGCGAACAAGCGCCGGAATCCGGCGCGGCGGGTTTCGCCGATGGGCACGCCGTCCAGCCGGATTTCACCGCCGTGCGGACGGTATAGCCCGGTCAACAAGCGGGCGAAGGTGGATTTGCCACTGCCGTTGCCGCCGATCAGGAACACCGTTTCCCCCCGCCGCAAATCCAGGTGCAAAGGACCGACGCCAAAGCCGTCTTCCCCCTCGTTGCCGGGATAACGATAGGTCACGCTATCCAGTTCCAACCGGGTCCAGGTGGCGGGGGGCTGCCAGCCCCGGACCTTGAACGTCGGGGAATATTCAGGGAATTCCAGGGATTTCAGCTTCGCCAAGGCCACGCTCCCCCCGATCAGGCCGGGAACCGCCGTCACCAAACCGGCCAGCGGGGTACGCAGGAACAGGAGGGTCAGCGCATAGGTGGTGGCCACGCCGGTATCGGCCCAGCCCGCGCCCTGGGCCAGGAAGAAACACAGCCCGATGACCCCCAGGATCATGGTGTTGGCCCAGTTCTCGTTCAGCCCGTTGTAGAGATCGGCGCGGGTTTCCTCGTTCCGGCCCGCGATGGCGTCCCGCTCGAAATCCTCCTCGTACAACCGCCGCGCCCGTTCCCGGTTCAGCGCCAGTTCCTTGCGGCCCTCGATCACCGCTTGGTAATCCGCGTACAGCCGGTCCTCGACCTCCCGCGCCCGCTCCACCCGCGCATGGGTCCGCCGGAGCAGCATCCAGGCCACGGCCACGGTCAGGGCCATCCAGGCCAGGGTGGCCTGGAACAGCGGCGGCGACAGCCAAGCCAGATAGGCGAAGCCCCCCAGGTTGAGGACCACGCCGTAGAGCGCGGTGGGCAGGCCGATGAAGGCCGAGGTCAGATGGCCGGTATCGCTGCCCAGGCTGGCGAGGATGCGGGCCGGTCCCAGGGTTTCCAGGTGTTCCAGGTCGGTATCCAGCACCCGCTTGACCAGGGTGCGGCGCAACTCGTAGACCAGCCGGTGGCCCAGGGTGGTCATCCAGATTTGCGCCAAGGTGGCGACCAGGAATTGCGCGGCGAGCAAGCCCGCGAAATAGGGCAAGGCCGTCTCCAAATCCATCGGGTCCTGGATCAGGCGTTCGTTGACGAAGGCCATGACCTGTACCGTCAAACCCGCGCTCGCCACACTGAGCAGCAATACCCCCAGCAAACCCAGGCGGAAGCGCCGGAACATCAAACCGATCAAGTTCATTGCCCGGCTCCTCTTTCGAAAAAAGCGCGGTCCGCCCGGATATGCGACACAGTATTCATATAAACGATTGTGATTCTCATTTGCTTTAAGCTACCACAATCCTCTATGCTCGCGCCATGCCGAGTGATCCGGTACACGAATTCCTGGAGGACGATATGAAACGACGATGGCGTGACAATGGCGCGGACAGGGCCGGTGCGGCGGCGATCCGGGCGATGGTGTTGATGTTGGGCGGCGTGGTGGCGGGCCGGACGGAGGCGGAAACCCCGGAATCGGGACCGGACGGGACGGTATCCCTGGAAGCGGTCACGGTGACGGGGGAAACCACTGAATCCACCGAAACCGCCTGGGGTCCGGTACGGGGCTATGTGGCGAAGCGCAGCGCCTCGGGTTCCAAAACCGATACCCCGTTGATCGAGACGCCGCAGACCATCAACGTCGTGGCCCGCGACGAAATCGCGGCGCGGGCCGCGCAGAACCTCAGCCAAGCCACCGCGTATACCCCAGGCTTGCTCACCGAGATGTTCGGTCCCAGCACCCGCGACGATTATTTCAACCTGCGCGGCTTCGACGTGCCGCAATACCTCAATGGCCTGCGGCTCCTGGGCATCGGCTACGCCAATATCCGCACCGAACCCTACGGGCTGGAGCGGGTGGAAATCCTGCGCGGGCCGTCCTCGGTGCTGTACGGCCAGAACCCGCCCGGCGGCTTGGTCAATCTGGTGAGCAAGCGGCCCACCCTCGAACCCTTGCACCAAGTCGAACTGCTCGGCGGCAGTTTTGGCCGGGTGCAGGGTGCTGTGGACCTGGGCGGACCGCTCGACGACAGCGGCCAGTTCCTCTACCGCCTGACCGCGCTGGGCCGTGGCAGCGACACCCAGGTGGACCACGCCAAGGACGACCGCTATTTCGTCGCGCCCAGTTTCACTTGGCGGCCCGACGCCGACACTTCCTTCACCCTGCTCACCCATTACCAGAAGGACGAGGCGGGCAATTCGATGCAATTCCTACCGCCACAAGGCTCGCTACAGCCCAATCCCAATGGCCGGATACCCACCAGCCGCTTCCTGGGCGAACCGGACTACGACCGTTTCGACCGCGAGCAATACACCGTGGGCTATGCCTTCGAGCATCGCTTCAACTCGATCTTCCAGGTGCGGCAAAACCTCCGCTACGCCCACGTCGAGACCGATTATCCGGTGATCTTCGTCGATGGCTTCGTCACCGGAGCCAATGGCTTGCCGGTCGATTACCGCACCGTCACCCGTTCCGCCGGGCTGTACCAAGCGCGCGCGGGCGTATTCACCCTGGACACCCAGGCCCAGGCCGATTTCGACACCGGCCCGGTGCGGCATACCGTGCTGTTCGGGGCCGATTACCGCAACCTGGGCGGCGACAACAACAGCGGTATCGGTTCGGCCCCGAATATCGACATGTACAGCCCGGTCTATGGCCAGCCCTTCGACCGCCCGCCCATCGACCTCAAACGGCACCAGGACTTGGACCAGTTCGGCCTCTACCTCCAGGACCAGATCAAATACGAGCGTTTCGGCCTGACCCTGAGCGGCCGCCACGACTGGGCCGAGTCGTTCACCCACGAGAACGACCTGTTGTATTCCACCCTCACCGACACCCGCCAGGACGATTCCGCCTTCACCTACCGGATCGGGCTGAACTATCTGTTCGACAGCGGTTTCGCGCCCTACGCCAGCTATTCCGATTCGTTCGAGCCGGTGCCCGGTACCGACTTCTCCGGCACGCCGTTCCAGCCGACCACCGGCCAGCAATGGGAGGTCGGCATCAAATACCAACCGCCCGGCTATAACGCCTTCCTCACCTTGTCGGCCTTCCACCTCACCCAGCAGAACATCGTGACCGCCGATCCCGACCCGGCCCACCAGGGTTACAGCATCCAGACCGGGGAGGCGCGGGTCATGGGCATCGAATTGGAAGGCAAGGCCAGCCTGGCCGAAGGGCTGGACCTGACGGCGGGCTATTCCATCTACGATTCCGAAACCACCAAAACCACCGAGGCCAACCAACTCGGCAAGCGCCTGCCCTACACGCCCGGCCAGCAAGCCTCGACCTGGCTGGACTACACCGTGCCGGTCGGTCCGGCGGCGGGTTTCGGGTTGGGGGGCGGTTTCCGCTATGTGGGGTCCAATTACGGGGATTTGACCAACAGCCTCAGGGCACCGTCCTACACCTTGATCGACGCGGTGGTGCATTACGATCTCGGCAAGCTGGACGGCAGCCTCAAGGGGGCGCGGTTGGCGGTGAACCTGAGCAACCTGTTCGACCGCGAGTATGTCGCCACCTGTGGCGATGGCTTCTGCTACTACGGCAACCGGCGCTCGGTACTGGCCAGCCTGCGCTACGACTTCTAGCGGGGCGCGGCATGAGGGCGTTATGTGTCCGCCTGCACCGCTATGTGGGCTTGGCGCTGGCGGGTTTCCTGGCCTTTTCCGGCCTGAGCGGCGGCATGCTGGTATTCCAGGCCGAGTTGGACGCTTGGCTCAACCCGGCGTTGTTCCGCGTCGCGCCGGGGGGTCCGGCCTTGCCGCCCGCCGAACTCGCGGCCAGGGTGGCACGCGCCGACCCGCGTTTGGCCGTCACCGCCTTGCCTTTGCGCATCGAATCCGGGGCAACGGCCCGCCTGCAAATCAGCCCCCGCATCGATTCCGCTACCGGCCAGCCGTTCGCGCTGGATTTCGACGAGGTATTCGCCGATCCGGCCAGCGGGGCGATCCTGGGGCGGCGGTTGTGGGGGGAATGCCACTGGCGACGCGCGGCCCTGGTGCCCTGTTTGTACGTGCTGCACTACAGCCTGCAAGCGCCGGGCGCAACCGGCCTATGGATCATGGGCGGGATGGCGTTGGCCTGGATTTTCGCCGCGCTGCTGGGCGTCTATCTGACTTTCCCGGCCAAGTGGCGGGATGGCGGGGGCCGCTCCTGGCGGCAACGCTGGGGCGTGGCCTGGAAGATCAAGCGCGGGGCGCGGGGGCCGCGCCTGCACATGGATTGGCACCGGGCCGGCGGTCTGTGGTTGTTCCCGGCCCTGCTGATCCTGGCCGTCAGCGGGATATCCTTCAACCTGCGGGACGCGGTGTTCGAGCCGGTGGTGGGGCTGTTCTCATCCTTGACACCTTCGCCTTTCGACCAACGCGAGGAACAACCGGACGGCGCTTCGCCGGAACCCCGGCAATCCTTCGCCACCATCCTGGCGCGGGCCGAGCCGGAAGCGGCCCGGCGCGGCTGGACCGAACCCGCGGCCGACTTGTTCTACAATCCAGGCTATGGCATCTACGGGGTCGGATTCGGCGCGGCGCGGGCGGCGGGGCTCGGGCCTTCCTACCTCTATTTCGACGGCGACGACGGGCGTTTATTGGGCGATTACCGGCCCGGCGCGGGCACGGCGGGGGATGTGTTCGAATCCCTGCAACTGCCTTTGCACAGCGGACGGATCGCGGGCTGGCCGGGCCGGATCGCGGTCGCCGCGACCGGACTCGCCGTGGCCGGGCTATCGCTCACCGGGGTGCTGATCTGGCTGGACAAACGCCGGGCGCGGGATAAAAAGCTTGGGGCTTGAAGCCCAAGGCCGGCGGGTTTCCGCGCCGATGGTTTCGAGCAAAGCCTTGGCCACCGCACCCAACAGGAACGCCAAACGCTGGCAAAGGATGCCGACGATATCTTCCCACTTGCCCGCCCCCTGCCGCCAATGATCGACCGCGGCCCGGCCTCGCGCATAACGACGGCGAAACCGCCCGATCCACCAGCCACCGCCGATACGCCCGGACCCCTCGGGGGAAATTCAGGCAGCGAAGGCCGATGGAATCGGGAACATACCGCGTGATAAGGCGCATCTACACCTGCCAAATACCCACACAGCGCTAACCCGGCCGCCCGCGCTGGGCATGGGTTCCGCCCAAGCGAGCCGGAAACCGGCCTCCGCTTGGAGGGTTGCCGCGACCTTGGGCATCGGATTTGCTAGATAGCGGTCGGAGGGTTCCGGGTAGCCGTTGTCGGATCGCGTTCATAGGTGGCTACCCGACCCCGGATTTTGGCCGTTTTTGATTTTTCGGGAGGTCGGTTTGTTCAAGAAATACCTGTTCGGGTTGGTGTCGGCGCAACTCGCGCTGTTCCTCATCGGTTGTGGCAACGAAGGGCCATTGGGGAATACCCCGCCCCAGGGCCGGCCGGAATGGATGAAGAAGAAAGAAGCCGCCCCCGCCGAACCCGCCCCGGCGGAAGCCCCGCAAAAGCAACCGTAGCCAACCGCTCCGAAGCCGTGCGCGACCTGCTACGCCGGGAACTGGAGGCGGGACGCCAGGTTTCGGGCCAGTCCCTCCATGACGCGGCCAGGCGGTGCGGGGTGCGGCACAGCGCCTTGAATTCGATCACCGTAAATACCGGACCGACCGGCCCTCCACTCGGCACGCCCCCCCGCACGACTGAGCGCGGGTTCTAGGACCGCTTCCCCGCCTTTCCTGTCCCGCCCCGGCGGCGCGGGTTTTTTTACGCCGATTCTGTAAGAATATTTTTATAAAGTTCATACATCCACCGGGACCGTCCAGCCCGTAATAACGGTGTTTCCCCTATTCCGAGGTACTCCCCATGCAGCGATTCAAAACCCGGTTCCCGCTCTTTCCATGCCTGGGTGCGGCCTTGCATTTGCTGGCCGGTCCCGTCTCCGCCCATCCCCAGCCCGCCGAGGAACAAGAACCGGAATCGGTCAACCTGGAAACGGTCGAGGTGGAAGGCCGCGCCGCCGACTTGCTCGGCGTCGCCGATTCGGCCTCGCAGGGCCAGGTGGGCCAGCCCGAGTTCAAGTACCGGCCCTTGTCGCGGGTGGGCGAACTGGTGGAAGTGGTGCCGGGCGCGGTCGCCACCCAGCACAGCGGCTCGGGCAAGGCCAACCAGTTCTTCCTGCGCGGCTTCAACCTGGACCACGGCACCGACTTCAACGCCACCCTGGACGGCGTGCCGATGAACCTGCGCACCCACGCCCACGGCCAGGGCTATCTCGACCTCAACAGCATCATCCCGGAATTGGTGGATAAGGTGGATTACGGCAAGGGGCCGTATTACGCCGAGCAGGGCGATTTCGCCTCGGCGGGCTATGCCCAGTTCCACACCTTCCACCGCCTGGCGGAGGGCATCGCCAAGTTCACCGGCGGCGAATACGACTATTACCGGGGCGTGTTGGCGAATTCCAATCATCTGGGACGGGGGGATTTGCTCTACGCCGGGGAGGTGGCGTTCTTCGAAGGGCCGTGGAAGCAGCCGGAAGAATCGGGCAAATACAATGGGATGATCCGCTATACCATCGACGAGGAGGATTTCGGGCTTTCGGTCAACGGCAAGGCCTACCGTTCCAACTGGATCGCCACCAACCAGATTCCCAAGCGCGACGTGCAGGCCGGGCTCCTGGACCTGTACGGCACCATGGACCCCAGCGACGGCGGCAAGACCGACCGCTACAGCCTGTCCGGTAATGTGTGGAGCAAGGGCGATGGCTATAAGAACCAGCTCAACCTCTACGCCCTGTACTACGACCTGGACCTGTATTCCAATTTCACCGGCTATCTCGACGACCCCGTCAACGGCGACCAGCTCAACCAGCACGAACGCCGGGTGGTGGCGGGTGGCGAGGGCGAGCAGACCTGGTTCAACCGGGTGCTGGGCTTCGACATGGACAACAGCGTCGGCTTCCAAGTGCGCTACGACAATATCTCCAACCTGACCCTGAACCACACCGTGAACCGCCGGTTCCTCGCCTCGATCAGCGTGGACGATGTGGACGAGACCAGCCTGTCGTTCTATTTCAAGAACCAGACCCATTGGCTGTCCTGGTTCCGCAGCATCGCCGGGCTGAGGAGCGACACCTTCTTCTTCGACGTGACCGACAAGCTCCATCCCCAGGATTCGGGCAGCCAGACCTCGTCCATGGTCAGCCCCAAGCTGTCCCTGGTGTTCGGTCCCTGGGCCGAGACCGAATTCTTCCTCAACTTCGGCTATGGCTTCCATTCCAACGACGCCCGCGGCGTCACCAACCATTACGACCCGCTCGACCCCACGATGCCGGTCAAAGGCGCTCCCGGCCTCGCCAAGCAACGCGGGGCCGAGGGCGGGCTGCGCACCCAATATATCCCCGGCCTGGTCAGCACCTTGGCGGTGTGGTACCTGCATTCGGATTCGGAGCTGGTGTTCCTGGGCGATGCCGGCACCACCGAGCCCACCGGCCAGAGCGAGCGCTACGGCGTGGAATGGACCAACTATTACAAGCCCAACGACTGGCTGACCCTGGACGCCGATTTCGCCTTCACCTCGGCCCATTACCAGGACGTGCCCCATAGCGAGAGCGATATCCCCAATTCGGTGGGGCAGGTGATCGGGGCCGGGGTGGTGGCCTTGTTGCCCTACGATTTCTTCGCGACGGCCAGGGTACGCTATTTCGGCCACGTCCCCTTGAACGAGACCGGGACCGCCTACATGGGCGACACCACCCTGGTCAATCTGGGCGCGGGCTACCAGTACCAGAAGCTGAAATTCGAGGTGGACGTGTTCAACCTGTTCGACTCCAAGGCCAACGACATCGCCTATTACTACGAGTCGCGCTATCCGCAGAACGCCGCCGCCGCGGAGGGGATCATGATCCATCCGGTGATGCCCCGGCAGGTGCGGGCCACGATCACGCTGAATTTTTGAGGGGGGGACTGACTGTGCCGGGAGCCCATGGATTCCCGGCCACCGCTTGTCGGGTGGCATGGACGGACGCCATCGGCCACGATGGGCGGGGAAGGCGTGCGGCCTTCCCCGGCGGGGGTCGGCCTTAGATCAAGGTGGATTGGGGATTGAAGGTGAAGAAGGCCAGGATGCCGTAGCACGCCACCGCCAGCCCGGCATGGGCGATCAGGACGGCCTTGGGGATTTTCTTCCCCTTCTTGGAAGTCACGGCCATGACCAAACCCAGCGCGATGATAACCACGGCCAGGCCGATGTTCAGATACAGCCGCTCGTCCCCGCCGACCGCGTCGGCGATCACCAAGCCCGAGCCGATCAACGCCGCCAGGGCGTGCAGCCTGGGGTAGTACGGATCGGGTGGCAGGCCGCGGGCCATGCTCAAGACCATCATCACGCCCATGAGGGCGACCAGGGTGAAGGTGGCGAGTGCGCCCATCAACATAAAGCTATCTCCTAATAGAGTGGATTGAGGAAGACTGGAAGACCAGCCCAGGCGGCTCATTGCAGGGTCCGGGCCAATGGTGGCCTTGGCCGCGAAGCCGCGCCCGGCAAGGGCTGCGGGGCGGGAGCGGTGGCGTGGACGCAGCGCGTCGCGGTGAAATCACCAGGGTTTCCTACGGTTTTTCCCGTATAGACGCGCCCCGAAACCAATCCCCGGCGCGGTCCGGGGATTGGGGGACGGATCCGGGGTTTCCCGGCTGCCGCAGGCGTGTCAGCGCAACGCCGCCTTCAGGTTCTCCACGTTCGCACGCATCACCGTCAGGAAATCCCCTTCCCGTGGACGGTTGCCGCAAAGATCGAACACCACGCTTGCCACCCCCATCGCCTTGAGTTGGGCGGCGACCTCGGCCAAGGGCGCGGCCTCCCACAGCATCCACTTGGCCGGATGTCCCGCCAGGGTATGCTTGAGCGCCTCCCATTCCTGCGGCGGCGGCATCTCGTCCGTATCCCAATGCACACTGGCGATATCGAAACCATAGCGCCGCCCCAGATAATCGTACATCGGATGGAAGGCCAGCCAGGACTTGTTGGGCTGGGCGGCGGCGGCGCTGCGCAAATCGGCGTCCAAGGCCAGGAGGTCGGCCTTGAGCCCCGCGAGGTTCTCCATCACTAGGCTTTTCCATTCCGGGCGCTTCTTGGCGATGGCCTCGGCCACGGCCTGGGCCTGGAGCGCCGCCTGCTCGAAGTCCAGCCAGGTGGTATAGACGGTCCCCGCATGGGCATGGGTGCCGCCGGGTCCGTGGCTGTGGACGACGACGCCCTCGGTGTGGATATAGCGGTCTTTGAAGGCGGCGGAAGTGTTGACTTGCTTGAGCTTGGACAAGCTGACGCGGGACAGCCATTTTTCGTAGTCGGCCCCGTTGAGCAGGATCAAATCGGCCTTTTGCAGCGCGGCCACGCCCTTGGCCTTGGGTTCCCAGTACGCCGGATCGGTGTCGGCGGCCGGCACGGGAAACTCCACGGCGGCGCGGTCGCCGACCAGGCGCTCGGCGAAATAGGCCAGGGGATAATTGGTGGCGACGATCTTCAAGCGGCCCGCGTCGGCCCGCGCCAGGGCCGCGCAGAGGAACCACAGGCACAGCGCGAAGCCATACCGCGCCAGGAGCGCAAAGCGAAAGGACATGATTGTTTCTCCGGGTTTCAGGAAATAAAGAACCGGCGCATCAAATCGCCGGCATGACGGTGGAGGACTTCCAACCCGAGCAGGCAGACCGAGCCGCTGGCGAGCAGGAGCAAGACGATCTCGGCGGCGAGCAAGCGCAACACCGTCAGCCGTCCACAGCCGAGCAGGAAGATGGTATGCAGTTCGCCCCGGCGGAGGCGCAGCGACAGGGCGAACACCAGCCCCAGGGCCGACAGCGTCGCCGCCCCCACCCACAGCGACACCGCGTCGAACAAGGCGCCCACCCGGAAGATGTTCTGCAACAAGCCCTGGGTGATCTTGAGCGGCTGGACAATCTGCGCGGTATCGTCCGGGGCGAGGTAGCGCCCGCGTAGCAGGGTGGCCGAGCGGGCATCGTGGGCCACGGCGATGATCGCGCTGATGGGATAGTCCGCCGGATCGCCATGGAAATGGAAGGAATCCAGGTTGTCCGGGGTGATTTCGGTATAAGTGACCAGCTTGGCCTGGGCGCGGGCCTCGGCCTCCGCGAACGGTCCCGCGCCCGCCGGGCTGGATGGCTGCCCGGCGTGGCCATGGCCCAGTCCCTCGATCACCCAGGCGGTCTGCAAATCCACGAACACGGCCTGGTCGTCCGGGCTGTGGCTCTTGCCCAGCACGCCCACCACATGCAGCTTCAGGGGATAGATACCGGCCAGGTCGAACAGGTTGTCGGGCGTGGTCAGGAGGCTGTCGCCGGGACCGAGTTTCAACGCCGCCGCCGCGTCCGCGCCCAGCACGCAATCGCCCAGCAGCGCCAACATCGCGCCGCGTTCCGGGACCAGGCCGCGATAATCGAAATAATCCAGTTCCACGCCGACCAGGGGTTGGCCGCGCACCTTGAAGCGGGCGTAGATCGGCAAGGGATCGGCCCAGCCGGTGGCGGCGATCCGTTCCACTTCACGCATGGCGATGGGCGTGGCGGCGGCGGTGAAATACAGCGCGTTCAAGGTCAGGTCCACCGCACTGCCCTGGGCCCCGACCAGGAGCGGCGTGGCTTCGGCGCGGGCGGTCATGCGCTTTTCGCCCTCGTCCAGCAGTCGGTGCAAGCCCAACGGCAGGCCCATCAGCAGGCTGAGGCAGGCGATCAGGATCAGGCTGCGGACTTTGTGGTGGCGCAGGTAGCGCCAAGCGAGATAGACATCGTGCATAGGGTGGCGGCAGGTGGATGGAGCGGGGTGGAAGCGCGGGGATGGGCTTGCGGCGCGGACCCGCCACGCCTCATCCGCCCCCCGCCGTCAACCGGGTGAAATCGACCACGCGGTCGAAGCGTGGCAGCAATTCATGGTCGTGGGTCACGGCCAGGAGGCTCGCGCCACGGCGTTCGGCGGCGCGGAACAATAGGTCGAGAACGCGGACCTTGTTGGCCGGGTCGAGGTTGCCGGTGGCCTCATCGGCCAGGATCAGGCCCGGTTCCGGCAGCAAGGCCCGGCATACGGCGGCGCGTTGGCGCTCGCCCTGCGAAAGTTGATGCGGCATCCGCCCGAGTTTCGCGCCCAGGCCGACCTCCTCCGCCAGGGCGCGGGCGCGTCCGCACACCGCCCGGTCCAGCCTGAGCGAGGGATTGACCCGGTAGGCGTGGACGATGTTGTCGAACAGGTCGAGATAGTCCAGCAATTCCAATTCCTGGAACACGAAACCGACCCGCCGCGCCCGGAAATCCCGCCGTGCCCCTTCGCCCAGCGCCCGCAACTCCGCGCCATCGACCCGGAGCTGGCCGGATTCGGCCCGCACGATGCCGGAGATCAACTTGAGCAGGGTGGTCTTGCCCGCGCCGCTAGGACCGATGATGGCGAGTTTCTCGCCCGACCCGACCCGGAATTCCGGGATATGCAGCGCGAAGCCGGGATAGCCGAAGCGCAAATCCAAGGCTTCGATCATGAACCCGCCCCCGCGTCCAAGCGTTGCCCGCCCTGGAAATCCAGGGCGGTGATCTTCCAACCGCCGTCCGCGCCGGGATTCAGGCTGAGCCGGGCCGAGTAGAGGTTGTGGCGTTCGTGGCCGTGGCCCCAGTGCGAAACCGTGCCGTGGGCGATCCAGCGGGCATCGGCCACGTAGCCGCCGCCGGGCACGGCCTGGATATCGCTTTGCAACAGTTCGATGCGGTCCACCCGGCCCTCGCCGCCCAGGCCGTCGGTCTGCCGCAGTAAGGCGCGGCGTTGTTGCAGATAGATGTCCGCCAGCAACTCGCCATCCAGGCTCTTGGCGAGGCGGTCGTAGGCGGCTTCCTCGCCGCGTAGGGCGAAGGCACGGTAGGCGTTGTGCAGCAAGGCCGCGAGGGTTTCCGCCGCCGGGGCTTGGTTGGCCCGTCCGACCGCCGCCGGGGCGGGATCGGTGTCGGCGGACGGGGTGGGTTCCAAGGCGTCGGCACGGGACCATTCAAACCGCGGTTGTCCTGGGGTCAGTTCGCCGTCGAAGCTTTCGCGGCCCTGGATGGCGCTGACCGGACGGTGTTGCAAGCCCGGCCCGAACAAATCCCAGTCGAGGGCGATCTGCTGCGCCGGGCGCTCGGTGAGATAGGACAGCATCGCGCCGACCAGGGCGGTGGCAGGGTCGAGACCGGTGCCTTCCGCCACCGGCTGCACGCCCTGGCGGGTGTAGTGTACGAATTCCACCCGGTCGATTTGCGGGGCGATTGCCGCGCCGTCGATCTGCAATGGGTTATGCGCGGCGAGCAAAGCGCCGATCTTTTGTTTCAAGCCGGGCAAGGCGGCAATCGGCGGGATCGCGCCCGGTTCGAGTCCCAAGGGACCGGCCAGATCGGCCCACCTCAATAGCAGTTCGTGGCGGACCTCATAAGGTTCGACATAAAGATAGGAACGCGGCTCGGCATGACCGCGGGCGAACCCGGCATTGTCGAAGCGCGAGCGCCAGGGATCGACCGGGTCCAACCGCAGGGTCTCGGTTTGGGCCAAAGGTGCCAGATCGTTGACCGGTACACCGCGATGCAGGGCGATGATGCCCAAGTCGTAGGCCACTGTCCCCGCGATGGGCGCGAGGCCCAGGGTCCGCGCGGCGGGGGGCAGGGGGTAATCCAAGCCTATTTCGTGGAAGGCCGGAACGCCATTCTCCGCCGGATGGGCGATGGGCGTACCGGTGGGTCGTGCCGTCAAGGTGTGGCCGGCAGCGTCCTTGAACATCAGCAGGGCGGGGGCGACCCGTTCCCAGGATGGCATGGGGTTCGGGAAAGCGGCGAGTTGGGCCAGATGCGGCAGGGCGCTGTCCAAAACCCGCAGGTCCAGATGGATATGGTCGGCTTCGATGCTGATTTCGGCCACCGCGCCATAACGGGAAAATCCGGCCCAATCAGCGGCGGCGGGGTGCAGGGCGAGCGACAAGGAAAGTCCGAGGAGGGCGTGCAATCGGAAACAGGCCATCATGGCGGAACGGCGGGAATAGGTGACTGGAGACAAAGCATGGGCTAAGGTTAACGGAAGAAAACCTGTCGGGATCGGCGGGTTTTGGCTAGGGTTTCCCCCATTTACGGGCCGCTGCTCGGATGAGCTCACGACCCCTTATCAACTTCGCGATGCAAAAAATAGGCGGGTTATTATCAAACGACCCGCCATCAAAAACGGCTTGCGAGTTGTATATGTTTTTTAAAACAGGATTTAATCCTTAGTGAAATCCGCTTTTTTAGATGTCGTCTTACTGGGTTTTAGCGGGGAGGTGTCCGCTATCGCCGTCGGGAGAATTTCCGCAACCCACGGCGGTCATGGACAGTGCGGTTATAAAGAGGACAACCAAAATTTTTTTCATCGCGAGTACCTCAGAATCTATTGTGATAATCGCCACATGGTGGCATTTAAATATTGTACTTTCATTTTTGAAAAAGGCAATTGCGGATTTTTACTCAAATTCAAGACAAGCCACTTGCCATCTATCGATAAAGGTCTATAAACCTTGAATAGGCGTCGTATCAATGCGGGTTTGTTATAGGGCACCGATCCTGATAAAAAGCCCCGTCCGCCAAGCCCTGAAAGTTCGGCGGGCGGGGCCGTTCCAATCCAACTAGGCGTTATAGGGTGGGTGGTTTCAACCCTCCCGCGCCGACGCGGAATCTCAAAGTTTGCCTTCCTTCTTGTAGTAGTCTACTTCGGAGTCCAGCTTTTCCTTACAGTGCTGCAACTCGGTGATGGCTTCGGCAGTGTTGTTGGCCTCCAGGGCGGCGATGGCCTTCTTGGTGGTCGAAGAGCCGACTTCCATCGGCATAGTGCTGATTTCCTTGTAGGAAGCGACGGCGGTCTTGCGGGCGGCTTTGGCGGATT
The DNA here is from genome assembly GCF_900155475.1 of Methylomagnum ishizawai. NCBI lineage: Bacteria > Pseudomonadati > Pseudomonadota > Gammaproteobacteria > Methylococcales > Methylococcaceae > Methylomagnum > Methylomagnum ishizawai. The sequence goes on along the minus strand of NZ_FXAM01000002.1, from coordinate 169,584 downwards.
CCAGAGCGGCGGCGGTATCGCCTTTCTGCGCGGCTTCCAGCGCTTTGGTGCAGCTTTGCTGGACTTCGACCAAGCCTACCGGCGGATTCGCGTAACGCCCACCCGCGAAACCCACACTCGCGATGGAACCCAGCAACAACACCGAACCGGCTTGAACAATAATGCCTCTCATGGGGCGTATCCTCGTTTGATATTTTCATGACTATGGTGGATGGGGAATCCAGTGAGCCCGTATTCCCATTCATTGATCGACAGCGTTCTCTTTTTTCCTTGCGCCAGGCGATATGGCATCGAAGTCCGCCGGGTGGGTTTTAATACCCTGGTTCTTGCCATGGATTGGAAAATCCATGGCGCGGATCAGTCTAGGCGGGCGGATATTTGCCGATATCCAGAGCCGACACACGCCATGAGGCCACCAGGCCAAACAGAGAGGCTGTCGATCATTTTTAGCACATTCTATGCCACATTTATTTATGGTAGGAATGGCAGGTGATTTGACGGATTACCCAATAATATCGGCGATGTTATTGTGCGATATACCGCAATGGTATTTGTGATAGAACGTATTCCGGGATATTCAACAGGGTCGTGGAACGATGGATGATTATTTCTAATATCGCCGCCGGTCCTGGAAGCCGTAAAAAAACCCGCCTACCGATAGGGTGGGCGGGTTTGCTGCTAGGGGGACCGTTTTGCAGCGGACCTGTGTTGAGATTCAGCCGGTCTTGACCTGTGTCGTCCCGCCTTCGGGGGGGATCGGCGTCGGGCGCGATTTCGGCCAGTATTTCTGCCAGGTGCGGAAGCCGATGATGCCCATGACCCCGAAGAACAGGATGACCACCGCCCCGGTGAAGCGGCCCGCGAACTTGTTGTAATCGGTGGGCGGTGGCAAGCCCACGCTGAACGGGATGCGTAGACGGTCGTCTTCGGTGATGGGACCGTCGCCGATGGTGGCGATCAGGGCGTAGTGGCCGGGATGGGTGATTTCGATGTGGGTGTCGGCGGTACCGCTCCGGTAGATTTTGGCCGGGGTTTCGGCCAGGGTGCTTTTGGCTTCGGGGGGACGGCCACCGTTCGGATCGACATCCTCCTCCACCACGCTGAGCGCGATGGGCGTGGATCGGGTGTCGCGGTCCAGTAGGTCGATGCTCAGGTAGACCTTGCCGAGGTTGGGCACTTCTTGGCAGTACTTGGCGAAGTTGGTGTTTTCACCCTTGTTGCGGCCTTCCTGCAGGGCTGAGAAGTGTACGGCGTAGAAGTCGTTGGCGACCAAGCAGTCCATGTTGGAACCGGAATAGGACTGGCGGGCATTGAACGGGTCGCGGGGCGCGGTGGCGGCTTCCGCCGGGGTGTGCAACGCCAGCGCGGCTAAGAGGACCGGGAAGCCGGCCAAGCGGGTTTTATCGGACATCTGCGCTACCTCCTCAGGGGGTTTTGATTTGGAAGGAGTACTTGCCGCTGACCACATGGCCGTCGGCGGAAAGTACCCGGTATCTCACGACGTATTGGCCGGGCGGAAGCGGTTCCACCGAGGCGCGGAGATGGGAATGGTCGGTGAAGTCCAATCGGGCGTCGTGCTTGTCCACCCGCTTGCCAGCCGCGTCGATGACCGCGAGAGCCAGGAATTCCTCGCCCACGGCGTCGTTGAAGGTCAGTAACACTTCCGCCGGGGGCAGGGCTAGGACCGCCTCTTTTTCGGGTTGAGCTTTCACCAGGATGGCATGGGCGTGGGCGGTGGGGAACATGCCCAGGAACGCCAGCGCTAGAAGGATTCGTTTGAACATCGTCGCGTCCGTCAGATTGGGAAATCGGCCAGCGCCCAGGTTTTGCCGCCGCCGGGCCGGGCTTCGGTCCAGAACACCCGGAATCCCGATTCGGTCGCCACTATCCTGGGATGGTCGGCTTCGGTGTCGGGTGGGGTCAGGACCAGGGGTTCGGACCAATGGCGGCCCCCGTCGCGGGAGCGCATGGCGTAGACCGGACTGCCCTGGTCGGTGTGCTTGGTGAAGGCCAGGGCTAGTTTGGTGGCCGAGATCGCCGCGATATCGCCGCCGTAGCTATCACCGTCGCCCACCCGCAGGGGCGCTGACCAGGTTTTTCCGGCGTTGGTCGAATTCAGGTAATACAAGCCGGGCGCGGTTTCCCGCCCGGTCCAGACCAAGCTGTGCAATGTGGTCCCTTGGGGAGTCCGGGTCGCGGCCAAGCTGCCGCCGCAATGGGGACAGCCGGTGAAATGCCAAGAGAAGTCGCCCACCGCCGCGCCATCCGTCCGCCAGCGGGCGGATTCGGGCGGGCGCAGAGCCAGCCGCATGTCGTGCGGCTCGGTGTCGCGGTACAGTACCGCCACGGTTCGGTTCGGCAAGACCTGTAGCTGGTTCCAGCAACAAGTACAGACCTTTGGGTCCAAGGTGGTTTCCGGTTGCCAATGGTGCCCGCCATCGTTGGATTGCGTGTAGCGGAGTCCTTGGGCATCGCCTTGCTCATCGCGGTCGTCCAGCCAGGCCAGATGCGCTTGGCCTTTCGTATCCAAGGCCAGGGCGGGATAGCTTTGGTTGTTTGTACTGTCGCCGCTGGCTGGGTTCGTGCCGGATCGCCAGGTCTTGCCGCCGTCCTGGGATAGGGCGCTGTGCAAAGGACCGGTGCCGGGCAATTCACCTTGGGCCTGCCAGACCGCGACCATCCTTTGCCCTCGTACCGCTAGGCGGGCATCGTTGCCGCGCCGGGCGAGGACCGGGGTTGTGTCGGGACCGGTCACGAACACTGGAGGCTGCCAAGTTTTGCCGCTATCGCGCGAAACCACATAGGCCAGGGTATCGGCTGGTCTTTGGGCGAACCGGCCGGCTAGCAGCGCATGGATCGCTCCAGCCTCGGCCACGACATCGAGGCTGCGGACCTTGAACAAACCGTCGATGACCGGATAACTCACCGTCCCGCTCGCCCCAGCCGGGATGGAACCGGCCAAGATAGCCGTCCACAACAAGGTTCCGGTCCGGCTGGGGTGCAGGGACCGTTTGGGCTTGGGTTTCCGCCGTGGCTTTGGGGAACGGGCGGCTGGGTTTGGACCGCTGCCCTGGTGGCGGTGGAAATCGGATTTCATGGAATGGAGGCTGGGCCGGTGGATGGGCAAAACCCATCACAAAAGCCGTGCCAGCTCGATCTCCCTGTTTAAACAACGGCTTGGCAGGATGGCCCAGGTCGATGTTGCGGGTATTGGCGGTAGCTTATGCCGCTATATGGCGGAGTGTGCGAAATAACCGGTGGAGCGCTTGTGGAGTGCGCGGCGTGGCGCATTCTGGGAGTTTGGGCTTGGCAGGGTGGTCCGGCCATAGGCTGTTTGGAAACTAGATACTCCTGGTTGGCTTTGCCGCCGACCTGAGATTCTCCGGGGCGGGGGTTTCCGTCCTTGGACGGGGGGTAACCCGGTTGATCGGGTTGGCGTATCGGTGGTCGGTTGGCGGGGGCGTTCCCGCTGCCCTGCGTGTTGTTTTTGCACAACAGTCCGGGGTTTCTCCTGGCCGGAAGGTTAAGAAGAAGGATAAAAGAAGAATAAAGAAGAATAGGCGCGGATTTTTTGTTTTTTTTATATTTTAAATCAATAACTTATGAGCGTTTTTCGGCGCGACCCGTCAGCTATAACTACCAGGAAGGCCGTTTTCGGGCTGTTTTTAGGCCTATTTCTGGTTCTTTTAAACCAATCCGTCAGCTATAACTACCGCCCCCTCCACGACCCGTCAGCTATAACTACCGGATTTTGCCCGACCCGTCAGCTATAACTACCGCTTTTTCGCCGACCCGTCAGCTATAACTACCGTCAAACCCCCCGACCCGTCAGCTATAACTACCAGCGACCCCCCTCAAAAAACCCTGCCGTCACCTATAACTACCGCGACCCGTCAGCTATAACTACCGGAAAATGGCCCGACCCGTCAGCTATAGCTACCGCTTTTTGCCGGGAACGGCTAAGTTATCCACAGACTTATCCACAGTTTCGGCGGGCGGTTCCAGGGCCAGGGCCTGCCGTTTGTTGGCCGCCTTGGTCTGGGCCACGAAGTCGCGGGAGGCCGTCAGGGTGTAGACCACATCTTCCAGCCGGCCGCGGGTGCCGGTCATGGGTTGCTTCTTGAAATCCATCAGAACCCCTCCGGCCTTGAGTTCCTCCAGGGCCGCGTCCAGGGCGGCCACCGCCTGGCGTTGCTGCTGGTAGCCCTCCAGCAGGGCGCTGTCGCGCTTGACGGTGCCGTAGCGTATCTCGAAGGTGGTGACCATGCTGGCGAAGGTGAACTTGAGCGAGAGCTGTTTGTGCAGCCAGCGCGCCAGCTGCGTGGTGTAGGCCATCATCTGGGCGTAGTTGAATTGGCGGTAGTCGAGGGCGTCCATGGCCTGGGTGATGAGCGGATGGAACTGGACGATCCATTTGGCTTCCGGGTCCTCCGACAGCTTGCTCCTCGACACCGCCGACAACCCCGAGAAATAGGAGCTGACCGTGAAGCCCTCCCCGCCCTTGGCGTCCACGGCGCGGATCTCGATATTGCTGCGGGCCAGGATGTTGAGGCTGAGGACGATCTGTTGGTAGGAGCGGGCGTGGCCGCGCTTCCTGAGTTCCTCGCGCAGCATGTGCAGGGTGAACACCACGCCGCTGCGGTAGTTGGGCCGGTCGAAGAAGGCGTTGCGCTGCTCGGTGGCGATCTTGCGCAGGGCGTCCTCGATGAGTTCCTCGTTGGCGCTGGGGTAGTAGTCGGTCTCGGTGCGGGTTTTCTCGTCGAAGATGCGGGCGGCCTGGATGCGGACCTCGAAGGGGCGGCCGCGGTATTGGAAGGTGATTTGTTGCAGGCCCAGGAAGCCCTTTTCCTTGCGGATCTTGGTCATCTGCTGGCGCGACACGGCGTAGCGCGGCAGGCTGTCCCACAGGTCGAAGGTGTTGGAGAGCCGTTCGCGTTCGTCGGGCCCGTTGCAGAGGAAGAAGCGGAACAGGTCGATCTGGCGGCTCCCGAAGTCCGCCTCGGTGGGCGGCAGCACGGGCGGATGGGCGTCCTGGGTGGCGGGCGCGGCGGGTGTCGCGTCCGGTTCGGCGGCGGGCTTGGCGGCGGGCCGTTTGTGGGTGGTTTTGGGGCTTTTCATGCGGGTTCGGTGTGGGGTTGGTGGAGGCGGTGCTGAGCGCATTTTCATATCGCTTGTACGGCATAGCCAGCGCCGCGCAGGTAGCGCGGCTGACTAATGCCAACGTTGGCGGTGGTTGCCCAAAACGCCGCGATTGTCCGCTTCCCAGGGTCTTCAGTGAGGATGTCCGCTCGATGGGGTGGGGCCGGGGCTGTGGGTGGCAGGGGCGGGCCGGACATGGGGCCAGGAAGTCGCCACGGTGGGAGGCAAACCACGCCCTGTTCCGGCGCGGTTGATGCCGGGGTCCGTGGCATCGCGCTTTCCCGACCAAGCGCTTGATTGATATGGGGGATGTGCGTATTTCGGCATCTTAGCAAAAGACCCCGGAACTCATATAGGGCCATCGGTATTTTCCAGTGGCGCGTTCTCCGGCCAGATCGCCGTTCTCCCGTCGCCGGGAGAACTTGAAGGTCGGGTATATCTTCCAAGCCGGTCCCTGCTTATCGATTGCTTCGATAACGCCATGAAAAAAGGCCATTTTCCCATCAAAGCCCAGGCGCGTAGCGTTGGACCCCGATTCAAACCCGGTTCGTCCAACGGAGTCCCGCCATGCCTAGCTTCAAACAATCCATCCTCCATGCCGCCTTGGCAATGGCCCTGGCTATGTCCGTCCAGGCCTCCGCCGAGCCCTCGACCTACGATATCGTGGCACGGCTCAACCAAGGACCCGGCAACGTCACCGTGACCGAGACGGGCCGGGTCATCATGAGCCAGCATCAGTTTTACGAACCCGCCTATTCGGTGGTCGAACTCAAGGGTACCGATGCCATCGTGCCCTTTCCCAATGCGGCCCTGAACGACCGGACCGGAATGCCGGGCCTGAAGCTCGATTCGGTGCTGGGCCTCCGCGCCGCGCCGGATGGCGTCGTGTGGATGCTGGACAATGGGATGCGCAGCGGTGTCACGCCCAAACTGGTGGGCTGGGATACCCAGGCGGATCGCTTGCATCGGGTCATTTACCTGCCGCCGCCGGTCACTCCCAAGGACCAGTTCGTCAACGATTTCGCCGTCGATCCCGTCCACCGGCGCATATTCATCAGCGATCCGGCGGGCGGGGCGGACGCGGCGCTGATCGTGGTCGATGTGGAAACCGGCGCGGCGCGGCGGGTTTTGCAGGGTCATCCCTCCGTGGTGCCGGAGAATGTCGATTTGGTCATCGACGGGAAGCCCTTGCAGGTCAAGGACGCCCAGGGTCATTGGGTCCGGCCTCACATCGGCGTCAACCCGATCACCGAGGATTTACAAAACGAGTGGGTTTATTTCGGTCCCATGCACGGCCATGGCCTGTACCGGATCAAAGCCGCCGACCTGGCCGACGACCAGCTACCGCCCGAAACCTTGAGCCAACGGGTCGAGCGCTATGCCGACAAGCCCATTTCCGATGGCATCAGCATCGACCGCGACGGCAATATCTATCTTGGCGAATTGGCGGAAAACGCCATCGGGGTCATCACCCCGGATCGGAAATACCGGCGGCTCAGCCAGTGCCCGAACCTGTCCTGGGTGGACTCCTTCAGCTTCGGCCCGCAGGGCTGGCTGTACGCCGTGGTCAACAAGCTGCACCAGTCGGCTCCCTTGAACGGCGGCGAGAACCTCTCCAAGCCGCCGTATTTCCTCATCCAGACCAAACCTTTGGCCTTTGGTCAAGCGGGCCGGTAAATCCACCCGCCTTACCCCCCTAACAACCGGCTCACCTCGGCGATCCGCTCCCGTAGCCAGAGGTGGGCCGGTTCTTTTTCGCGCACCGGGTGGTAAATCATCGCCAAATCGTAGGCCGGCAGTTCGATGGGTACCGACAGGATTCGCAGCGGCACCAGTGCCGCCACGCGCTCGGCGATGCGTAGCGGCAGGGACAGCACCAAGTCGGTCCGGGCGACGATCAGCGGGGCGGACAGGAAATGCGGCACGGTCAAGGCGATCCGCCGTTCCAAGCTCCGCTCGGCCAGCCATTCGTCGATGATGCCCGCCTTGGTGCCGGTGCGGGAAATCAGCAGATGCGGCAGGGCGACGTATTGCTCCAGCCCGAGTTGTTCCCCCACCGCCGGATGGTCCGCCCGGACCACGCAGGCCATCCGGTCCTCGAATAGCTTCTCCACCTGGCACTGGGTGGGCGGTTTGAGGATGGCCGAAAACCCCAGCACCACATCCAAATCGCCGTTTTCCAAGTCTTCCGCCGGGAAGGCGGCTTCCGTGCGCTTGACGTGGATATCCACACCCGGCGCCAGGAGGCCGATGCGCTCGATCAGCGGCGGCAGGAGCAGGAATTCCATGTAGTCGGTGGCGGCGATGACGAAACGCCGCTGGCTGCTGCCGGGATCGAAGCGCTCGGGCACTTGGATGACCCGCTCCACATCCCGGAGGATCGCCCGCACCGGCTCGACCAGGGCCAAGGCCCGCTCGGTGGGTTTCATGCCGGTATGGGTCCGCACCAGGACCGGATCGTCCAGTTGCTGCCGCAGCCGTTGCAGGATGTGACTCATGGTCGATTGGGTCACGAACATCTTCTCCGCCGCGCGGGAGACGTTCAGTTCCCGCATCAGCACCTCGAAGGCCACCAGCAGGTTCAAGTCGAATTGACGTAGATCGGACATGCTCGTCGCGCCTATTAATTTTGCCCATGCCGCCATGAAAACTAAGCATTTCACGGACTTGGGCGGAATCCCTAAAGTCTCGCCATCGTAGCGCACGGCCCGGTCCGGCCCCAATCCCCCCAGGAAGCGGACAGGCCGGGCGCTACGAGCCTCAAAAAGCCCATCGCATCTCGGCGCTACCGGGACGATTCAAAGGAGAAACCCATTATGGCAGCCCATCTGCTCGATCTTCCGCCCCAGCCTTATACCGGGGAGAAAGCGCGGCTCAGCCGCGCCTACGATTACCTCATCCTGGTGCTGGCCCTGTTCCTGTTTATCGGCGCTTTCCATCTGCATGTCGCCCTGACCGTGGGCGATTGGGACTTCTGGCAGGATTGGAAGGACCGCCAATGGTGGCCGCTGATCACGCCGCTGATGATGATTACCTTCCCGGCAGCGGTGCAAGCCGTGATGTGGGAGCGTTTCCGGCTACCGCTGGGCGCGACCCTGTGCATCTCGGCGCTGCTGATCGGCACCTGGGTGGCGCGGATTTTCGCCTATCACTACTGGAACTATTTCCCCATCAATATGGTGCTGCCCGCGACCCTGCTGCCCAGCGCCCTGGTGTTGGACGCGATCCTGATGCTGACCAACAGCCTGACCTTCACCGCGATTTTCGGCGCTTCCGCCTTCGCGCTGCTGTTCTATCCCAGTAACTGGCCGATGTTCGCCATGTTCCATGTGCCGGTGGAACTCGGCCATGCCCAACTCACGGTCGCCGATTTGTTCGGCTTCCAATACATCCGCGCCGGGATGCCGGAATACCTGCGCATCATCGAGCGCGGCACCTTGCGCACCTACGGCCAATACGCCGCGCCCTTGGCGGCGTTCTGTTCGGCCTTGCTGTGTTCGCTGATGTACGTGATCTGGTGGCACCTCGGCAAGTGGTTCGCCACCGTGCGTTTCTTGAAAAAAATCTGAAGGAGGAGGAACCCATGATGCTCAAGACACTGATGCGGCGCTGGATCGTTCCGGCATTGGCCCTGGTGGGCTTGGCGGCGGGGTCGCCGACCGTCTCCGCCCATGGCGAGAAGGCGCTGGAGCCTTTCATCCGCACCCGCACCATCCAGTTCTACGATGTGGCCTGGTCGAAGCCGGAAATGCAGGTCAACGACGAAGTGGCTGTGACCGGGCGCTTCCATGTGGCCGACGATTGGCCGGTCGGCGTGCCCAAGCCGGAAGCCGCCTTCCTCAATATGTCCTCACCCGGCCCGGTGTTCATCCGCACCGAACGCACCCTGAACGGCCAGCCCTGGCTCAATTCGGTATCGCTCAAGCCCGGCGGCGACTACGAATTCAAGGTCATGCTCAAGGCGCGGTTGCCGGGGCGCTACCACATCCATCCATTTATGAACCTGAGGGATGCGGGGCCGGTACAGGGTCCGGGGCAATGGATCGAGGTGGGTGGTGACGCCGCCGCTTTCGATAACCGGGTGACGGCCCTGAATGGCGCAACCATCGACATGGAGAGCTATGGACTCGCCAACGGCGTGTTCTGGCATGCGCTATGGATCGCCGCCGGGCTGGCCTGGCTGCTGTGGTGGGTGCGCCGGCCCTTGTTCCTGCCCCGCCACAAAATGCTGTTGGCGGGCCGGGAGGAAGCCTTGATCACGCCCTTGGACAAGACCCTCGCCAAGGCGATCCTGGTGGCGGTGCCGGTGGTGGTGCTGGGGGCCAATGCCATGGCGCAGAGCCGCTATCCCGATACGATCCCCTTGCAGGCCGCCTTGGACCGCATCGACCCCTTGCCGCCCGAGGTCAACAACGGCGATGTCCGGGTCAGGCTGGAGCGGGTGGAATACCGGGTGTCCGACCGGGCCATGGTGTTGATCGCGCGCATCGACAACCACACCGGGAAGCCGATCCGGGTCGGCGAGTTCACCACCGCCAATCTGCGTTTCCTCGATCCCCTGGTGGCCGGGCCGCTGCCAGCCGGCCCCGATGGCTTGGTGGCTTCGGAAGGTTTGCGGATCGACGACCCCGCGCCCATAGCGCCCGGCGAAACCCGCCAGGTGCGCATCACCGCCACCGACTCCGGTTGGGAAACCGAGAAGCTCGACGGCTTGATCCGCGATGCCGACAGCCGCCTCGGTGGCCTGCTGTTCTTCTTCGACGCGGACGGCCGGCGTAGCATCGCCAGCGTCTCGGCGGCGGTGATCCCGAGCTTCAATTGATCCGCCGGACGGGCGTTCCTTCAATCCCGTCCTGTTCCACCCCCACCCATAGGAAACATCATGGCTATCAACACGCACGATCATCCCGTGGCCACCGTGGCCACAGCGCATCAGCCCCCTTGGTATCTCAGGGATGTCTACACATACCTGGGCGCATTCGGTGTCCTGACGACGATCTACATGGGCCTCAGGGTCTACCAAGGTGCCTTTGCCGTGACCACGGGTCTCGATTCCACCCTGCCCGAGTACGAGACCTATTGGATGCGGCTGTTCTACTTGGAACTGGCCGCGATCACCGCCACGATGGCCGGTATCTGGGGCTATCTGTGGACTACCCGCGACCGCAACCTGGACACGCTGGAACCCAAGGAGGAAATCCGCCGCTATTTCACCCTGACCATGTGGATCAGCGTCTACACCTTCGCCGTGTATTGGGCCGGTAGCTATTTCGCCGAGCAGGACAATTCCTGGCATCAGGTGGTGCTGCGGGATACGCCCTTCACCGCCAATCACATCGTCGAGTTCTACTTCAATTTCCCGCTCTACATCATCCTCGGCGGTTCGGCCTGGCTCTACGCCCGCACCCGGTTGCCCCTGTACGCGCGGGAAATTTCGCTGCCGCTGACCTTGGCGGTATTCGGTCCCTTCATGATCTTCGTCAGCGTCGGCTTCAACGAATGGGGCCACACCTTCTGGTTCCGCGAGGAGTTCTTCGCCGCACCGATCCATTGGGGCTTCGTGGTCGGGGTGTGGTTCGCCCTGGGCGTGGGCGGCATCTTGTTGCAGCAGGTGGCCCGCATCACCGAACTGCTGGACCGGATCGAGGATGCGCCGTAATCGCAAGCGCGGGGCGGGCGGACGGCGGGGAACGCCCCCGCCGTCCGCGCGGAAACCCCACACCGGCCCACACCGCGCTTGGATCATTCTCGCGGTGTGCTTCGTCATCCTTTTGGCGGCGGCGGTGGTGCGCTCGGTGCCGGGCCTCATCCTGGTGTCCCTGGAGCGCGAATTCGGCTGGAGCCGGGAGACCATCACCCTGGCGGTGTCGGTCAACATGTTGTTGTTCGGGCTGGCCGGTCCTTTCCTGGGGCGGCTGATGGACTTGTACGGGCCACGCCGCATCGCCCTGTGGACCTTGGGTTTGATCGCCCTGGGCACCGCCGGAACCCTGTGGATGCGGGAATCCTGGCAGATGATCCTGCTGTGGGGTGTGGTGGTGGGGCTGGGCTCGGGCGGGCCGTCGATGATTCTGGGCGCGGCGGTGGCGAACCGCTGGTTCGTGGCCCGGCGCGGGCTGGCCCTGGGTATTTTGGGCGCGGCCATGTCGGCGGGGCAGTTGATTTTCACGCCGTTCCTGATGCGCTTGACCTTGGAGCAGGGCTGGCGGGCGGCGACGCTGTTCGTGGCGGTGGTTTTGGGCGTGGTGGTGTGGCCCTTGGCGCTGATTTTCCTGCGCGACGACCCGGAGACCCTGGGGCTCCAGCCCTACGGTGCCAGCGGTTCCGCCATCCCGCCCCAACGCCCCGACCCCCACCCGATGCGGGTGGCTTTGCGCAGTCCGTTGTTCTGGCTGCTGGCCTTGAGCTTCGGCATCTGCGGCCTGACCACCTCGGGGCTGTTCCAAACCCATTTGATCGCCCATGGCGTCGAGCATGGTTTCTCCGAGATGACCCTGGCGGCCTCGTTGGGCGTGATGGGCGCGGCGGATATTTTCGGGACCGTCGGTTCGGGCTGGATTTGCGACCGCTTCGGGGCGCGTTGGCCGCTGGCCGGGTATTATCTCTTGCGCGGCGCGTCCTTGCTGGCGCTGCCGTTCGTGGATTCCACCGGGGAACTGCTGGTTTTCTCCGTGGTGTACGGGCTGAACTGGCTGTCCACCGTGCCCGCGACCTCGGCCCTGGCGGCGGATGGTTTCGGGCGGCGCAACGTCGGCGTGGTGTTCGGTTGGATATTCTTCGCGCATCAGGCCGGGGCCGCCCTCGCCGCCTATGGCGCGAGTTATCTGCGGGCGCTGTCCGGGGATTATCTCCCGGTGTTCGCCCTGGCCGGGGTGTTGGCCTGGCTTGGCACGGGGTTGATTTTGAGCCTGCGGCAGGAAAAACCCTCTCCGGCCTTGGCGGATCGCGGCCTACCCTAGGCGGGCCAAAAGGGTCGGGTTCAATCGCGGTGTCGTCGGCTGCCGATTGAACGATGAACAAGTTCCGGGGATTCGCCCGTGGCTGGAAGTCACCGGACCTTCGCGCCCGCTGTGGAATACTCGGCCATTTTCGAATCTGGCACCGAAATATCTTTCCCTCGCCGGGTGCCCAAAAGAAGATTTGGATCGGCGCTGGCTGTACATGGGGTTCACCCCGACCGTTGCCAGCGCGGGAATACCGTCGAGCCCGGCACGTGCTTTTTGGCCCAATCGGCCATGGCCTCCAGGATCGGCAGCAGTTCCCGGCCCTTGGTGGTCAGTCCGTACTCGTATCGCAGCGGCTTCTCGCAATACGCCTTCCTCTCCACCACGGCGGCTTGCTCCAGTCTCTTCAGGCGGTCGGCCAGGATGTTTGTCGGGATGCCTTCCGGGGATTGGGCAAACTCGCCGTAGCGGGCCTTGCCCAGCATCAGGTCGCGGACGACCAGCAAGGTCCATTTGTCGCCGAACAGGTCCAGCACATTCGCCACCGGGCACGGGGAACGCCCGTAAGCCGGCATGTCATCGTTCTCGTTCATATAAATTGGGTTCTTGGAAAAAGTTACTTGCAATATGCAAGCGACCTCTCTAACGTGTGGTCGCTTTTAAAATGAAAGTAACTATAACATCGCGCCATCCCGAGGAACTCCATGATCGTGCTGTATCAATTTCCCCGTTTCTGGGGAATCCCCAACCCGAGCCAGTTCTGCGTCAAGATCGAAACCTATCTACGCCTCGCCCAACTCCCCTACCGCACCGAAACCGCCATTCCGTTCCAAGCCCCCTTGGGCAAACTGCCGTTCATCGTGGATGGGGACAGGAAGATCGGCGACTCCCGGCTGATCGTCGAGCATCTGAAAACCACCTACGGGGACCCGCTCGACAATTGGCTGTCGCCTGGGCAGAAGGGGATTGCCGTGGCCCTACAGCGGTTGTTGGAAGAACACCTCTATTGGGTGGGCATGCTGACCCGTTGGGATTATTCGGAGCGCAACTGGCGGGTGAACCGGCAGGCGATTTTTGGCTGGCTGCCGCCGGTCGTCCGTGACCTGGGCGCGTTCTATTATCGCCGCCGGATCAAGGGGCAATTGCTCGGCCACGGACTCGGTAGGCTGTCGGAGGAAGCCGCGTTCGCACTGGGCCGGGAAGATATCGACGCGCTGGCCGAATTCCTCGCCGACAAGCCTTATTTCATGGGGGACCGGCCTTGCAGCCTGGACGCCTCCGCCTATGGCATCTTGGTCAACACGCTGGGGTGCCCCATCGAATCACCGCTCAAGGACCATGCCCTGACCAGGACCCATCTGGTGGACTATTGCCGCCGTCTCCAAGCCGAATGTTTCCCGGAATTGCCGTGGGGGACGGATAGCGCGGAACGGCCAGCCAGCGGCGACGCAATCGGCGGGGCCGTCCATGCGGTTGTATGAGACGCCGGGTACCCGCCCGGCCCGCTGCCGGGCTAGGAATCTGTCGGACTTCCCAAGCGCAAAGCAGCGCTTGTACACGCATATTTGACGATGCATCGAGCTTGGATGATCGAAGATTCACGTAGAACCGCCAAAATTGGCTGCCTATGGCGCGAGTCATCTGCGGGCGCTATCCGGGGATTGTCTCCCGGTGTTCGCCCTGGCCGGGGTGTTGGCCTGGCTTGGCGCGGGGTTGATCCCCTGCCTCAGACCGGGGGAGCGGTCCTGGCCCGCGCTTGAATTTCCCGCCCAGATTCCCATCGGCCGCTGGATGGTTTACCTTTCCGCCCGTTGGCCTGGACTTGATCACGAGGAATACCGCCATGTCCCTGGAGTTCTATTACCTGTCCGGTTCGCCCTTTGCCTGGAAAGTCTGGCTGGCGCTGGAACACAAGCGCATTCCCTATACGCTCCGCCTGATGAGCGTCGATGCCGGCGACCTGAAAACACCCGCCTACCGGGCCATCAACCCCCACGGTAAGGTGCCCGCCATCGTTCACGATGGCTTCGTGCTGTACGAGTCTTCCGCCATTGTGGAATACCTGGAAGAGGCGTTCCCGGAGTCCGGCCCGCCGCTCTGGCCCACCGATCCGCGGCTGCGGGCCGTCGGGCGGCGGTTGGCGGCGGAGGCCGAAGGTTTCCTCTATCCGCCGATCCGCCAGGTGTTCGAGCAACTGATACTGCGCCGCGACGGCCCGCCCGACGAGGCGGTGCTGGTCAAGGCCCGCGCCATCGCGGGTAAGAAGATGGCGCTGCTGGCGGAATCGCTACGGGGGCCGTTGTTCCTGGGCGATCCACCGACCCTTGCCGATTACGCGGTATATCCCCTGACCGCCCTTTGGGTCCGGCTGGGAACCCGCCGCCCGGACCTGGACCTGGCGGGGGCGATTCCCCCGGCGTTGGCGGACTGGCGGGCGCGGATGGAAGCCCTGCCGTATCTCGACGCCACCTGGCCGCCTCACTGGCGCGGATAAGGACCGTGCCCTTGGGGAATTCCCCCCCGACACCCGGATTGGCAAGGACGAACGCCGATTGGACGCAAAGCGGTCGCGCATCCCCGTGACCGCGCTCCTGCCTACATAAATTCGCGAACGGCCACTTCCCGGCCTTTACGGTCATGGCCTGGCTCCCGGAAGCCGCTGTTCGAGGATGGCCGCTTCCCCAGATCGTTGGCCAAATCCCGCCAGGGCTTGCCGGGCACGGCCCGCCTGCTTCGACCGAATTGATTGCCGACCGGCCCGCTACCGTGCTGGAATGGGCAAGGCCACCCGATCAACACAATGCTTCGATCCCACTTGGAGAAACAATGACAAACCCTTCAGCACGGAATCCCGGTCGGCCTATGGGCCTGGGCGGACTCAAGGCCCATTGGCGCCAGGATATCGCCGCCGGTTTCCTGGTTTTTCTCATCGCCTTGCCGCTCTGCCTGGGGGTGGCCGTGGCCTCCGGGTTCCCGCCCATGGCGGGCATCCTGTCCGCCATCATCGGCGGCTTGCTGGTATCCCGCATCAACGGTTCCCATGTCACCATCACCGGCCCCGCCGCCGGTTTGATCGTGGTGATCCTCGCGGCGGTGCAATCCCTGGGGCAAGGCGACGCCCTGGCCGGATACCGCCATACCCTGGCGGTCATCGTGGTGTCCGGCGTGCTGCAAGCGCTGTTGGGCTATTTCAAGGCGGGGCGCTGGGCGGCGGTCTTTCCCGCCTCGGTGGTACACGGCATGTTGGCGGCCATCGGCGTCATCATCATGGTCAAGCAGATTCCGGTGATGGTGGGTGTCAAGATCGCCGGGGGCGGGGTGTTATCCAATATCGCCCAGTTGCCCCACGCCTTGGCCTTCTTGGTGCCGCAAGCCGCCCTGGTCTCGTTGGTGGCCTGGGCGATTCTGATCGGCTGGCCCCTGCTGCGCAGCTCCCCGTTCAATAAAATCCCGGCCCCGCTCCTGGTCATCGTTTCTGGCATGGTCCTGGGCCGGATATTCGGTTTGGGCCACTTGGTGCCGGGGGGCGATTTCATCGCGCCCAAGGATGTGATCCTCGGCCCGGATTTCCTGGTGTCGATTCCCGCCAGCCTCTCCGCCAGCCTGTATTTTCCCGATTTCTCCAAGATTTCCACCCCCGCCTTTTGGGAAAGCGTGGTGGCCATCACCCTGGTGGGCAGCTTGGAAACCTTGCTCAGCGCGGCGGCGGTGGACAAGCTCGATCCCGAAAAACGCTCTTCCAACCTGAACCGGGATTTGCTGGCGGTGGGGGTCGGGAACACGCTGGCGGGCTGGATCGGCGGCTTGCCGATGATCGCCGAAATCGTCCGCAGTTCCGCCAATATCGATCACGGCGCCCGGACCGGCTGGTCCAATTTTTTCCACGGGGTGTTCCTGCTGCTGTTCGTGGTGGCCCTGCCCGGCTTGATCGACACTATCCCCCTGGCTTCCCTGGCCACGCTCTTGGTCTATACCGGGTTCCGGCTGGCCTCGCCCGCCGGTTTCGCCCGGACCCTCGATCTGGGCCGGGAGCAGCTGGCTTTGTTCGTGATTACCCTCGTGGGCGTGCTCGCCACCAATCTATTGGCGGGGGTCGTGATCGGCGTCGCCGCCAAACTGCTGTTTCATCTCGGGCGGGGTGTGCCACTGCGCAACCTGCTGGCGATTTCCTACCGGGTGGAACATCCCGCCCCCGGCACCTGTGTCATCCGGGTGGCGGGGTCGGCGATTTTTTCCAACTTCCTTTCCCTCAAGAGCGAGTTGGCGGACTTGCCACCTGGCAAGACCGTGGTTTTCGACCTGTCTGACGCCTACCTGATCGACCATACGGTGATGGAGTTCATCGACCGCTTCCGCGCCGACCGCCTGGCGCACGGTGGTTATTGCGAAATCCATGGACTGGACAGCCACGTGGCCTATGGCGAACACGCGCTGTCGGCCCGCATCAATCCGTAATGGGGGTGGGCATCGCCAGGGTCGATGGGACATCGGCCCATGGCGGCAAAGCCGGTGGTTCCCTTTATCCGTCGGTCAATCCCACCACGGTCCACGCCCACCACGGTCCCCGGTCGTGGTGCCATAAGGCGCTCCAATACCAAGCCGAAGTATCGGTCCAAGCCCCGCCCCGCCCGTCGTGGATGCGCTCGCAGACCTCCCGGCCCAGGCCATCCTTGCGGACGGTGAAGCAACTCCAGCGCTCGCCCCCAGCCTCGCGGATTTCCGGGCGGGTGACGCTGTAGCCCAAGCCCCGGAAGCAATCGGCGGCGGGATGCAGCATCCGGGTGGGTCGTTCCACGCGGCGGATCAGCACTTCCCGCCCGCCGTCGTTGAAGCGGGCGACGCTGCCGGGAAAATCCCGCAGCCAGCGGGTTTCGTCGGGGGACAACGGCAGGCGGGTCAATGCCCGTCCCTGCCAGCGGGTCGGCCATGCCAGGTCCGGCTGTTGGGCGCTGGGCAGGGTGGCGGTGTGGTCCAACCCGCCCCAGGCCGCGGCGGTCAGGAATAGCACGGCGGCGATGCCGGGGGCGAGTGCCGAATGGCCCGAGGGAAGCGTGCCGTTGCCCGGCAAAGCATCCACGCCCGCCCCGCCTTGGGTCCGATAAAACCCCACCAGCGCCACCGGCCCCAGCACCAGGGCGAACAGCGCCACGCCGATGGCGTCGTGGGTCCAGTCCGGCCAGGGCTCTGGACTGGTTTCCTTGATGAACAGGGCGGCGTTGCGCAGCAGGTTCCCGCCCAATACCAACAGCAGCGCTAACACCGAATTCAGCGCCAACCGTCCCGGCCCGGCTTGGGTCATGGCCGACGCCGCGCCCGCCATCACCCAGCCCACCCACAGCATATGAATGCCGCTGCACGGCGCATCGACCAGCACTAATTGCCCGCCCGCCCGCAAGCCCGCGCCTTCGGCCAGCACCGGCCAGCCCCCGGCGCGTAGTAGCAGCGCCGCGCCCTCGGCGGCGAACAGCCGTAGCGGATAACCCGCATAGAACTGCAAGGACGCCACCAGCGGCAAGGACAAAGCCAGCAAAGCCCACAGCGGTGCGGCGGTGGCGGGCCGGGGTAGATACGCCGCCAAATAGCATCCCAGCGCGGTCATGCCCAACAAGCCCCGCGCCAGCGGCGGCAGGTCCACGGCCAGCGCTTGCGCCAGCGTTAGCAGCGCCGCCGCCAACAAGGGCGCGGGGCTGGGTTCGGCGCGGAAGCTATGCCGCCGCCCGAACACTAGCCATAGCGCCAATCCCAAGGCCAGCGGCCCCAAAGGCTCGTCAGAACCATCCTGTAGCCGCGCCGCATACCAGCGCCACACCGGCCATAGCGCCAGGATTTGCAAGGCCAACAGCGTCCGGGAATGGCGCAGCAACTCCTTGAGCCGGGCCAGGAAATCCGCGATCCATTCGTCGGGGACACCATCGGGATGACAGAGGGGTTTAGCCATGACGCGCCGCCCTCCGCTTGGCCCAGCCCAACACCGCGCTGGCGGTGGCGAACAGCAGCCAGGTTTCCGGTTCCGGGCTGGTGGGCACGGTGCCGCCGACCGCCAAATCGCCGACCCCGGCGGGCATCGGCAAGGGCTGGGCGACGGTGGGCGTTGCTCCCGGATCGGCGTTGCGCACCACTGGGTCCACGGCAATGAAGGAGGTTTCCGAAGTCAGCAGGTTATAGGTGAGGCCCAGCGTGGCGATTTCGCGCTTGCGCTCGGAATCCGCACCCATCCGCTGATAATCCGAGAGGTCGGCCAATCGGCTCCGCGCCCATAGATAGCGCAGGGCGGCGTTGTCGGGTCGCGCTTCGATCCGGCCCAGGTCGAAGCTGCGCCGGAAAGGGCCGCTTCCGGCGGTGCCGGTCAGGGTGAGCGTGCCAGTGGCTTCGCCCTTCCATTTGCCGAACAGGATCACGGGTCGCCGGGCGAACACATCCGGCAGGGCGACGGGCTGGATGTCGTAGGCGTCGAAGCCGTCGAATTCATAGCCGACATGGGTCAGCACCGGCGCTTCGATATAGCGGCGGAAGCGCTCGGCCTCGGCGGCGGCGTGTTCCGGCCCGGTGATGACGAAGGGTTCGCCCAGGCCCGCCTTGGCCATGCCTTCGATCAGGAAGCGGTTGACCGAGGAGCCGATGCCGAAGGCGAACAGATTGGCCCGGTCGAGGTTTTGGCGGATCAGATCGAAGGTCTCGGTTTCCACCGACACATAGCCGTCGGTGACCACCACCAGGCTACGGGCGCGTTGTGCGTCGGCGGGCAACGCCAGGGCTTGCTTTAGCGCGGGCAACAATTCGGTGCCGCCGCCGCCTTGCTGGGTGTCGATCAGGTCCACGGCCCTTTGGAGATTGGCCGGATCGGCGGGCAGGGAATGTTCCGACAGCAGCAGGCTGTTGCCGGAAAACAGCAGCACGTTGAAGCTGTCGTCGGGTTTGAGCCGTCCGATCAGATCGCGCAGCAAGGTCTTGGCGGTATCCAGCGGAAAGCCGTGCATGGAGCCGGACACGTCCACCACGAAGATATATTCGCGGGCCGGAATCTGTTCCGGGCGGACGGCTTCCGGCGGTTCCAGCATGGCGAGGAAGAAATTTTCCTGCTCGCCCCGGTAGAGCAGCACGCCGCTTTCGATACCTTGCCCGGCCAGCCGGTAGTTCAGGATGAAATCGCGGTCGCCTGGGTTGCGGCCCGTGGCGGACAGCGCGACCACGGCCCGCCGCGCCCCCTCGAACTTCACTTCGACCGGATGGGAGGGCGAGTTGACATCCTGCAAAGGAATGCCGGAATTCAGCGCCAGCTTGAGGTTGAAGGCGCTGGTGGGTTCCTGCCCCGCGTGTAGATAGGGGTTGGCGATCCAGCGTTCCGAAGCGGGCGCGGTGGCTGCGGGTTGGTTGGAATAGCGCGGCCCCACCACGGTGGGATAGACGAACTGATAAGTACCTTCGGTCGGGACCAGCAGTTCCGTGTAGCGCAGTTCCACCCGGATATCATCGCCCGGCAGGATGTTGGCGACGTGCATCTGGAACACATTGGGGCGGTGCTGTTCCAGCAGGGCCGCGCTTTTGCCCTGCGCCTTGGCCTCGGTGTATTCGGCCTTGGCCCGGAGTTTTTCGCGCACCTGGGCCTCGATGACGCGCTCACCGACATGCAGGGTCAGGCCATGCACCGCCGCCCGCGTCGAGCCGGGAAAGACGTATTGCGCTTCGAGGGGCCGGGTGCCCTCGTTGCGGTAGGTTTGCCGCACCACCACCTCGGCGATGACCCCGGACACGGTGGCCTCGACCTCGGTGGATTTGAGCGGCAAGCGGTCCAGGTTGGGATCGTCGCTGTGGACGAAGAAATAAGGGGCCAAAGTGTGATCGGCGGCGGTTCCGGTTTCTTCGGCTTGGAGGCCGAAGGCCAGCGGTATCCAACAAGCCAAGAGCAGGCGGCCTAGCCAAAAGCGTGGGCGGTTCATGAGGGTTCTCCGCGACGGGGGAAAAGGCGGCGGGACCAAGCCCCGCCGATGTTATGCGCGGAATCAGCATCGGTCCCATGGGTGAGGCGCGTATGAACCCGGCGGGGAGATTTGTGAAGTGGCTGTGAAATGTGGGGGCAGGTTAACGGGCGCGGGGCAGCTTCAAAACCGCCAGCGCCCCGCCGTCGGGGTGGTTGCGCAATTCCACCGCGCCGTGGTGGAGGTCGGCGATTTCCCGGACGAAGCTGAGGCCCAGCCCCGTGCTTTTGCGGCCCGTGGCGGGACGGGGCAGCGAATAAAACCGCTCGAACACCCGCTTCTCCGCGAAATCCGGGACGCCCGGACCCTGGTCGCGGATGTGGATTTCGTAGTGCCGCTGGGAACCCTGGATGGAAACCTCCACGACGCCAGCCTCGGGCGAGAACTCCACGGCGTTTTGCAGCAGGTTGGCGAGCGCCCGCTGCAACAGGAAGCGGTCGCCATTCACCGGGCGGGCGTCCGGCAAATCATGGCGGAAACCCACACGGCGACCGGCGGCGATGGGAGCCAGCGAATCCAGGGTGTCGTGGATCAAGGGGGCCAATTCTATCCGGGCCAGTTCGGCTAGGCGGCGGCGCTTCTCCAAACCGGCCAGTTCCAACAGGCGTTCCACCAGGTTTTGGATGCGGGCGCTTTCCGCCTGGATGTTGGCGAGGAAGCGGGCGCGCCGCTCCGGCGGCGGGTCTTCCGCGAGGATTTCCGCCGCGCCGCGGATGGCGGATAACGGGCTTTTGAGTTCGTGGGTCAGCGCCTGCACATATTCCCCCACGTAGTCGCGGCCGGCCAAGGCGTCGCGCATTTCGTCGTAGGCCGCGCCGAGCATCCCCAGGGCGCTGCGGCCCAGCCGCGGCAGCCCGGTCCGTTCGCGGTTGCGGAACAGCCGCAGGTATTCCGTCACCAGCCCGAAAGGCCGCACCATCCAGATCGCCACCGCCATCCCCGACAACACCACCGCCAGCCCCGCGCTGGCACCGCCCGCCAGGATGTCGCGGCGGGCCGCCTCGATGAAGGGCAGGTAGCTGGAAGTCGGCTTGCCGACGCTGGCCACGCCGACGATGGCCCCGTTCCAGACCACCGGCGCGGCGACGTACATCACCGAGGACGCGGCGTCCTCCGGGACATCCCGGCTGGTCCTGGCACCGTATTGGCCTTGCAGGGTCAGCCGCACATCGCGCCAATGCTTGAAATCCTCGCCCTCGTGCAGCCCTTGCGAATCGTAGACCACGATGCCCGCCGCGTCGGTGAGATAGATGCGCAGGTTCACATCGCGCTTCACCGCCTCGAAGATTCGCGCCTCGAAACGCTGTAGCCGCAAACTGGGAATAGCCAGTCGCAAGCGGTCGGTTTGGATGCGGCCTTCCCGGATGTCGATGGCGGCCAGGGCGGCGACCAACTGGGCGGTGTCCACCAGCAGTTCCTCGGCGGATTCCCGGTAGCGGTGTTCCAAGTCCTCGATGATGCGCAGCACGGACCAGCCCAGCCCCAACAGGAACACCAACGCTAGGCCGAGGAATATCCGGCCCCTGGCGCTCACCAATGTTCCTTGAGGGCGTAGCCGCTGCCGCGGTGGGTTTCGATGGCTTCGATATCGGGGCGGATGGCCTTGAGCTTGGCGCGTAGGGTCTTGATGTGGGCGTCCACGGTGCGGTCGTAGCTGGCCTCGGGTTCGTCCCAGGCCCGGCCCAGCAACTCGTCGCGGGAATAGACCCGGCCCGGTCTTTGGACCAGCAGGCGCAACAGCCGGAATTCGTAGCGGGTCAAATTCAGCGCCAGGCCGAAATAGCGGATGCGCAATTTTTCCTCGTCCACCTCGAACGGCGGCGCGGCGGGGGTGGAAAGCGGGGGGGTGCCGTTCCGGGCGCGGCGCAGCACGGCGCGGATGCGGGCGGTCAATTCGCGGGGGCTGAACGGCTTGGAGATGTAGTCGTCGGCCCCCAATTCCAGCCCCACGATGCGGTCCACCTCGGCGGAGCGGGCGGTGAGGAAGATCACCGGGGCCGGGCAGCGGGCCGCGATCAGCCGGAACAATTCGAAGCCGTTGATATCGGGCAAGCCCACGTCCAGCACGATGAGGTCCGGGGCTGCGCGGTCGATTTCGGCCAGGGCCGCCGCCCCGGTCGCGCACCAGACGGGCAGGAAACCATCGGTGGAAACGGCGTAGACGAGGGTGTCGGCGATGGCGGTTTCGTCCTCGACGATCAGGATGCGACTGGGCATGGCGGTGGTTCGGGGGGTCCGGTGGTGGGGCGGGCTATTCGATGTAGTGTAGGCCAAGGGGTCGGATCGGGGGCGACAGCCGGGCGATCATCAATCCCTTCTGGTCCTCCAATACGGGTCCGGTCCGGCGGAAACCCGTCGCCGGTACCGGGAGGGACGGATTTTTGCCCGGTTCGGCCAGCCCGCCGCGCGGTGATTCTGGACGTGTCCATCTGGATGCCGCACAATCCCCCCGCCTTTTCACAACTACCGAGAGAGGAACACCCATAATGAGCGGATTACTGCACAGGCTTTTCAACGCCACCCCCCCGGCCCAGAAGAACCCGGTCCTCCCAGCGCCGGCCCCGGCCTTCCAGGCCACCTCCGGCCTGACCAAGGTCGAGGCCTATCTGGAGCGGTTGGCGGCGGAACCGGCCCCGGCCACCGGCGTGGCGAAATACCTGGTCAAGGTGGAACGGGACGATTTCAACCGCCGCAACCGGCCCCAGCCGCCGACCGGGGTGGACCGCTATCTGTCTTCCCAGCGGCAGGTGGCCCGCCCCGCTCCCCGCCAGGGTCCGACCGGCGTCCAACAATATCTGGACACGCTGGCCGCTTCGATCAAGAAACCGACCGGCGTCCAGCGATACCTGGACGCGCTGGCCGCCTGATTGCTTCGGGATGGGCCGGGGCCGGGATAAATCCCAGCCGTCCGCCGTCTATGGATCATGGCCCGTCCGGATGGGCGCGGCTCCGGGGTTTCCGTCCGGGGCCGCCGCGTCCGGGTCCGGTGCCCCCCACTTGGCCGCAAAGGCCGACCGCCCTGTTCCCCGGCAAGGGAACGTCATCGCGATGGACCGCGCCGGGCGCCCCGCCCGGAATCCCAGGAGAGGGAAGATGCCACAGAATACCACCCAGAATCCCCATGATTTCGCCACCGCCTTTCCCTGGCTCTGGAACCGGCTGCGGGAAAAAAGCACCTGGAGCGGCCTGAGCCTGGTGGTGATTTGCCTGCTGGTCCTGTTCGGCCTGCCCATCGTCAAGATGTTGGCCTGGCTGGGCTTGGCCTACGGCGTCTACACCATATCCACCGCCGGTTAGCGGGCCGCTATTCCAGGGCCGGATCGCTGAAGTCCAGGTCGCCGGCGCGGGTTTCCAAGGCCTCGGCGACCCAGCGGCGCACATCCGCCATGAAGGCGTTGCCGGGGGATTCGTCATACAGTTCCCAAATCCGGTTGCGGTGCGCCCGCCGCAATTGGTGGCGGCGCGATTCGATGGCCCGGTGCAGCCAGGGCGGCAGGTTGGCCCGGATCAAGGGGATGGAGAGCAAGGGCGCACCCTCGTATTCGTCGTCCTTGAGCAGGTAGACGGGGGCGGGTCCAAGTTCGCCCGCCAGATAGGCCATGGGGGTTCGGGTCAGGAAATATTTATCGGGCCAGGCGAAGGGCAGCCGGGGCGTGCTGGGATGCCAGAGGAATCCGATCCAATAGCTGAGTTGCCCGTCCATGGGCGCGTCTTGCCGACCGGGAGCCGGCGCGGTGACGCGGATCAAGGCTGCGCACCAACTGTGCGGGGTCCAGGATGCCACGGTGTTGAGGGGGAGGTCTGGATTGTGGGTCATGGGAGTTTTCCGGTGGATGGAGGGATGGGTTTCCTTGAAGTGTAGCGCCCCATCCGCCCATGGGCCCGGTGAACCGCGAATCCCGCCGGGCGGGATGGAAAGGTCAGTGGATATGCATCTCCCGGTTGCCCGCCTTGTCGCTCCTTTGCAGGAGATATTGATCCTGGTCGCCTGGCAGGGGTCCGCCGTCGGTGGCCAGATAGCGCAGGGTGGATTCGTTCTGGATGGCGAGCCGCCGCTGGGGGGCGTCCTTGTTGGGGGTCAGCACGACGATGCCCTTGCCCTCGTCCCATTCGTACTTCCCTTTTTCGAAGGATTCCCGGTTCAGTAGCTTGGCGGGTTGGGTGACCAGGAGATAATTATTCTTGGGATTCAGGGATAGCGTCATTTTCAGGCCGTTGCAGTCTTCCTCCTGGCAGGGCAAATAGCCATAGAACACCCCCCGGAATTTGCCCGCCGTCGGCGCGGAACCAGCGTGGACCGAATGGTCCATGGCACCGGCACGGTTCATTTCGCGGGCTTTGAGCGCTTTTTCTTGGATTTGCATGTCGGATTCCGCCCTGGCAGGACCGGGCAGGTTCAATAATAGGCCGAGGATAATGAAGAATACCTTATTGCTCATGGTTGCCATTCATTTCGATGTGACTGCCCTATGGCATGTGGATGGGTTCGCCGGGAGGGAACCACCGGCGGGTCCGGCACGTTAGCCTTAAATGCGAATTACGAGCTAACCGAGGAGTGATGAGCCGATCTGGGGTAGTCTCGCCGGGGATGTCCCCGACCCATTGGTTCCCCAAACATGGATTGGCAAACCCGGCTTATCACCCTCTACCTGTCTGTCTGCGAGCACTTCGCGCAAGGCCTTTGGATTCACGCCCAGCGCTTTGCTCCCCACGCCGACCTGGGCTTCACCGACGAGGAGGTCGTCACGATCTACCTGGCGGGCATCCTGGATAAGAAGCGGGAAATCCAGACGATCCACGGCCACGCCCGCGACTACTGGGCGGATTGGTTCCCGCGCCTGCCTTGCTACGGTGCCTATGTGCGGCGCCTGAACCGCTTGGCGGAAGTGTTCCCCGCGCTGCTGGAACGGTTGTGCCCCGAAGGCCCGTCCCCGACCCGCGTCGGCCTCGTCGATTCCCAGCCGGTGATCCTGGCCCAGCAGAGCCGACGGTTCAAGGCCAAGGTCGCCCGGCAGGAGTTGGCGAACAGCGGCTACTGCCCCACCAAGAAGCTTTACTACCACGGGCTGAAAATCCATGTCGTCGGCGATTACCGGCCCGGCACCCTGCCGCTGCCGCGCTATATCGGGGTCACGCCCGCCGGGATGAACGACGCCCCGGCCCTGGAAACCATCGCGCCCGTGCTTGCCTACCGGGAGTTGTACTCCGACAAGGCCTACGAATATCTCACCCGGAACCCCAACCTTCCATTCACGGTCCTGACCCCGGTCAAGAAGGAAAAGGGTCAGGAGCGCCTGGACTCCGCCGACCGCCTCTATTCCACCGCCGTTTCCCGCGTCCGCCAGCCCGTCGAGTCGCTCTTCAACTGGATACAGGAAAAAACCAGCATCGAATGCGCCAGCAAGGTGCGCTCGTTCCGGGGATTGCTCGTCCACGTCTTCGCCCGCCTTGCCGCCGCCATGTTCCTGTTGAGTTCATGCCTTCAAAGCGCGTAATTCGCATTTAAGCTCCGGGCCGGATTATGCCGCCCACCGGCCCGCTCCGTCCATGGGGACATCCCCAACCTACGGCTGAGCGTACACCCAAACCGGAAATGCGCTAGAACCGGGTGAATTCCCCCTGGAACATGGTGTCGTCCACTTCCAGCCTGCGGGCGACCGGTCGGGCCTTGACCCGCCGGACCGGCTCCTTGTGGGGAGGCGGCGGCACCCGATCCTCGCCATCCGCCACCGTGAAGAAGCGCAAGGCCGTTTGCAACGCCATGGCCTGGCTGTGCATTTCCTCGGAAGTGGCGGAAAGCTCCTCCGAAGCCGAGGCGTTCTGCTGGGTGATCTTGCTGAACTGGTTCATGGCCTGGGCGATCTGCTGGGCACCGAGCGCCTGTTCCTCGGAACCGGCGGTGATGTCCTGGACCAGGGTGGCGGTCTTCTGGATCGAAGGCACGATCTGGTCGAGTAATTGGCCGGCCCGTTCCGCCAACTCCACGCTGGACTCGGCCAAGCAGCCGATTTCCTGGGCCGCGATCTGGGACCGCTCGGCCAGTTTCCTCACCTCCGCCGCCACCACCGCGAAGCCCTTGCCATGCTCGCCCGCCCGCGCGGCCTCGATGGCGGCGTTGAGCGCCAGGAGGTTGGTCTGGTAGGCGATATCGTCGATGATGCCGATCTTCCCGGCGATTTCCTTCATGGCCTGGACGGTGCGGCCCACCGCCTGGCCGCCCTGGGTGGCCTCGCTGGCGGTTTTCTCGGCGATGGCGTCGGTGATCTTGGCATTGTCCTTGTTCTGGTTGATGGACGCGGCCATCTGCTCCATCGAGGTCGAGGTTTCCTCCACGCTGGCCGCTTGCTCGGAAGAGGCCGTCGCCAACGACTGCGAGGTGGCGCTGACCTGTTCCGAAGCCGTGGCCATGGCGGTCGCCACCTTGTCCACATCGGCCAGGGTCGCCGACAGCTTGCGGAGGGTATCGTTGATGGCGTCCTGCAAGGTCTTGAACGTGCCTTGGTAATCGCCCTCGACCACGGCGGTCAGATCGCCATCGGCCACGCTGGCCATGCTGCGGCAGATGTTTTCCACCGGCCCGGCCACGGCCCTGAGGGTGCGGTTCATGCCCTCGACGATGCGCCGGTAGTCGCCCTGGTGGCGGGCGGGATCGACCTTGGTGTCGAGCCGGCCCTCGATGGCCGCCGTGGATAACAGGTTGGCGTCCTCGATCAAGGCTTTGATATTGGCCCGCACCTGTTCGATGGCCTCGTTGATGAACCGTTGCTTGCCGGGTAGGGCTTCGATCTGGGCGTCCATATCGCCTTCGCCGAAGCATTTGAAACAGGCGATGGCCTTCTTCTTCACCGCGATATGGCCGAACACCATGGCGTTGACCCCCTCGGCCATGGTCCGGTACGCGCCCTGGAAGTGGGCCTCTTCCAACCGGGCGTCGATCTCGCCCGCGTTATGCTCGGCGGACATCCGGTTCATGTCCTGGATGATCCGCTGGATGGTCTCGGACATGCGGCGCATGGCGGCCAGCAGGCTGGTGGTATCGCCGGGGCGCAGGACGATATCGGTGGATAGGTCGCCCTCGGCGATGCGGCTGGCGACGCCGGTCGCCAGCGCGGGTTCCCCGCCCAGCATCCGCAGGAGGTTGCGGGTGAGTCCGACGCCCACCAAGACCGCCAGCGCTATGGTCAGCGTCCCCATCGAAGATACCCCGTAAATCGCGGAGTCATAGGCTTCCTTGGCCTGTTCGCGGGCCTCGACGGCCTCCGCGACCTCGTGCTTGTCGAAGGCGGTCAGGGTGTCCAGCCATTGCCGGTGCGCGACCCGCGCCGATTTGAGCTGGGGCCAGAGCTGTTCCGGAGAACTGCGCAGGCCGGTCGTCAACAAGTCGTCGTTGAGGTCGCGCGAGGTCTTGCGCAGGCCCATCGCCTGGGTCAATAACTCCTTGCCGCGTTCGGTCACCACTTCCCGCTGTAGGTATTGCTCGTCCTGGTCGTACTGGGCGCGGAAGCCTTCGATCCGCTGCTTCATCTCCTGGTCGAAGGCCGGGTCGGGCGAAATCACCAGGTTGCGCAGGGCGACGGCCTCTTCCTGGGAGGCGGTCAACATCCGGTTGATGGCCTCGATCTTGGGCATCTTGTTCATGGTGATATGGTCTAGGCGGCCCTGTATTTGGTTCATCCTGGCCAGGCCGAACCCCAGGCTACCCGCCATGAGCAAGGCGATGATGGAAAACCCCCCGATGAATTGTTGGCTGACTTTCATGGCGTGATTACCTATGGTTCCGGGTTTCAAAAATCGAAGCGGGTCGAAAATTGCACA
Organism: Methylomagnum ishizawai; assembly: GCF_900155475.1. NCBI lineage: Bacteria > Pseudomonadati > Pseudomonadota > Gammaproteobacteria > Methylococcales > Methylococcaceae > Methylomagnum > Methylomagnum ishizawai. The sequence continues at coordinate 141,710 of NZ_FXAM01000002.1, read as the reverse complement.
CGGTTTAAATCTCCGTTCTGGCCGTCGATCAAGTTCCGCGTGGCGTAGATGTATTCCAGTCCTAGGGTGGTTTGCAGGGTGGGACTCCATAACAGGTTGACGTGGACCGACTGGGCTTGGCGGGTCATGGACCCGGCCACGAACACCGGCTGTTCCGATTGCTCGAAGCCATAGGCCGCATTGGTCCGCCAGGTTTGGTTCCACCAATGCTGGTAGGCCACCATGCCGCTGTAGGTGGTGACGAGGCGCAATTGCCCGGTGGCATCGACGGCGGCGTCCTCGAAGGTGTTGATCGAGGCGTAGCGGCCCAGCACGTCGCCGTAGTTCAACATGAAGCGGAGGTTGTCGAGATCGTAGGTCTGGACCTTCCCGGCCAGGCTGACCGCCCCGCCCCAGGCCTGCTGGACATGCCCGCCCGGCAGGCTGGCACTGCGGATTTGGCGGGCCATGGCCGACAGCGAGAAATTGCCCCAGGTCGGTACGAAATTGAGGCGGGCGATCATATCGGGATAGCGGTCGTCGTCGGGCTGGACGAAGCCGTAACCATCCGCCGCGGCCTGGTTCTGCGGGGCTTCCCACAGGCGGCTGCGCGGCGATTCGGCGGCGATCTGGAGATTCAAGGGCGTCCCGGCCAGGGTGAAGGGCTGGGTCCAACGCAACATGGGCTGGCGCAGATAGAAAATGCTGCCCACCGGCCCGCCCAAATCGAGGGTGTCGGGAATCACCTGGACATTCAGGAAGGTGGTCCAGGTCTGGCCGGCCAGGAAATGGCCCAGTGTGCCATAGGCATGGCGCAGCCGCGGCGTATAGGTATAGGTGTCGGCGGAGCCGTAGAAATCGACTTCCAGGAAGGTGTTGATATCGCCCCAGGCGCTCGGGGTGAAGGATTTCACCCACAGCCGGGTTTCCTTGGGATTGAACAGGAATTGGCTGTTCTTGTTGGCGCGGACCGAACCGCTGGGGATTTGCGAGGGCACCAGGAGTTGGTTGCCCAGCTTGTTGGAGCCGTCGCTGACGCTGTTGTAGATCGCGTCCAGCTTGATGAAGCCGCCGATGCCGATGGAGGTGTCGGTGCCGGGCACCTTGAACGTGCCCTTGGCGTCGCCCACCGTGACTGGGGGCTTGGGATTGTCCGGCTTGGGTGATGGCGTGGTTGGGGCCGTCGCGGCGACCGGCGCGCCCAGGGTGGGAACCGTGGCGGGCTTGGCCGGTGCTGGCTTGGCCTGGGCCAGTTGCTTCTCCAGATCGGCGATGCGGGCGTTGGATTGTTCAGCCTGCCGCTTCAGTTCGGACATCTGGGTCCGCAAGCCCTCGACCAAGGCCCGCAAGTCCTCCTCCGCCCGCGCCGGGACCGACCAGCCGCCCAGCGCCCAGGCCAGGACCAGGGCAAACACCTTAGCCATGGCGACCTCCCCGGCCCAACTGCCGGAACAAGCCATGGCAAGCCGTGCAGGTGGCGCTGATCTGGGATAACTGGCCGGACAGGTCTTCCAAGCGGTGGTCGACCGCGAACTGGCGCAATTGGTCGGCTTGGTGGCGCAGCTTGTCGGCCAGGGCATGGAAGGTGGCCTGTTCGCTCTCGTTCAAATTCAGCGCGGGCAAGCGGGCATAGAGACCGTCGATGCTCCGGCCCAGGTCGGCGGCGGTGCGGGCGATTTCGTCGGTTTCCTTCAGGGTTTCGCGGTCGCGCTCGGGTTCGGCGACGAAGCGCTCGAAGATCAAGCCGTTCATCCGGTTCATCAACTCGCGCAAACGGGCATCGCTGACGGCGTGCAAAGCCGGTTGGCCGGTATCGAACAAGCCGGAAGGATGGCGCGCAGGGGGCGGCTGGGTGCAAGCGGCCAGCGTTAGCAAGAGGGCCGCGACGAAGTGGGAAGCTCTGCACATGATGTGGTTTCCTTAATAATTTTTCGTATTTGTTTGAGAGAGAAAGACGCATCGGGTGGGAACATCGCTTAACAATAGCGCTGAGCCAAACGCGGAAATCGTCACACGGTGATAGCGACTTCCACAAAACCCGTGTTTTTAAAAATCACATGGGACGTGCTTATATCGAAAATATCGGATTAGCGCCTTCCGATAGGCATAGTTGAATTGTGGGATTTTGCAATGCGGGATGCGGGAGGCATGGCGGGCTTGTGTCCGCATCGCTTGACGGTGATAGGCGATGGCGGGTCGCCATCCGAGCATTTTCAGCGATGAGTGTATGGAGGCCGGTTGCCCAGCCCCGCTTGGGCAGTGGCGGCGGCTGGAGCATTTTCACGTGATCTGTGGGTGGACACGAGTACATGCCCACCCGGCACCGGACGTGCATCCAAACCGAAAATGCCCTTGATGGGGCGCTGGGTTAAGAAAACGCTGGGACTTTGGGGTGTGTTCGGCAAGCTGGTTGGGAATCCGGGCATGCACCTGGGTAATATCTCCTTCCTGACCGGGAATTACCGCCGGTTCGCCCTGGCCCCGGCCTACGATAGGCTCCCCATGCGCTGGGCACTCCTGGTTCCGGGTCCGTTCGGCCTGGCGGAGGACTTCTGGGCCAAAATGCGGGAGTGCGCAAGGCTGGTGGGGCGTTGGTCCGGGATCGCCGGGGACGCGGCCATCACGCGATATTCAATCTCCAATAAGAGCAAGTTATGAAAAACAACTCCCCGGCTTCGGATCGCCATTGGATCAGGCATCTCGCGCTACCCGCCCTTGGCGTGGTTTTCGGCGATATTGGAACCAGCCCGCTGTATACCCTCAGGGAATGCCTGAACGCCGCCGGGACCGCCCCGGTCGAATCCGTGGTCCTCGGCGTGCTGTCGATGATTTTCTGGACCCTCCTGTTTGTGGTCGCCCTCAAGTACGTCGCCTTCGTCATGCGGGCCGACAACCAGGGTGAGGGCGGGATCATGGCCCTGCTGGCCCTGGCCCAGCGGTCCTTGCAAGGGCCGCCTTGGCGGCGCTGGCTGCTGGTGATGGCCGGTTTGTCCGGCGCGGCCCTGTTCTACGGTGATGGGATGATCACCCCGGCTATCTCGGTGCTGAGCGCGGTCGAGGGCTTGGAGGTCGCCACGCCCCTGTTCCGGCCCTACATCATCCCGACCACGCTGGCGGTGTTGGTCGGGCTGTTCGCGGTCCAACGCCATGGCACGGCCAGGGTAGGGCGCTACTTCGGGCCGGTCATGCTGGTTTGGTTCCTGGCCCTCGGCGGCATGGGATTGTTCAGGATCGCCGAACATCCAGGGGTGCTGCGCGCCTTGAATCCCTGGTATGCCCTGGAATTCCTGGCGGCGCATGGGCACGAGGCGCTGCTGGTATTGGGTGCGGTGGTGCTGGCGGTGACCGGGGCCGAAGCCCTCTATGCCGACATGGGGCATTTCGGTGCGCGGCCAATCCGGGCCGCTTGGTTCTACCTGGTCCTGCCCGCGCTGGCGCTCAATTATTTCGGGCAGGGCGCGACCGTGCTGGCGGTGCCCGACGCCGCCCGCAACCCGTTTTTCCTGATGTTCCCCGAGGCTGCCCGGATGCCGATGGCGCTGCTGGCGACGGCGGCGACAGTGATCGCTTCCCAGGCGGTGATCTCCGGCACTTATTCGTTGACCCAGCAGGCGTTCCAACTGGGCTACCTGCCCCGGATGCATATCCTCCACACCTCCGAGACGGAGCGGGGGCAAATCTTCCTGCCCGGTCTCAATACTTGGCTGCTGATCGGCATCCTGGTGTTGGTGCTGGGCTTCGAGAGTTCCAGCCGCCTAGCTTCCGCCTACGGCATCGCCGTGACTGGCACCATGCTGATGACCAGCGTGCTGTTCTACGTGGTCGCCCGGCAAGCTTGGGGGTGGAACCGGGCCTTCCTGCTGCCGCTGGTGGGCATCTTCTTAATGATCGACGGAGCGTTCTTCGGGGCCAACCTGCTCAAGGTCGTTGAAGGCGGTTGGTTGCCTTTGGCCATCGGGTTGGCGGCCTTCGTCGTGATGTCCACTTGGCGTAAAGGCCGGAGCCTCTTGTTCCAGCGCCTCTATCCGCAGAAGGCGTCGATGGAGCGGTTCATGGCCGACACGGTGCCCGGCATGCCGGGCCGGGTGCGCGGGACGGGCGTTTTCCTCGCCGCGCCGGGCGAGGGGATTCCCAACGCGCTGTTGATGAATGTCCGGCATAACAAAATCTTGCACGAGGAAGTCGTCGTGCTGGTCGTCCTGTTCACGGACCAACCCAGGGAGCCCGAGGCAGACCGCTATTCGGCCCAGGATTTGGGGTTGGGGTTTTTCCAGGTGATTGCCCGGTTCGGCTTCATGGAACTACCCGCGGTCCCCCGGATATTGGAGGAATGCCGGCGGCGCGGTTTGCTCGATTCCGGCCCTGGGGACACCTCCTATTTCGTCAGCCGCCTGCGGCCTTTGCCCACGCCCGCCCCCGGCATGGCCTTGTGGCGGGAAAAGCTGTTCGCCTTCATGCTGCGGAACGCCGCCCATGCCCCGGATTTCTTCCAAATCCCGGCGGAGCAGGTCATCGAGATCAACGTGAGGGTGGAAATCTGAGCGGAACACCGGACCGGCCGCGGCATCCCGTGGTTTCCAAGGATGCCGGAAAATCCCGCTTCAAACGCAGCCTTCTTGCGCGAGGCGGCGCTGCGCGGCCAGCAGTTCGGCCAGGTACGGCGCGTCGGCCACCCGCCGCAACCCGCCTTGCCCGTCCGGTGCCACGTTCCACAGGCCACTGTTATGCCAATGCTGGTCGTTCTCCCAGCCATCCAAGCCTCGCGGTCCTGCCAATGCAGGTTGTCGCCTAATAATTCGCGGTACAGCGCCTGCACATCATCGTCGTTGGAAAACATGATGTGCCCGGCGTAATCGAAGGTGAATCCGTTCTCCTCGATGGAGCGGCACCACCCGCCGACGCTATCCCCGGCTTCCAGCAACAAAGCCTCCGGCAGGTGATAGGCCGCGCTGAGGCCGGTGGGACCGGCCCCGACCACGACGGCACTGTGATAACCCTCGCGGTCGCGCGAAGCGGGGCGCGGCACCCGGTCGCGCCCATGCTGCACCTTGGCGATTTCGTGGGCCATGGCGCGGGCGGTGGCATCCCAGGAAGTGTTGAGCAACATCTTGCGCATGGCCCCGACCCGTTCGGCGGTGTCGGTTTCCGGCGCGGTCAAGGCGTGGCCGCAAGCGGCGACGAAGGCGTCGATGCCCTCGCCCAGATGCACGATAGCGCCATAGGGTTCGGCCACGTCGGTGATCGGCGGGCTTTTCGGCGGCCATGTATTCCAGGGTCTTGGTGGGGCTGATATAGCGCGTCGCGTCGTTGAGCGCGAACGGCAACAGGCACACATCCCAACCCGCCAAAAAGGCCGGCAGTTCCGCATAGGCCCGCTGGCCGAAATAATGGAGGTTCGGGGCCTGGGGCAAATCCTGCGGGCTGATCTTGGTCACCGGCCCCACCATCATCAACTGCCAATCGGGCCGGGCGCGGACCAGCGCATCCAGCAAAGGGAGGTCGAGCCGCTCGTCGATCACCCCGAAAAAACCCAGCCGGGGCCGGGGTTTGCCGGCTTGCCCGGCATGGTCCAAACCGGACCGGCGGGCCTGGCCGAAATGGGCCAGATCGACGCTGCTGGGGAAACAATGCACATTGGGATGGCGGCCCTGTTTGGCCCGATGCAGGCTGGGACCGCCGGTGAACACCAGATCGACCGTGCGGTAGGCTTCGGCCTCGCGGTCCAGCAGGCCGGGCGGAGCGCCCTTGAAGGCCGACACCTCGTCCATCACATCGTAGATCAGGCCCAGGGGCTTGAGTCCACGGGCCAGGGGCAGGGCCAGCGGGGTGTAGGGCCAGACCAAGCGGTTGACCAGTTTTTCCTGCTCGACCAGACGTGCCAATAGTGTTTCCAATAGGGGACGCTGGCGGGCGTTGAAGCCGGGTTCTGCGATGGCGGTCACGGGAGTGGCGGTCATGACCCCCGGCTGGGGCCGGGCCAATTCCCAACGCGGTTCCAAGGCGTCCGGGTCGAATATCGGCTCCTCGACATAAACCACGGGAAAACGTTTAGCCAAACTGGACAATAAGTGTTGCTGGCGTTGCTAAACCCAATTCCAGCGTAGATGGGAAAATACAATCAGGGCGGGCATCCTTTTCATCATCGACTCTCCATATCAACATCGGTAAATATCCTTATAAACCCCTGCCGATGGTGGATCCATCCAATTTCATTCCCTAGCTTTATTGAAGCGGTAGACTGGCTTCGTCCGCGATGGTTCCATGCCGGGGCTGGCCCAGACCCAAGTTGACCGGATCGATGGCTCTGGGAATTCCGCATATCTCCTGTGGCCTTAAAATAGTCACCCCGCGATATTCCGAACCCGCCGGAGACGCCACCCAGGTTCAAGAGCGGCTGCCCAGTCCTGGAGAAAACCCCAATATCCATCGGATATTGAAAAGGGTAATATGCTGCTATTCGAAAGCCGATGGTATTCCGGGAGCCCCAAACATAAGCCACCGATCATCGCTTGGCGATCCGGGCCGGTCTGCCGAATAGCATCCATGGCGGGATAGCCATGGTGATAGCCGGGTAGTCCGTTTGCGGATTAAGGATTTATCAAACCCACCACCCCTTATGCATTAATGCTTATGTCGAGCCACAAGGAACAACGGAAAGTGGGTCATGCCCGTCCCGTGCTTGATATACCCGAAATCGGAAATACGCCTTTGTCCAGTCAATGTTTAGGCCCCACCCCACCCCTTCCTTATTCCGTCCGGCCCGGCTTCGATTTCCTGGCGGGCGGTGGCGAGACGGGCCGCTTGATCCGCGCCCTGGATTGGTCCCGCACCCCTTTGGGGCCGGTCGAGTCCTGGCCGCAAAGCCTGCGTACCTCGGTCAGCACCTGCTTGCATTGCCCGTTCCCCATCCTGATTGGGTGGGGGCCGGAATTGGTGATGCTCTACAACGATGCCTACCGGCCCCTCCTCGGTATCCAGCATCCCGGCGCGGTGGGCCAGCGGGGTCGCCAATGCGGGGCCGGGATTTGGGACACCATCGGGCCGATGCTGGAGCAGGCATTACTGCGCGGCGCGGCCGGCCCGGTGGACGATTTATTGCTGCTGGTGGAGCGCGATGGCTCTCCAGAAGAAGGGTATTTCAGCTTTTCCTACAGTCCCATCCACGACGAGGATGGCAAAATCGCCGGGGTGTTCTGCCCGGTGATCGACACCACCGCCAAGGTGGTCGGCGCGCGCCGTTTACGGACGCTGCGCGATCTGGGGGCGCTGGGCCGGAGCGGGTCCGGGGCCGACACCTGCGAAGCCGTGGCCGCCGTGCTCGCCGCCAACCCTTACGATTTGCCGTTCGCCCTGCTTTATCTCTCCGACCCGGAACACAAGACCTTGCGCTTGGCGGGTAGCGCCGGTATCGCGCCGGGCGGTCCCGCCAGCCCTTGGGAACTGCCCTTGGACGGCGCAAAGGGCTGGTCCGTGGAGGGACTTCCGGCCGGGGGGCGGCTGATCGAACCGCTATGGGCCTTGTTCCCCGGACTGCCCACCGGCGCGTGGCGACGCCCGCCGGACCAGGCCCTATGCCTGCCGGTAGTCCCGCCGGGCGCGGGCCGGGCCGCTGCCGTCCTGATCGCGGGGCTGAATCCGCACCGGCGACCGGACCCGGATTACCGCCAGTTCCTCGGCCTCGTGGCCCAGCAATTCGCTATGGTCCTGCCCGTGGCCGACGACCCGGCCCGGCACACCGCCCACCGCCGCCTGCAAGCCCTGATGAAGGCCCTGCCGGTCGGCGTCAGCTTTTCCGACGATCCCTCTTGCCAACACATCACCGGCAATCCGGCGGTGCTGGCGCAGTTCGAAGTCGCCGATACCGACAATCTGTCCGCCTCCGCCCCGGATATGGAGGCACCGGGCCGCCAAGTCCGCTTTTTCCGGGACGGCAGGCCGGTCCTGCCCGAGGAACTGCCCTTGCAGCGGGCGGTGGCGGAAAACCGCGAAATCCCGCCGATGGAATTGGAAGTGTGGCTCCCGAGCGGCAAGCGCTGGTTCGCGCTGGCCTCGGGCGCACCGCTGCGCGACCCGGTCGGCCAGGTCATCGGCGGCGTGGCCGTGACCGAGGACGTCACCGAGCGCAAGCGGGCCGAACGGGCGCTCGCCGCCAGCGAGGAACGGTTCCGCGCGATCTTCGAATACGCCGCCCTCGGCATCGCCATCATCGACGCGGAAGGCCGCTTGATCCGCTGCAATCCCGCCTATTGCGCCCTGCTGGGCCATACCCAGGCCGAACTGGCCCACCGGATATTCCTGGAACTGGTGCATCCCGAGGACCGCGCCGACAACTTGCTCGGAATCCAGCGCCTCCTGGCCGGGGAACTGCCTTATTTCGAAGTCGAGAACCGCTATCTGCGCCAAGACGGCGAACCGGTCTGGGTACGCAAGTTCGTGTCGTTCCTGCGCGTTCCGGCCCAGGAAGCGCCCCATCTCATGACCCTGGTCACCGATATGACCGAGCGCCGCCGCATGGAGGACGCCCTGCGCGAGGGCGATAGGCGCAAGGACGAATTCCTGGCGATACTTTCCCACGAACTGCGCAATCCCCTGGCCCCGATCCGCAATTCCCTCTACGCGCTGGGCGGGGCCGGTGGCCACAGTTCCAGGACCGCGCACGCGCTGACGGTGATGATCCGGCAAGTCGACCATCTGGTCCGGCTGGTCGACGACCTGATGGAGGCTTCCCGCATCACCCGCGGCAAGGTCGAATTGAAAAAGCAGCGCATCGCCCTGGCCGGCGTGATCGAGCAGGCCGTCGAGACCAGCCGGCCCCTGGTCGAGTCCGGCGGGCACCGGCTGGACGTGGTCCTGCCGCCGGACCCGCTCCACCTCGACGCCGATCCGGTCCGGCTCGCCCAGGTCTTCACCAACCTCTTGAACAACGCGGCGAAATACACCGAACCCCATGGCCGGATCGGCATCGCCGCGGAACGGCAAGGCAACGAGGCCGTGATCGGCGTCAGCGATACCGGGGTCGGCATACCCGAGGCGATGCTGCCCAGGGTATTCGAGTTGTTCTCCCAGGTGGACCACGGCCAGGGCCGGGCCCAGGGCGGGCTTGGCATCGGGTTGGCCCTGGTCCGCCATTTGGTCCAGTTGCATGGCGGGCGGATCGAGGCCCGGAGCGGGGGCGTGGGCCGGGGCAGCGAGTTCGTGGTGCGGATACCGCTGGCCGAAGCGCCCCCGGCCGGCTTCCAGGCCAGCGCCGATCCGCCCGCCCCGGAGTTCCCGCGCCGCTTGCTGGTGGTGGACGACAACCGCGACGCCGCCGACAGTCTGGCTTTGTTGTTGGAATTGCTGGGGATCGAGGTGCGGGTGGCCTACGACGGGTCCGCGGCCCTGGCCCTCCTGGCCGAGTTTCCGCCGGACGTGGTCCTGCTCGACCTGGGGATGCCGGGCATGGATGGCTACGAGGTCGCCCGGCGCATCCGGGGTCAGCCCGGTGGCCGGGATATCGCGCTGTTCGCCCTGACCGGCTGGGGGCAGGCGGCGGACCGCCACCGCACCCGCCTGGGTGGCTTCGACCAGCACTTGGTGAAGCCGGTCGATTTCGAGGATTTGCGGCGGCTCTTGGCCGAGGTGGGCACCTGCCGCGGCGGGGCGCGGGATGCCGGACCCTAGCCGTCCCGGCGGTCGGGCGGGCTGGACACCCTCCGTCCGGCGGCGATAAGCTCCGTCCCAATGCCCAAACCCCGGCCAGCCGCAAAGACTGGCTTCCATCCATGATCCATTGGGAATCCGCTTATGCCACAACTCCAATCCGCCCTGTTGGGCCGTGCCGACGTGCCCACCCGTGCCCAGCTGCAAGAAGCCCTGCGCGAATTCAAATTCAAGCTCGATGTGGACGCGGCCTACGCCCCGTTCCAAAGCGTGGATTACCTGCCCTGTACCCTGAACGGCGAGGACGGCGGCGTGAAGCTGCGGTTCGATGCCGTGGAGCCGTACCTGGCCCAGTTCCCGGAACTGGGCGACCTGTCCGCACAGCGCGATACCCTCATCACCCTGCGTTCCGGCGGCGATCCCAGGGAGGATGTTTGTGTGTTGATGTTGGCGGCGGTGTTGGCGGCGGTGTTGGCGGCGAAATTCGGCGCTATCGTCCATGATCCCAAGAAGAACGTGGCGATCCCCACCGACAAGCTGTTGGGCTTGGCGCGGAGCCGGTTCGCCGAACTGGATTGACCGGACCGCGCCCGCGGCGGGCCGTTTCAGCCCGCCAACAGCAAACCGGCCAGGCGCTGGGCCTGCACCCGCAATTCCGGCACCGCCGTGGTTTCCCATAGCATGCCCTTGCTGGGTGGGCCCAGGGTGAACAAGCGGTCGGAAATCACGCCCTGGGCATTGACCAAGCCCCCGTCCATGGCGACCTCGATTCCCAGGGACAGGGGGTCGGGCCGGATCAAGCCCTGGTCCAACAGGTTGCGGACCAGGGCACTTTCCAAGCGCCGGTAATTGCTCTCGGAACCCGAGCAATTCACCACGGCCTCGACCTCCAGCGTCTCCGCCCGTTCCACGCCGCGCGGACGGATCGTCACCTCGACCCCCGTTTCGGTTTCCCGGTAGCCCTGCACCCGTCCGGCATGGCGCACGAGCTGGCCGGACTCGGCTATCGCCTCCAGCCGGGCCGCCACGCCGGGGGCCAGCCGGTGCCGGTGCAAGTCCCAGAAGGGCCGGGCATGGCGCATGAACCGGCGTTTCTCGGCCAGGGGCAGGCTTTGCCACAGGCGTTGGTTGTGGGGGCGCAAGGCGTCGATCACCGCCCGCCAATCGCAGCCGGTCTTGGCGACATAGGCCCGGATTTGGCGCACCCAAGCCCGCACCGAAGGATCGCCCGTTTCCAGGTCGAGGGCGAAACCGACCGGGTCCGCCGCCTGGTGGGCCTTGGGCCAGAAGCCCCGCCGCGAAACCACATGGACCTGGCCGGTATAACCGTATTGCCCAAGGCTCACCGCCCAATCGACCATGGTCAAGCCGCTGCCGACCAGGAGGCAGGAGCGCGTCTCCAGGATTCGCTCCAACACCCCCGGCAGCCAGGGATTGCGGTGGTAGCGCGGGCTGCGGTAGAAGTTGGGATCGGGGATGGGCAGGTTCCCCGGCGGGAAATTGCCGAGGGCCAGCACCGCGCGGTCCACCCGGAACACCTGCCCCCCGGCCAGGACCAGCTTGATTTCGCCGTTGGGTTCCGGGGACAGCTTGGCGACCTTTTCGGCCCGGCGGATCAGGGTGACGCCGGGGGCGGCGGCGCGTTCGGCCTCGGCCAGCACCCAGGCCAGATAATCGCCATAGGCGCGGCGCGGCAGGAAGCTTTTGGGGCCGACTTCCACGACCCAGGGCGGATTGAGCAACTGGGCCTCGCGCTCTTTGGCCCAACGCAGGAAATGTCCGGGATCGTCCGGGAAGGCGCTCATATTGGCGGCCGGCACGTTGAGGAGCTGGCAATCCAAGGGCGTGGCATAGGCGATGCCCCGCCCGAACTGTTTGGGGTCGCGGTCGAACAAGCGTACCGTGAGCGGTACCTTGGACTCCTTCAGCAAATGGGCCGCGACCAGGGTGCCGCTATAGCCGGCACCGATAATGGCGATTTCGGAGGGTTTGCTTGGCATGGGCATAGGGCGTTCCTTCTGGGTTATCCGGTCGGCGTCACAAGAAAGCCGGCGGCTGCGGGGCGCATCGGCTTCCGGCGGAATGGGTCGGGGAGCGGCGCGGGCCGTGGCGATGACGGGTCTTCGGCGCGTGGCTTCGACAGGCCGTCGATTTCCCCCGTGAATATTGTAGTTTCAATCCGCCCGCGTCGGCGCAATATCCACGCGCCGGGTCCGCCCTGGCCGGTGGGCGCCTGCGTCGCGACCCGTCCGCGCCCAACCACAACCGGTTTTTACCAGCCATAATAATCCAGGCCGCCAGGGGAGCGGCCGGGTCCGGTGCCCGCCGGGTACCCGGACCGGCTTTCCCGCAGGTCCGATCCGTCATTCCCTTGCCACTTCACAGACACTCGCTATGAAAACCAAATACATGCAATCCGCCCGCGCCCTCGCCTGCGCCGCTTTGTTCGCCTCCCTCCAGCCGGTGGCGGTCTGGGCCGCACCGCCCGACCTCGACCAGGCCGTGCCGCAACGCCTGCTCATCGACACCTCCGGTCCCACGGCCCACGCCTCGCTCCGCGCCTCGTTGGAACAACAGGGGATGCAGGTGGTGAGCGACCATCCCGGACTCAATTTCATGGTGGTCCAGACCCCCCAGACCGGCACCGTGTCGGCCCGGAGCGCCCTGGCGGGCCTGCGTGCCGACAGCCGGGTGGCACGGGTCGCCCACGACCGGGTCAAGCGGCTGATCAATCCGCAAATGCGGCGGGAACTGTTCGGCGCGGCCCCGTTCCGCAAAAAACTCGCCGCCCCAAGCGCGGGCCAAGCCGCGGCCCGCGTCGCCGCCGATCCCGCCCTGGGACTCGCGGGGCTGATGTGGAACGCCCAGCGCATCCACGCGCAGCAGGCCTGGAACCAAGCCCTGGGGCTGGGCTATCAATTCATCAAGGTCGGCGTGGCCGACACCGGGCTCGACTACACCCACGCCGAACTGGCCGACAAGGTGGACGGGGTGGTCGATTTCACCGTCAACGAACAGCCCAATCTCTGTGCCTACTACGGCTACCAAACCGACGCGCAACTCGCCGCCACCTTGGGCGCGCCGGCGGCGGATTTGGATTTCCACGGCCATGGCAGCTGGATCGGCGGCAGCATCGCCGCCGCCCTGGACGGCAGCGGCATCAACGGCATCGCGCCGGGGGTGCAATTGGTATCGCTGAAGATCGCGCAGAACTGCGGCTACGCCTACGATTCCGAAATCCTCGACGCCTTCGCCTACGCCGCCGATCATGGCATCGACGTGGTCAGCATTTCCTTCGGCGGCTACCTGGACCGCACCGACCCCGAACAGGACCTGATCTACAACTTCTACCAGCGGGTGGTGGACTACGCCTGGAACCGGGGCACCTTGATCGTGGCGGCGGCGGGCAACGAACACGCCCGCATCGGCATGGGCGGGCAGGTGTTGAGCCATGGCATCCTCGATGTGCCGCCGGGTGGCACCGACTATTACGGCCTGTGGGAAACCCCGGCTGGCATTCCCGGCGTGGTCATGGTGTCTTCCACCGGGAATGTGGTGAATGCGCCTGCGGACACCTGCCCCGCCGATTCCCTGGCCAACGGCAACCATCAATGGTGCAAACTGAAGACCGACGCCCACCAACCCAGCGGCGTCGGCCGGAAGAACCAACTGGCCTATTACAGCAACTACGGTCCCCGCGTCGATTTCGCCGCTCCCGGCGGAGCCCGCAAGTTCAACCTGCCCGTCATCGATAACGGCGGCACCGAGGGCTGGCCTTGGACCGGCCAGGGTTCGATAGCCGGGGGCGGTTCGGTCGCCGATGGCTACAACGCCTGGGAGGTTTTTTCCATCACTTCCAATTACGCCCAGGATATTCCCTGCTTCATGATCAGCGGCACCGCGTTCCCTGAAAAGCAATGCTATGCGGTGATCCAGGGCACTTCCATGGCTACGCCGCAGGTGTCGGCGGTCGCCGCCCTGGCCTTGAGTACCCATCCTGCGGCCTGGAAAGACCCGGCGGCGGTGGTCTCGTTGCTGCGGGCCGGTGCCGTGCCCATCGTCAACAACCGGACCCGCGTCCTCAGCGCGACCGATACCTCGCCCGGCGATCTGGGCGGAAAGGCTTGCACCTATGGCTATTGCCACCTGGGCAAGCAAGTCATCAGCGACCTCGAAGCCTATGGCGCGGGTTTGATCGACGCCTACGGCAGCGTCAGCCAGCCTCAATAAGTCGGCGGCGGCGCGGACCGCGGCAACAGGCCATGGTGGCGTTGCCGCGGTCTGCGATGGGTCACGGAGGCTCGTGGAATCGCCCAACCCAGGGGCCGGAAGCCGGGGTGCCGGGGCGTTTTCGGCTTGAGTGTACGCTCAGCGTCAATGCCGGATTTGAGGCGGGCGAAGGCGATCTGCATGGATTTTGCAATAAGACGGGGGCCGCGCAGTCCGGTTCCGGGCCGGGTCGGCCCGCCGCGCAACGGGCGGCACCCGCCGCAAGCTGCGGCGCACGCGGAAAAATCCAAGTCCAATCAATCCTTTAAATCCATCCCCCGTTACAAGGAGCGCATCATGCCCGCATTGATCGAGACCACCGCGCCGATAGAATTGGCCCCCGCCAAGACTTCCGGACTCAACAATCTCGGTGTTCCCATCGACACAAGCACACAGGTGAAGAAGGGAAAGCGACAAGAATTCCTACAAACCCTGGATACCGGCGCGATAGCCCGGCGCTACCAGAACATCCGGGTCATCCTGGTGAAAACCACCGAGACCGGCCGGGTGTTCTCCAAGCTGATTGTGCAGTTCGAAGTGTTCGGCGACGATTGGCGCAGCGTCGGCGAGAACGCCGGGATCGATTTCGCGCTGTGCCAGGGCGACGAGGTCTTGCACACCCTTCCCCAGGGCAAGCTGTTCCTGCCCTATTGCCGGAGCTGGTACGAAAACCAGTTCGAACACACCATCCCGGACGCGGTGTTCGACCTGGCCACCCACTTGGCCTTCATCGCCAAGGCCGATGAAATGCAGCCGGGCTGATCCCCGCTGGTCGGCGGGACCGGCCCGGCTTGGCCGGGCCGGGGTCAGCGCCCGTCGGCCTTCCTCTCTTCGATAGCCTGGGACAAGCGCCCGGCCGCGGCCACGATGGCGGCGGCGCGGCGGTGCATCAAGCCCAGCATCTCGTCCAGCAAGATTCCCGGATCGTCCTCCAGCGTGCCATCGCCCGCCAGCCAACAGGCCAGCGCGGCCTCGTCGCGGCCCAGGGCGCGGGCGGTGTCGCGCTGCCAATCGGTCCCGAACAGGAACCGCGCCGAGTTGCGGAACAGGTCGCGCTCGGAAAGAGCGGCATCGACTGGGACGGGGGTGGTGGCCGGCGGTTGGGGCGGGTCCGCCGCCGCGGGCGGTTCTTCGTAGGTGGCTTCGGCCAGCCGCGAGATTTCGGGCAGCACCGAGCGGATCAACTCGGCTCCGGCCAGGGGTACGTGCCAATGGCGGCGTTCGGGAATCCAGCGCACTTTGGGTACCCAGCGCAGCATCCGGTGCAGGGTGTCGGTATAGCCCGCCTTGATGATGATGCCCTCGTCGGTGACTTGCACCCAGGGGTTGGGCGGGAAAGGATGGGCCGCGAGCGCGGCGCGGATCGAGTCTGTTTCGGTCATGGGTTGTGGTCCTGTGGTAGGGGTTCGGGCGTCCATGCTCCCAGCTTTTCGCGGGCGGGACCAGGGGGCGGGGCCGTTTAGGCAGCGTCCCCGTCGCTGCCGGGCTCCGCGGCCGGTTCGGCTGTGGACGGCGTGGGGCGGAGATCGGCGAGCTGGTCTTGGCAGAGCTTCCAGATCGCCTGGGCTTCGGCCAGGGAACGGGCGGTGTCCTGGCGGCGTTCCTCCAACTCCCGCAATCGGTCCTTGAGATAAGCGCCTTCTTCCCTGAGGACGGCCCGTTCCCGCTGTTTGGCGGGCAACTGGTTTTCCAGGCCGACCCGCAGGCTATTGAGGCTGGCCAATAGCGCCGGATGGGCGGGATCGGCCTGGGCGATGGCCCGCATATAACCCTGGATTTCGCTGTCCAGGCGGGCGATTTCCGCCTCGATCACCTGGGCCTCGCCTTCGATCCGCGCCGAGTTTTTCCGCGCTGCGTCGAGGTCCGCCGCCAGTTGCCGGGTTTCGTCGTGCAAGGTGCCGATACGCTGCTGGGCTGCCTGGGCGCGGGCGTCCCAGGCTTCCTGTTGTTCCTTGAGGAATTCGTCGCGCTGGGATTGCAGCTTGAGCCGGAAATCCCCCCGCAGTTGCGCCATGGCCAGGGTGTGGGTCTGTTCCAGTTCGCGGAACAGACGCTCGTCCTCGCGCAATTTGGCGGCGAATTCGCCTTCGAATTGGGTGCGCTGGTTCCCGAGTTCGAGCGTCATCCGCTCTTGTTCCAACTGCCAATCCCGCGTGCGTTGGTCTATCTCCGCCTGGAATTTTTCCCGGACCATGGCGAGTTGGGTCTCGAACAAGGCTTGGTCCCGCTCGGCTTGGCGGTGGGCGGTGGCCTCGCGTTCCTCGGCGCGTTGGGTGGCCTGGGCCAGTTCGTGATCGAGATGGGCCGCAGCCAGTTTGCGGGCGAAATCCTCCTGGGCTAGGCGGTCCACCGCCCCGGCTTCCCGTTCGAGCCGCGCCACATGGTCGTCGATGAACGCCGCCGGGTTTTCGGTGTAGGCGAGATAGGCGCGGGCGAAATCGATATGGTTGAAGCGGCGGGCCGGGTCGGTGGCGGGCGGGAAGCCCGGCGTGCGCTCGAAAGCGCCGTTCAGGTAATCGCGCCATTTGAGTTGGAGCGCCTCGTTGAAATACAGCCGCACCGATTTCGGCTCGAAGAATTTGAGGGCCAGCAGGGACAGGAACAGCATGGCCAGCACCGCCTGCGCCAAGCCATCGACGGAACGCAGGTGGTCCGCGATCTTTTCGATCCAACCGGGCGTGGTGGTCGCCGCCGCGTCGCCGTAGCGCAAGGCCATGCGCTCTTGGCGCTCGCGGGCCAGGATTTCCTCGAGCAACTCCCATTGGGTGGCGAGCGACAGGACCAGCTTGGATTCGATTTTGCCATCCGTCCCGGAGCGGCTGGACTCGGCGTTGAATTCGGCCAGGAGTTGGCGTTTCTTGGCGTTCAGTTGATCGACCTTGGGTTCCAATTCCGCGATTTGCCGACTGATATGGGCTAAATCCTTGCTCAGGGTGTCGCCTTGCTGGCTCGCGGCTTTCTGGACTTTGCCGCGCAGGGTGTCGCGCTGCTTTTCTTTGTCGTGCAGGTTGCGTTGCAAGGCTTCGCAGTTGGAGCCGCAGCCAGGTTTTCCACGCTTGCCGTCTATTTCGTCCTGTATATCTTGTTTGAGTCGGTCGATTTCTGCTTGGAACTTGTCCAAGCCCGCTTTGTAGGCGCTTTCCGGGTCGCCCATGTTCTCGCTCAATCGCTGTTTGCGCTGTTCCAGGTCGGCGATCTGGGCTTGTAGCGGCCCGAGTTCGCTATCGACCCTGGCGGTTTTGGCTTCCACATCCCGTTGGAGCTTGGCCTTGGCTTCCCCGGCCAGTTTTTTCTCGTCGGCGATTTTCTTGTCTTGGTAAAGCTGGTCGATGCGGTCCTTGTTCAGCACCAAGGTCAGCAGAGGGGCCGTGACGCAGAGCGAGATCAAGACGATGCCGATGCGGATGGCGATGCCAGCCCCCCAACTCCAGGACGCATCGCCATCGAACACGGGCCGGTCGCCGTCCGGCGGTGCCCCGCGTCGGAGCAGCGGGCGCTCAGCCATGACGAAGGAGCTATCGACCACCCAGACCAGAAGGAACACCCCGGACGCGGCGAACGCCGCGACCAGGGTATCGGTCCAGCCCTCGCCAGGGGCGATGAAGCCGCCGATCATGGCCCAGACCAGGGCTTCCACCAGGGCCATCAGGAAAATCACCAGCCAGACCGAGCGGATCCAAAGATCGACGGCAGGCCCGGCCATTTCCCGGCCATGGGGGCGGAGCGTGAAAAAATCCCGCACCAGGGTTTTTAGCCGGTTCCAGGGATGGACTGGCTTTGGCCGGTTATACATCACCATCTCGATAAGCCCCCATGGGTGTTATGGCGATACGCGGTTTAAATGGCGTTTCTCCCGATTGATACCATGGTTTTATGGAAGCTGCAAAACGCCGGGCGGGGAAAAGTCTTCGGACGGGTGGGTTGGGCGCGGATCGAAGCGCGGTCGAATCCGGGGTTTAGGGGTGGTGCATAGGATGCGGATGCCCCGGCATGGCGTGGTGGCCATGGTCGGCGAGTTGGGCCTCGAAATACTGGTGGATCGCCGCCACCACCGCCGGTACTTTGCTGGAATAGCGGATTTCCCCGCCGTCCGCCACTTCGCGGTAGGCGATATCGAGTTCGCCCGGTTGGGCCTGCCGCAACCGGGCCAGTCCCGGCATGCCTGCGCCGTGGATGGCGATGGGACCGGCGAAATCGCCGCGCCGGAACCCCGCGGCGATGGTTGCGAGATGCTGGCGGACCGCCTCGATCTGCGTCCGGTCCTGGGGGTCGAGGACCACGACTTGTTGGACGCCGCCGTCTGCGGTGGGGGTGAAGATATGCCGGGTTTTTTCCAGGTCGAATGGCATGACCTGGGCACCGCGCCCGGCCACTTCGGCTTGGCGGGCGGCATCGGATTCCGCCGCTGCGGGAAGCGCGGACAGGCAGCTTGTGGCTAGGACGAATCCAAGGGAAAGCAGTTTGGAATGGGTCAAAACACGGTCCTCGCGGCGGCTGTGGGAATCCATAGTATGCCAGCGGAGGCCGGTTTGTGGCGCGGCCCATGGACCGCCCCGCCGCAATCGGAGAGGGACTCAGAGGCTGTAAAAAAACCCTCTGAACCGCTCGACTAAGCAAAAATTAACGCTTATTTTTCAATTGGTTGAAAAAATCAGGAATATGGGAAATTCGATTTTTTCACAACCTCTCAGGCGGGCGCGAACAATAGCCTGGGCACGGGCGCGGCCAGTTTGCGGTATTCGGCGCGGACTAGGCGGGTGCCGTATTTGCGTTCCAGGCGGCGGATGGTGAAATGGCCGTGGGCCACGTCCTGGAAGTGCTGGACGAACAAGCGGTTGATGGCGGCTCCGCCCACGGCCCCGATGACCGGGATGATCTCGGCGGCGGCTTTTTCCGAAAGCGTGACGCCAAAGCGGCGCGAGACCACCACGATGGTGTTCACCAGCGCCGGCGCGCCTTCGCGGCGGACCGTGCCGTTCTGGGCGATGTAGCGCGAAGCCCCGGCGATGGGCGCTTCCAGGGCCAGCCGCAGGCTGTAATAGCCGGTGTCGGCGGCGTCGTCTTCCTGGGCGTGCCCGCCCAGCGCGAACACTTCGAGGCAGGCCATCCGGGTTTCCAGGTCGTCCAGGTTTTCGCCCTGGCTGCGGGCGATATCGGCGATGGCCCGCAGCATGACCGTGGTGGTGAAGGGCAGTTCCAGCAGCAGGGCCGGTCCGCCGACGAAGCCGCCCACCGCGCCGCTGGCCGTGCCCAGGAACCGGTAATAGCGGTCGGAGGACGCGCCTTTTTTATCCTTGAGGCAATGGACCGCCGCGTCCAGCGCCCGCCACATGGCTTGTTCGGCGTAGTGGTGCAGGCGGCGGTGCCAGCGTCTGGGCAACAATTTGAAACCCTGTTCGATGGGCATCCCGACGAAATTGGATAGCCGGATGGCGAAGCTGGGATGTTCCAAGGACTGGTGGGCGCGTTGCAGGTCGAGCCGGTCCTGGGGGGAAAGGAAGGTGGGCGGGGCGCTCATGGATGGAACTCCGGGTCGGGGAACCCCAAGGTTCCCGGCGGTAGGACGGATGGGTGAAATTAGCCGCCGCAGTTTACGGTTTGATGACGCCCGGCCCGGCCCGCTCAGTCGTCGGCCCGGATATCCTCGCCCTCGACCTGGAAGATCACATATTCGGCCAGGTTGTGGGCATGGTGGCCGATGCGCTCCAAAGCCTTGATGGCCAGTACCAGGCCGATGGTGAAACCGATATTGCGCGAATCCTCGATGATATAGGTCATCAAGCGCCGGAGGTCGGCCTGGAACTCCTCCTCCATCTCGTGGTAGTTCGCCAGCACATGGCGGGCCTTGGCCTCGTCCCAGACCTCGAACACTTCCAGCGCCTCGGCCAGGGTCGAGACCGCCAGTTCCCCCATGCGGTTGACATCGCGCAATAGGCGGTTGCCGGGGTCGCTGCCCTCGGAGCCGAACAGTTGGATGGCGAGGCTGGCGATCCTGACGGCCTCGTCGCCGATCCGCTCCAGGTCGCTGATGCTCTTGGATACCGCCATCACCATGCGTAGATCGCTCCCCACCGGGGCGCGGCGGGCGATGAGCTTGACGATCTCGTCGTCGGCCTGCACTTCCATCTGGTCCACCACGCGGTCGGAGGCCACGACCCGCCGGGCTTCCTCCACATCGCGGCACTTAAACGCGGCCAGGGCGGCGCGGATTTGTCCGAGGACCAATCCGCCCATGTCGAGGACCAGATAATGCAGGTGGTTCAGTTCGCCGTCGTAGCGTTTGACGGTGTGGCTGTCGAAAGGCTCGGGCATGGCGTGGTTCCTCGGATGGATGGTGGGTCAGGGTTTGAGCCAGGGGATGGCCGGACTATCGGGCAGGTAGTAGCAGAACAAGGCGATCAAGAGGTAGACGCTCAGGAGTTGCACGCCTTTGAACCAATTGGATTTGCCGTCGCTGACGATCATCGAGAAGATCAGCACCGACAACAGGACCAGCACCATTCCGGCGTTGCCGATCACCAGGTTCAGCGGTTTGGGGGCCAGGAAATAGCTGCTGAACATCAGGGTCGGCGCGACGAACAAGGCGATCTGGATGCTGCTGCCCACGGCGATGCCCATGGTGAGATCGAGCTTGTTCTTGCGGGCCATGGCCACGGCGGCGACGCTTTCCGGGGCGCCGCCGACCAGGGCGATGACGATCACGCCGATGAAGGCCTTGGACATATGCAGGCTCTGGGCGGTGGATTCGAGGGTGCCGACCAGGATTTCGCTCATGAAGGCCAAGACCACCGACGCGCCCAGCAGCACCCCCAACGCCGCCCACATGGGCCAATGCGCCGCTTCCGGCTCTTCCGCCGCGCCCTGGCCCTTGGCCTCGAAATAATCGGGATGGGTCTTGAGCATGAAGACCAGGTTGAGGGCGTAGGCGGTCAAGAGGACCCAGGCCACGCCCAGGTTGAGTCCGTCGCCGAGGTTGGCGAATTCGGGCGAGACGAAGCTATCGAACAGGCTGGGCACCACCATGCTGAACACGGCCAGCATCAGCATCGAGCGCTGCACGCGGGCCGCGCGGCGGTTGAATTTCTGCACCCGGTATCTCAGCCCGCCGATCAGGAACGACAAGCCCAGCACGAACAACAGGTTGCCCAGGACCACGCCGACGATGGAGGCTTTCACCACGTCCAGCAAACCGGCCCGGAGCGCCATCAGCGAGATGATGAGTTCCGGGGCGTTGCCGAAGGTGGCGTTGAGGAGTCCGCCCACGGTCTGTCCGGTACGGTGGGACAGTTGCTCGGTGGCGTCCACCATCAGCGCCGACAAGGGCACGATGGCGAGGGCGGCGGCGGCGAAGGTCAGGGCGGCGGGCGACTGGCCGGATCGATCCAACAGCCAGGCCAGGGGTACGAACAGGAACAGGAATTTCATCGGAGGGAGTGGGTGTCCCGGAACGGCCCTGGGTCGTGCCGGGAAAGCCTGGGGCGGTTCCGCGACGGAAGCGATGGAGGGCGGCGGATGGGCCGTCGGATCGGGTATCAATGGCGTGGTTCTGGTTGGGGGCGGGGAGCGCCGCCAACGGCCTGCGTTGGACGGCGGATTCAGCGCGGCAGTATAGGGCGGACCCCATGACGGTTTGATGAAGGTGGGCCGGGACGGCGGGGTCCGTGGCCCGGCAATGGGTTAGAACCTGGCGTTGAAGTCCGCCGTCAAGGTGTCGATGCTCAGGGGCGGGCCATTGATGGCGTCGGTGCTGAACCAGCGCAGGTTCATCCAGGCATTGGTGAACAAACCCATCTGAGCCCCCAACACCCAACCCTTGGCGTCGGTGCCGCCCTGGTGGAAAACCGAGTCGGTGAAGGCGTCCAGCACCGCGTCGGCCTCGACATAGCGGTAGGCGAAAAACATATTCCAATCCAGGAAATGTTTCAATTCCGTGCGGCCCACATCCAGGCGGACTTGGTAGGCGTTGGTGTGGGCGGCGAGGTTCTCGCCGAACTGGTTCAATATCTTCTGCTTGTTGAAGCCCAGGTTCTTGGCGTAATCGCCCGTCAGCATGACGTGGATGGGCGCGTAATGGCTGTAGTCCACCACCGCCGTGGCATTGACGATCTGGAAGCCCGAAGCCAAGCCCACCAAGCACACGTTCTGGCTGCCCAGGGTGCCGGTGTTGCAATCCGGCTGGTTCTTGGCGTCGTTGATCGCCACCAGGGTATTGCCCTTCTGCATGAACTGCGGGGCGGTGTAGTTGTATTCCAGGCTGTCGTAGATGTTGCGGCGGGCCGAGATATTGTCGAAGTCATAATAGGCACCGGCGATCTTGAAGCGCGTTTCGTCGGTGAACAGCCAATCCGCGCCCATCTGGTAACCGAACAGCCATTTGTCGCGGCTGGAGAAGTTGACTTCCTGGATCGGGAACACGCCCAAGGTGGCGAACACCGAATTGGGATGCTCCGGTCCCAGGTTGACGCCGGCCCGGCCTATTGCGCTCGGCAGCTTATAGCCCTGGACCATGGGATCGTCCTGGCCGAGGTTAAGGCGGAAGGTGCCCGCGAAACCTTCGAAGCTCAGGTCGGGATCGTAGACCACATCGGTGGACATGAAGGGATTGGGCATGCGTCCACCCCAGATCGTCACCCAATCGTTGCCGTTGTCCTTGTAGTCGTATTGCAGGAAGGCGCGGTCGATGGCGAACTGCCAGGACTGCCCGGTATTGCCCAGGGTCTGGTTGTTCGACACCGGGTTGTACAGGTTGCTGGTGGCGAAGCGGAACCCGGCCTTCAGGGATTCGTTGATCTGGGCGTCGAAGCCGATGCGGAAACGCTCGCGCAGCCTGAGCCGGTCCACCGTGGTGTTGAGGAAGGCTTGGTTCTTGGCCATGGCCTGGGAGATACCGCCGTCCTGGTTGATCGCCATCCAGTCATAGGCCGGGGCGTTGCTGGATTGGTAGAAATCGTCCGCCACCCGCAGGCGCACGTCGAAATAGGGATTGATGCGGGTGATCCAGTCCGGCAGGGCGTCGGGGATGCCCCAGCGCTCCTTCTTGGCGGTCTGCTTCACATCCTTCAGCACGTCGTCCTTGAGTTCGGCGCGGACCTGCTCGCGGATTTCCTGCTTCACGAACTCCGGCACATAGCCCACGTACTTGGATTTCTTGCCATCCTTGCCCACCGGGGCCGGGGCGGCTTGCGCCTGGGGCGGGGCGGACTGGGCCGATTCGGCGGCCTTGGCTTCCGCCTCCGCCTCGGTGATGAGTCCTTGGGCGTCCTTCTTGTCCAAAACCCCGCGCTGTACCAGCAGATCGACCAGGTTGGTGAAGGTGGATTTCTTGACTTTGAGGATTTCCTCCCGTGGCTCGGCGGCGGACACGGTGGAACTGATAAGGCCGCCCACCATGACGGCGGCCAATGTCTTCCTAAGGATCATAGGGATGGCTTGGGTTTTTTTAAATTAGAGTGGTGTGGAGGCCCAGGGAGGTGGGCGGGTCCGGCCCGGGCCGGGCCTTGGGGGGTGGTTTTCCGTGACCTGGGGGCGTTCCGCTGCCCGTGTTGTGATTCCAGCCTCGTCATGGGGGCGGGATTTTGGTGCAGTCACATTACGGGAACGTTAAAAAGACAATCCGTCATGCTTCCTTAACCGATCCGTAATAAATCAGCTTTATCGTGGCGACCATCGACAACGGCGGGGCCGCGCAGTCCATTCCCCTGGTCATCGCCCCCCATGGCAGACCCCGCGGCGTTTCGGTCGCGACCGGCCTTGTCCCGAGAGACCGACCGCCCTGCGCCCAGCCCATCACCCAGGTATCCCAATGAATTCAAAGGTTTTCACCACCGCGCTGGCGCTTGCCCTGGCGGCTCCCGGCGCTTTCGCCGCGCTGGGCGTCAACGAGCTGTTTCTGGAGGTTTGGAATGGCGATAGCGGGACCGGGGGCCAGTCCTATATCAAGGACCTGGGGGTGAGCCTGGATGATTTCCTCAACGCCCCCGGCTGTTTTAACTATGTGGTCCAGGACGTGCGCAGCGACCCCAACCTGGCCGCGCTGGTCCAGGGGGGGGGCCTGCCGCCGGGCACGGTGTGGACGGTGCAGGCATTCAACGACGATTATTCCTCCCTGCTGAACGCCGATCCCGGCCTGGGCGAGCAGGACCCGAACAACCATACCGGCATCCTCACCACCGTCACCGATCCGGGCAGTCCCGACACCGGCCTGAGCGTGTTCGGCACCTATATCGATTTTTCGGGTCCGGTCTCGGCCCTCTCGATCCACCTGACCAATGCCGGGGTGGAGGATTCCAAGGCGTTTTCCAGCTTCGATACGGGCTATTACTTCGAGCCCTTCATCTGGGACGACCGGATGAACCAAACCGTCGGGTTCGCCAGCAACCAGCAGGTGGCCGGCGGCGATGCGATGGGAATGTATTTCCTGACGTTGGACTATGCCTCCCAATCCATGCCGGCCATCGGCCATAACGGCCTGCCGCTCGGGGATTGGCGTTTCGATGGCAAGCAGGTCGCGTTCACGCCCGCGACCGATACCCCGGTCCCGGCCGATTGCCCGGTCGGCACCCAATGCGCGTTGCCCTGGGGCGGCAAGCTCACCAGCGGCCTGGGCGTCGCCGCCTACCAAAGCGCGACCAGCACCGATTGCGAAAGCACGGCCAACAAGGAAACCCGCACCTGCGCCAATGGCGTCCTCAGCGGCAGTTTTACCCAACAAGCCTGTAGCGCTCCCAAGGCGTGCGACCTGCCCTGGGGCGGCACCCTCGCCAGTGGCCAGGGCGTCGCCGCCTATAAAACCGCCGTCAGCGCCAATTGCGACGCGCCCACTAATAAAGAAACCCGGAACTGCGACAACGGCGTCCTCAGCGGCAGCTTCAGCCTGCAATCCTGTAGCACCCCCAAGGCGTGCGACCTGCCCTGGGGCGGCACCCTCGCCAGCGGCCAGGGCGTCACCGCCTATAAAACCGCCGTCAGCGCCGACTGCGAAAACGCCGCCAATAAAGAAACCCGCAATTGCGACAATGGCAAGCTGGGCGGTTCCTTCGCCAACCCGGCCTGTAGCGCCCCCCAAGCCTGCGACCTGCCCTGGGGCGGTACCCTCGCCAGCGGCCAGAGCGTCACCGCCTACCAAAGCGCGACCAGCACCGCTTGCGAAGCGCCCACCAACAAACAAACCCGCACTTGCAATAACGGCACCCTGGGCGGTTCCTTCGCCAATCCGGCCTGTAGCGCCCCCCAGGTTTGCGACCTGCCCTGGGGCGGCACTTTGGCCAACGGCCAGAGCGTCACCGCTTACCAGACCGCCGCCAGCGCCGATTGCGAAAGCGCCGCCAATAAACAAACCCGCACCTGCGCCAACGGCGTATTGAGCGGGGACTATACCGAGCAAGCCTGTACCACGCTCAAAGCCTGTGATTTGCCTTGGGGGGGACAGATCGCCAGTGGCAAGCGCGTCACCGCCTATCTGGAGGCGGTCAGCACCAATTGCAAAGCCGCCACCAATAAGCAAACCCGCACCTGCGACGACGGCGTCTTGGACGGCGAGTTCGTGAATCCCAGTTGCGCCGCGCCCAAGGCCTGCGACCTGCCCTGGGGTGGCCAGATCGCCAGCGGCGACAACGTCACCGCCTACCAGACCGCCACCAGCCTCTATTGTGATTCCGATGCCCTACAGGAAACCCGTACTTGCGACAACGGCGTCTTGGACGGCAGCTTCACCGCTCAGTCCTGCGCCGCCCCGACCGGCACCTTCCTGTGGATGATCGCCCCCAACGGCGGCGAAACCTGGAAGACGGGTGTCCGCCAATACATCGAATGGGCTTCCGGCAACCTGCCCGGGAACAAGCGATTGAACCTGTATTTCTCGAAGGACGGCGGCAAGCAATGGCGCTTGGTGAAAAGAAAGTTCAAGAACACCGGCCATGTGATCTGGACGCCGGGCAACAAACTGGCGACCGAAACCGGCTCGATCCGGCTCTGCACCGTGGGTTCCAAACGCTCGCCCAGCCTATGCGACACCAGCGACCAAGTGTTCACCGTCTCCGAATGAATCCGGCCGGGCCGATGGCCCGGACGCTAACCTTCCGAGTATCCCCCATGAAGTTGAGAGTCCTCCCGGCGGCTTTGCTGCTGACCCTGACCGGCCCAGGCGCCGCCGCCACGCTCGGC
Source organism: Methylomagnum ishizawai (assembly GCF_900155475.1). NCBI lineage: Bacteria > Pseudomonadati > Pseudomonadota > Gammaproteobacteria > Methylococcales > Methylococcaceae > Methylomagnum > Methylomagnum ishizawai. The sequence goes on along the minus strand of NZ_FXAM01000002.1, from coordinate 115,658 downwards.
AACAACGAACTGTTCCTGGAAGTGTGGAACGGCCAGAGCGATAGCACGGGCCGTTCTTACATCCGCGACCTGGGCATCAGCCTGGACGCCTTCATGGATGCCCCGGACTGCTACCAGCGCGTCCTCGCCGACCTGGGCGCGGACACCAATCTCGCCAGCCTCAAGTTGGACGGCAGCTTCCCGGCGGGCACGGTCTGGACCATCCAGGCGCTCAACGACGACTCCCCCGGCGCCGAAACCAGTTCCATCGTCGCCGCCGCGGACAACGACCCGCAAAGCCCCAAGAACCATTCGGGCTTCCTCACGACCCTCACCCAGCCCGACCAACTCGGCGACCTGATCTCGGTCTATCAACAATTCTCGGTGGTCTCCACCCAGATGGGCATCCATCTCACGGCGTCGGCGGTCGAGGGCTCCGAGAGTTTCAAGCCCGGCGACACCGGCTTTTATAACGGAGCCGACGGATCGGGCAGCGATTGGGGCGAATTCATGGGCAACAGCGTGGGCTTCAACCGCAACCAAGCGCTCGGGACCGCCAGCCCCATGTATTTCTTCACGGTCGATATCACGGATTACAACACCGGGGTCTTGGGCAACAACGGCCTGGCTTATGGCCAGTGGAACTTCGATGGTACCCAGGTCAGTTTCACCAATCCGAATCACCCGGATATCCCCGACACCTGTCCCAAGCCCGCCGCCTGCGACCTGCCCTGGGGTGGTCAGATCGCCGACGGCAAGAGCGTCCTGGCCTATCGATCCAGCCTGAGCGACGACTGCGCCGGGAACAGCGAAACCCGCATCTGCTCGAATGGCAGCCTCAGCGGCTCGTTCACCCATGAAAACTGCGCCGTGCCCAAGGCCTGCGACCTGCCCTGGGGCGGCACGCTCGCCAGCGGCAAGAGTGTGGACGCCTACAGCGCCGGGGAAAGCGCCGATTGCGCCACCGCCAAGCAAACCCGCACTTGCGACAACGGCGTCCTCAGCGGCGACTACACCTTCAAGTCCTGCGTTCCCCTGTCCTGCGACTTGCCTTGGGGCGGCAAGCTCGCCAGCGGCCAGGGCGTCACCGCCTACCAGACCGCTGTCAGCGCCGATTGCGAAGCCGTAAAACAAACCCGCACCTGCGCCAACGGCGTCCTCGGCGGCGAATACACCGAGCAAGCCTGCGCCGCGCCCAAGGCCTGCGACCTGCCCTGGGGTGGCCAGATCGCCAGCGGCCAGGGCGTCGCCGCCTATTCGGCCAGTGTCAGCGCCGATTGCGAAGCCGCGAAGGAAATCCGCAACTGCGACAACGGCGTCCTCGGCGGCGGCAACACCTTGGAATCCTGCGCCGCGCCCAAGGCCTGCGACCTGCCCTGGGGCGGCCAGATCGCCAGCGGCCAAAGCGTCACCGCCTACCAGAACGACAAAAGCCCCTATTGCGACCAGGAAACCGAAACCCGCAGTTGCGACAACGGCGTCCTCGGCGGTCTCTATACCCAGCCGACTTGCAGCGTCGCCGCCTATGGTCCCTATGTGCAACTGCTTTCCCCCAACGGCGGTGAAACCTGGTCGGCCCGGACCGCGCAAACCGTGACCTGGACCTCGGTCAATATCGCCGCCAAACAACGGCTGAACCTGTATTTCTCCAAGAACGGCGGCAAGCACTGGAGCTTGCTCAAGAAAGGCTTGCCGGCCCTGGGCCAAATCCGCTTCAAGCCCGGCCTGAAGCGCGTCGGCGGCGCGGCCATGTTGGCCATCTGCCAGCCCATCACCCGGCATTCCCTGGGCAAGTGCGATAAATCCAACGCGGTCTTCGCGATCACGAAATAAACCGACGGGGCGGAACACCCCCGCCCCCAGCCGCCGAGTATCCCCGTATGAAATTTAAAACCCTGACCGCCGCCTTGATCTTGCCCTTGGGTTCCCAAGCGGATACCACCGCCACACTGGGAAACAACGGCTTGTTCCTGGAAATATGGAACGGCAATCCCGACTCGACCGGGATGTCTTATATCAAGGATTTAGGTATCCCGATGGACGCCTTCATGAATGCGCCGGGCTGTTATAACGGGGTGGTCGCCAATCTCGCCGCCGATACCAATCTCGCCGGGTTGCAAGTCGATGGCCAATTACCCACCACCACGACCTGGACGGTGCAGGCCTATAACAACGATACCAGTTTTCTCAACGATCCCAGCTACGACCCGCAATCCCCGGATAACCATTATGGTTTCCTGGCGACAGCGGCGAATCCAGAGATATTCGAGCAAGACCCAGGCAGTTATTCGTTTTCCTATACCGTGGTCAATAACGGTACAATGCAGGCCCATTTGGGCGATGCCGGTGTCGTCGGGTCCAAGGTTTTCGGTGCTGCCGACCTCGGCTATTTCAGCCCGGATACCTGGGGTTTGTCGATGGGGCAAAGTATCACTTTTAATAACTATAGAAGCCTGGATGATAGCAATGGCCCGATGGGCATGTATTTCTTCACGGTTCCAGATTCCGGCACGCCCGCTGGTATTATCGGTAATAGTGGGCAATCCTTCGGCAATTGGACTTTTGATGGTAAGCAACTGAGCTTCACGGCGGCAAACCAGCCCACCGCGCCTTGCCCGACGCCGACTCCTACACCTACACCTACACCCACGCCGACCCCGACGCCGACTCCAACACCTACGCCCACGCCGACTCCAACGCCTACGCCGACCCCTACGCCGACCCCTACGCCGACGCCCACGCCGACGCCCACGCCGACCCCTACACCGGGCGGCTCCCTCACGGTACTGATGCCCAAACCCGGCGATACCTTGAAGGCGGGCGTCAGGCAAGCGGTGGGTTGGGCCTCGGGGGACATCGATCCCAAGCAGCGCTTGAACGTTTATTACTCGAAAGACGGCGGCCTGACCTGGAAGCCGATCAAAAAGGGTCTGCGGGTCAATGGGTATTATTTATGGAAGCCCGGTAAAAAACAGATCACCGAAAATGGGTTATTGGCGGTTTGCCTACCCGCCTCCAAAACCGCCCTGGCCGAATGCGATACCACCGATGGGGTATTTTCGGTCCAAAAATAACCGGGAGTAGCCTAGCCGGATTCCTAGACCCAAAATCATCGTGGGCGTGGCTTAATAGGGCGCTCCGACACGGGTTGTAAATCTCGGGGCGTATCCGCCCCGGCGTTCCAAACCCACGGCTGCGGGGTTTGGGAAAAATTTTCACGGAACCGTAATTTAAATGCAAAGATCGCCTGTTAAATTGCAGCGGTGTCGCATCAAGAGATGGGGATCAGGGCGGTAATCCGTCCTATCCATTCCGCCTTTTAACTGGGACCAAAACCCTTGGGACCAGGGCATCGATCAACCCGGACACTTCAGGTATCCAAACATGAAATTAAAAGCTCTTTCCTTCGCCATCGCCGCAGCGACCGTGCTGCCGCAAACCACTTTCGCGGCCCTGCCGAATGGTGGCGTGGACCCGACCACGGTGGCTAGCCAATATATCCTGCGCTATGCCGGTTCCTCGGCGACGGATAACCTGACCTTCGACGCCATGTTGAAGGATATTTGCGCCAGCAATATCACCGTCCTGAACAAGCCCACCAACACCACCGTGACCAAGAGCGATGGCACCACGGGCATCCTGCCCAAGCTGGGCAATTACTTCGGTGTCGCTTGCGTGGCCAAGACCACCGCGCAGAACAGCAAGATCGACAGCACTATTTCCGGCCAGACCATCATGTTGCTGAAGCGCTCCGAAGGCGGTTCCGCCTATGGCGTGCAGACCCTGATCAGCAACAATCCGGTCGCCCAGATCGATCCGGCCTCTTGCACCACCGATGGCACCTATGTTTCGCCCATCGTCGGCACCGTGGACGCGGTCAAGTGCAATAACAGCGGCACCGCCACCACCGCCGTCAACGTCGTGCCCGACGCCGGCGTGTCCGATGTCGATCCCGCCATGTTCCGCGGCGTCAACGTGCCGCTCGGCTTCACCGGTGTCACTTCCGCCTCCGCCTCCGCCACCTTCGGCACGGTCAAGAGCGTGGTGGGCCAGGTGTTCGGCGTGGTGGTCAATACCAACCTGCGCAACGCGCTCCAGGTCGCCCAAGGTTTGAAGAGCGGCGGCGCAAGTTGCAAAGGCCTGGATACCGAAGTCTGTATGCCGTCGATGAGCAAGCAACTGCTCGCCAGCCTGTTCACCGGCAAGGTGACCCAGTGGAACCAAATCCAGGTCAACGGTAAACCCTTCACCGACACCACCAACGTCATCCCCGGCATCACCCTGCCGACCCCGACGGTTTCCGCTGGTTCGTCTTTCTATCCGGTCAAAATTTGCCGCCGCACCCCCGGTTCCGGCACCCAAGCCGCCATCAACAACGTGATCATGGACACCCCATGCAACGGCGGCGGCCTGGCCCCGTTGGCCGGCAATACCAGCAACGTGACCCAGGGTTCGGGTTCCGGCGATGCTATCAACTGCTTGAAGGCCTGGAACACCGGCACCCAGCAGGTCATCTCCACCGATAAGAGCCCAGGCAGCGTGACCGTGCCCAGCAAGGCCGGCGACACCGGCTGGGCCATTGGCCTGATGGGCTTGGAAAAGGCCGACGCCAATTTCAAATTCATCAAGGTCGATGGTGTCGCTCCCACGCTCAAGAACGCGCATGACGGCAAATATCCGCTGTGGGCCGAAGCCACCGTCCAATGGCGTAAGGACCTGGCCCCCGCGTCCAAGGTCGGCTTCGCCCAGACCTTCAAGAACCTGGTCGGCAGCGCCAGCACCCTGGCCAACCTGAACAGCCTGATGCCGGCCCCGACCTACATGGCCTTGTCCACCGTGACCGGCCAGGTTCCGGATGCCGTGCTGAAGCTCACCAACCCGGTGATCGCCTACACCCGGACCACCACCAACACGGACAACTGCCGTGTGCCGTCCATGAACGCGGCCTACAACAGCAAGACGCCGAGTTTCTAAACCGGCTGGATCGGAAGCCGGTAGCGGCGTAGCACCGTCCGATGCCGGCTTCGAGGCGGGTCCGTGCGGAACAGGTCCGGGGCGCGACGCCCCGGACCTGTTCCGCGTTTTGGCGTGCGTGGCCGCTACCGCCACGCCCGTGCGCGGTCGAATCATGCCCCCGAGGGCTAGCCGGGTCCGAACCGGCGGTATACAGGTTGTTTTGAATGCGGAAAGCCTTATTTTTTGTCTTGCTGACCTGCGGCCAGGCCGTGCTGGCAGACGAGCCGGCCCCGGAAACGGCGACCCAGGCTCCGGTCGACTTCGATATCTGGGCTTATAGGATCGACGGTAACAGCGTGCTGGCCGACGAAGCCCTGGAACACGCGGTCTATCCCTATACCGGGCCGGGGCGCTCCATCGAATCCGTGGAACAAGCCCGCAAGGCGCTGGAAAAGCTCTACCATGACAAGGGTTACACCACGGTCCTGGTCGATATCCCGGAACAGGACGTGGATGAAGGACTGGTGGTGTTACAAGTCACCGAAGGCCGGGTGGGCCGCCTCAACGTCATCGGCTCCCGCTATTACTCGCTAGGCAAGATCAAGGCGGGCGTGCCCTCGCTGGCCGAGGGCCAGGTGCCGCATATGCCGACGGTGCAGAAGGAATTGGCGGCGCTGGCCGAGGAAAGCCCCGACCGCAACGTGACCCCGGTGCTGCGGGCCGGGGCGACCCCCGGCAAGCTGGACGTGGAACTCCAGGTCAAGGACGAACTGCCCCTGCACGGCGGCGTGGAAATCAATACCCGCAACAGCGCCGACACCACCCTCACCCGCTTGATCGGCTCCATCCGCTACGACAACCTTTGGCAGATGCAGCACAGCGCCTCCCTGCAATACCAGGTGTCGCCCGAGAATTCCGATCAGGTCGAGGTCTGGTCCGGCACCTACGCCCTGCCCATCGGGCTATGGGACAGCCGCCTCGCGTTCTATGGCGTGGGGATTTCCTCGAACACCGATATCTCGACCGCCGGGGCCATGAGCGTGGTCGGTACCGGCGAAATCTACGGGCTGCGGTTGGTCAAGCCCTTCGGCGCGGGCGATGGTTATTACCACAGCGTCACCTTGGGCTGGGATTACAAGGACTTCGGCCAATCCATCCTGACCGGGGCCGATACCCAGGCCACTCCGATCCATTACTCCCCCTTCATGCTGGGCTATAACCTCATCCACCGCGGCGAGCAGCGCCTGAGTTCGGTCGATCTGGGGCTGCATTTCTCGATCCGCGGCCTGGGCAACGATCCCCAGGAATTCGCCGACAAACGTTATAACGCCAAGCCCGACTATATGTATTTCACTGCCGAGGTGAAGCATCAGGAAATCCTGCCCTACGACATTCGCTTCCTCATCAAGGCCAACGGCCAGATCACCGATTCGCCCCTGATTTCCAACGAGCAATTCTCGGCGGGCGGTCCCTTGAGCGTGCATGGCTACCATCAAACCGAAGTCCTGGGCGACGACGGCATCAGCGGCTCCTTGGAGCTTTACAGCCCCAAACTGCTGGACAGCGAATACATCCAGGATTTCAGGCTGTTGGGCTTCATGGACGGGGCGCGGCTGTGGGTGTTGCAAGCCTTGCCGGGAAGTCCTGGGGGCTACCATCTCGCCAGCGCCGGGGCCGGTTTCCGGATGCGGGCCTTCCACCGTATGACCAACGAACTCGATTGGTCCTATCCCTTCAGCGCCATCAACCAAGTGGGTGTCGGGGAACAGCGTATCGATTTCAAGGTGGCCTATGAGTTCTAAGCGATTACGGCGGGTGGCGGTGAGGCTGCCCCACAAGAAACCCCTGGCCGAAGCCATCGGCTCCTTGATCCTGGGCGGGGTTGCCATCGGCGGCGCGCCGGCGCGGGCGGAATTGCCGGTGCCTTCCAGCGTACTGGTCGCGCCCGGCCATGGCCGGGTGCTCGGTCCCGTCATCAAGGGCGGCACCATGACCATCAAGCAATTGTCGGACAAGGCCATCCTCGACTGGGAAAGCTTCAACATCGGCAAGGACAACGCCGTCCGTTTCAGCCAGCCCTCGGCCACCGCCATCGCCCTCAACAACATCCATCAGAGCGACCCCAGCCGCATCCTCGGCAGCCTGACCGCCAACGGCCAGGTTTATCTGGTCAACCAGAACGGCTTCCTGTTCGGCAAGGACGCCAGGGTCGATACCAACACCCTGGTGGTCAGCACCCTCAAGATCAGCGAGGACACCCTGAACAACGGCCTGAGCCGGGCCATCAACACCAACGGGGCCGCCGCCTTGGACGGCGGCAACGGGCTCTATCTCAAGGACGCCCAGGGCAATCCGGTGAAGGATGCCCAGGGCAACCCGGTCAAGATCGGCGTCACCCTCGAAAAAGGAGCGCAGCTCACCACCCAGGACGGCGGGCGCATCCTCATCGCCGCGCCCAACATCGTCAACAAGGGCGATATCAAAACCCCCGGCGGCCAGGCCATCCTGGCCGCGTCCAGCGACAAGGTCTATCTCCAGGAAGCCGATAGCCAAGCCACCGGCGTGCGCGGACTCCTGGTCGAAGTCGCCACCGGCGGCAAGGTCCAGAACCTTGGCAAGATCGCCGCCCGCCGCGGTAACGTGACCCTGGAAGGCTTCGCGGTCAACCAGGAAGGCTTGGTCTCGGCCACCACTTCGGTGCGGCTGAACGGCTCGATCCGCCTGTTGGCCCGCGAGAAGGGCGACAACCCCGTGATTCAGGAGCCGGGCACCTCCACCTATGAACTGCTTCCCGACCGCACCGACCGCGACGCCGCGCTGAATGACGGGCTGGGCAAACAGGCGCGGGTGGTCCTGGGCCAGGGCAGCGTGACCCAAGTCGTGCCGGACAAAGGCCGTCAAAAGGCGGTGGACGAACAGACCCAAGACCCCTCGCGCATCGAGATCATGGGCAAGCAGATCGCCCTGCTGGAAGCGTCCAAGATGTCCGCGCCTTCGGGCAAGATCGCCCTCACCGCCACCACCGCGCCCGCCGATCCCACCACCGGCAGTAGCAGCGACCCGAATGTCTCCATCGACCTGAAGCTAGGGGCCACGGTCGATGCCGCGGGACTCAAGAACGTCAAAGTGCCCATGGCCAAGAACGTGGTGCAGGTCGAACTGCGTTCGTTCGAACTGCGCGACGCGCCCATGCAAAAGGACAAGAAAGGGGCGCTTTACGGCAAGAAAGTCCTGGTGGATATCCGCGAAGCCCAGGATGGCCGCATCGGCAGCGATGGCAACACCATCGATATCAGCGGCGGCATCGCCCGCATCCAGCGCAATATCGCCGAGCGCAGCGTCAAGGGCGGCAGCGTATCCCTGAGTTCGGGGGGCAGCGTCAATATCGGCCCGGATGCCAAGGTCGATGTTTCCGGCGGCTATACCCATTACAACAGCGGCTATGTCAAAACCACCTGGCTAAAATCCCAGGACAAGTTCTACGAGATCGGCAACGCCGATTTGGGTCGCCATTACGACAGCATCGCTGGCCGCTATTCCCAGACCGACAAGCGCTGGGGCGTCACCCGCTCCTGGTTCCTGCTGGGTCCGGGTAACCAGGGCCGCTACGAAAAAGGCTACGACCAAGGCGCGGACGGCGGGCAACTCGATATCAGCGCCACCCAATTGGATTTGCAGGGTGATTTGCGCGGCGGCACCGTCGATGGCTTGCATCAGCGCGAAAGCGGCCAGCGGGCGGCCGGCGCGTCGCTCAATATCGATTTGGGACTCTCGCCGCTGGGGGTCCAGTCGGTGGCGGTGTTGGGCCAGAATGGCGATCTCGACGCCCAATTGCAGCGCCTGTCGGCCGGCCTGGGCGGCGCGGTATTGACCAACCCCCTGGTGCTGATGGATCGCTATCTGGAACGTACCGGCTTCCGTTCCACCACCGTGGTCAGCCGCGGCGCGGTCGGTGTCTCCGATCTGGCCGAGGTGAACCTGCCCGCCGAGGGCAGCCTGACCTTGCAAGGCGGGCAGGTCGAATTCGAGGGCCATATCCGCGCCCCGTCCGGCACCGTGGCCCTCAAGACCCAGTTCGACGAAGGCGTCCCGGATTTCGGAACCACCGGCAAGGTGCATCTGGCCCCCGGTTCGAGCATCGATGTCTCGGGAGCCTGGACCAACGACCTGACCAATAAACAAGGCGGGAAAAAGCTACCGCTCAAGGCCGCGCCGGTCGATGGCGGCACGGTCACCCTGCTGGCCGACGGCGACCTCGGTTTCGACAAAGGCGCGGAAATCGCCGCCGACGCTGGCGCGTGGCTGGATAGCGGTGGCAAGCTGGTGAGCGGCAAGGGGGGTTCGATCAGCCTCGCGGCCACCGACACCGGCCGCAACCCGAATATCGCCATCAGCGGTCGCAATGGCTCCAACCTGGAACTGAACGGCGATCTCCACGCCTATGGCCAGACCCAGGGCGGCAGCCTCAGCCTCGCCACCAATCAAATCCTGATCGGCGATAGTTTCTCGGCCTACCAAACCGCGGGCAATGGCCTCCAGCCCTTGGTGCTGGCACCGGGTTTCTTCAATGGCGGTGGTTTCGCCAACTATGCCCTGACCTCCAACCTGAACGGCATCGCGCTCGGCTACGACACCCACATCGACCTCAAGGCCCAGAATTTCGCTTTCAACGACGGCTACCAGCAAGCCCCGACCGGCACGTCCATCCAAAGCCTGGGCGGGCCGCGCATGCTCACCGACGATCTGCGCCAGCCGGTGAACCTGAGCCTCACGCTCAAGCAACCGACCAACACCTACAGCACCCAGGTCGGCATCGTCCTCGATCCCGGCTCCAGCATCGCCGCCGATCCGGGCGCGAAGATCGCCATCCACACCGACAGCAAAGCCGTCCTCGATGGCCGGATCAGCGCCCCGGCGGGTAGCCTCGTGGTCGATGTCAATTCGCCGCAGCAAATCGCCTACGACGCGGCCCAGGGCATCTTCGTGGGCAAGACCGCCACGCTCTCGGCGGCGGGGGCCGTGGTGCCGGTGCCGGGTGTCAACAACGGCGTCAATGATAAGGATGTGCTGGCGGGTGGCTCGATCTCGCTGAGCGCCAACCGCGGCTATGTGGTGTTGGAACCCGGTTCGGTGTTGGATGTCTCCGGGACCCGCGCGGTGGTGGGCGAATCCCGCCCCGACCCCAGCGGGGCCGGTTATCGCTTGGTGCCCACCGTCCATGCCTCCGACGCCGGCAGTATCGCCCTGAACGCAGCGGAAGGCGTTTTGATCGGCGGCGATATCCAGGGACACAGCGACCGCGCCCACGGGGCCCGTGGCGGCGATTTGTCGATTTCCCTGCTGACCTCGCTCCGCAACCCGCCGGACGATGTCAATCTGGCCAAGACTTTCCCGGCCGGTCCCCGGACCATCCAGATCACCCAGGATCAACCCGAAGACCTCCTGGCGGATTGGACCCCCGGCACGGCGGTGCCCGATAGCGTGAACGGACTCGCCACGCTTTCCGCCAACCGGCTGGCGGCGGGCGGTTTCGATGGTTTGACGCTCAAGGCCGAAAACGCAGTGCGCTTCGTCGGTGATGTCACCCTCGCCACCGGCAGCCGGATCGTGCTGGATACGCCGACCTTGGCGCTGGCCCAGGCCGAGGGCCAGACCGCGTCCAGCGTGGTTCTGGACGCGCCCTATCTGGAATTGGGTTCCAGCCTGGTCCGCGACCAGACCAGCGCCGCCCTGCCCGACAGCACGGGCGGCGCGGGCACGTTCTCGGCCAATGCCCGCAACATCGACCTGCTGGGCGGTTTGAGCTTGCAAGGCATCAGTGATACCCGCCTGGTCAGCGCCCAGGATTTGCGCCTGCGCGGGGTCAACCTGCCGCAGACCCGCGATTTCACCGGCACATTGCTGGCCTCCGGCAACCTGACCCTGGCGGCCCAGCAAATCTATCCTGCCACCCTCAGCCAGTACGCCATCAAGCTGAGCGGCGACGACACCAGCACGCTCACCGTGCTGGGCGGCAGCGGCACGCCCGCTCCGATCCTGGCGGCGGGCGGCGGGATCGAGATGACCGCGCCCAATATCGAGGTGGGCGGCGTCATCAAAGCCCCGTTCGGTAGCATCAAGCTCGAAGCCACCGCCAGTGCCCTGAATCTGGGCAACGGCGCGGTGGTCTCGGTCTCCGCCGACGGCCAGACCATCCCCTTCGGCCAGACCCAGGGCGGCCAGGATTGGCTCTATCCCATCGGCAGCGGCATCAACCTGTTGTACGGCGTGGGCACGGGCGAACAAGCTCCGCCCACCGGCTCCATACAACTGAGCGGTGCCCGCGTCACCGTCGCCAGCGGCGCCAAGATCGATATCTCGGGCGGCGGTCAATTGTGGAGCCATGAATTCGTCAAGGGCAGCGGCGGCTCGCTGGACCTTTTGGACCCGCAAGACCCGGAAGTCGTGAACGGCGATTTCCAGTACCAGGAAAAATACGCCATCCTGCCCTGGCTCAAGGACCGCATCGCGCCCTACGATCCCATCGAAACCCCCAAATCCGGCCTGGGCGTGGGCGACAGCGTCTATCTGGCCGATTCGGCGGCGGGACTCAAGGCCGGGCGCTATACCTTGCTGCCCGCGTCCTATGCCTTGTTGCCGGGGGCGTATCTGATCACCACCACCAGCCACGGCACCGCCAATACCCAACCCGGCACGGTCGCGCGGCGGGCCGATGGCGTGGCCGTGGTGGCGGGCCAACGCGCCGAGGCGGGCACGGAGTTCAAGAGCTATCAATGGGAAGGCTTCGCCGTGCAGCGGGGCCGGGATTTCAAGAAGCTCACCGATTACACCATCAACACCGCCGACCAGTTCTTCGCCGCCCAGGCCAAAAAGCTGGAAGTGGCCGTCCCGCAACTGCCCCGCGACGCCGGCAAGCTGACCCTGGAAGTCGGCAACCAACTGAGTCTGGACGGTACGGTTTCCGGGCAGGCGGCCCAGGGTGGCCATGGCGGGGAACTCGATATCGCGGCTAACAATCTGCGGGTGGTCGCTCCGACCAGCGCCACCACCGGCAATGATGACGAAGTCGTATTGCGGGCTGACCAACTCGACAAGCTGAACGTGGACAGCCTGTTGCTGGGCGGCGTCCGCAGCGCGGTCGGCAAGGATGAAACCCATATCGCCACCCAATCGGGCGCGGTGGTCATTGACCAGGGGGCCGAATTGAAAGGCCCGGAAATCATGCTGGCGGCCAACGACCGCATCGATATCCGCGCCGGGGCCAAACTGCAAGCGCAGGGTGAATTGAATAGCGGCACCCAGACCCTGACCCTCTCCAACAGCGACGGCAGCGCCAGCGATGGCGCATTCGTCCGGGTATCGGCGGCGGGGCAGGCGGATATCGTCCGCGCCACCCCGGCCCAAACCCAGGGCACGCTGAATATCGAAGCCGGTGCGGTGCTGGGCGCGAACGGCTCCATGACGCTGGATGCCACCCGCGCTGCCAGCTTCGCGGGCAGTATCGACATGAAGGGCGGTTCGTTGTCCCTTGGGGCTAACCGTATCGATCTGGGCGCGACCGGCGGCGACAACGGTGGACTGGGCCTGACCGGCAGCCAGTTGGCCGGTTTCACCGTGGACGAACTGATCCTGCGCAGCGGCTCGGAAATCCGCACCTATGGCGCAATCGCGCTCACCGCCAAGAAGCTGGATATCGAAGCTTCCGGCCTCGCGGGCTATGGCGACGCCCAGGCCAGTCTCAGCGCCGACCAGATCACGCTCGCCAACCCCGGTGCGGGTTCGTTCACCGCCAGCGGCGACCAGGGCGGCAGCCTCGCCATCAATGCCAAGGATTTCAGCTTCGGCGGCGGCCAATTCGCCATCGCGGGCTATAAAACCATCAACCTGCAAGCCGCCAACCAATTCACCGCCAGCGGCCAGGGCACGCTCGCCGTCACGGGCGATACCACCCTCGCCACCCCGGTGGCGACCGCCGCCAACGGGGCCGATTTCACCCTGGACGCCAGCGGCCACAGCGTGACCTTCGCCGCCTTGGCGGCGGGTAATAGCGTGACGGCGGGACTCGGGGCCAAATACACCCTGAACGCCGATAGCATCGCGCTGGACAGCAAAATCCTGCTGCCCTCGGGCGATTTCATCGCTAACGCCGGGCATGGCCTGAGCCTCGCGGGCGGCGCGAGCTTGGATGTCTCCGGTATTTCCCAGGTCTACACCGAAAAAACGGTCTACACCCCCGGCGGCAATATCACACTGAATTCCGCCCAGGGCGATGTCAGCCTCGCCGCCGGTGCCACTATCGATGTCTCGGGCGCGGAGCAAGCCGGTTCGTTCGGCCTTTCGGCCCCTGAAGGCGGGGCCAGCCTGCAAGCCAGCTTCAAGGGCGCGGCCACCCAGGCGGGCGGCAGCAACGCCAGCTTGTCTTTCGACCTGGGCCAAAGTGCCGACCAGGGCGCGGGGGCTTTCGCTTATCTGCAAAGCACCGGCGGGGCGCGTGATTTCAGCCTGCGCCTGCGCCAGGGCGATCTCGCGGTGGCCGACGGCGCGGTGCTGAAATCCCATAGCTTCGAACTCGCCGCCGATAGCGGCGATGTGATCGTCGCCGGCACCCTGGACGCCAGCGGCCAACAAGCCGGTTCCATCGCCCTCGCCGCCGGCGACCGGGTGCGGCTGGCCTCTTCCGCCAAGCTGCTGGCCGGTACCTCGACCGTCAATGCCCAGGGCGGCAGCGTCTTCCTGGAAGCGGTGGACCGCGACGGCGACGGCCAATCCGGCATCGTGGCCGGGGCCGGGGCGGTGATTGATGTGCGCGGCGGCACCCTGCAAAACCCGGCGGCGACGCCCGATGTGGATCAGGTCCGCTATATCACTGATGGGCCCGCGGTCCGGGATAGCGCCAGCGGCATCGATTATCTGGCGGGCAGCATCCATCTACGGGCCTTGCGCGATAGTCTGGGCGATGGCAGCGACGTATTGGGCGTGGATTTCAAAGCCACCGCCAGCGGGGCCACCCAGGTGGTGGCGGAAGCGGTCAAGGTCTACGACCTGGCGGTGGACCCGAAAACCCATACCGCCAGCATCGGTGCGGACCAAATCACTGTCTGGAGCGCCGATACCCAAGCCTATATGGCGGCGCTCGACCCCAAGGCCCATCCCGGACTCGCTATCCTGCCCGGCCTCGAAATCCGCAGCGCGGGCAACCTGACCCTCGCCAGCGATTGGGATTTCAGGAGCGTGCGTTGGCTGGATGAGGACGGTAACGAAACCGATCCCAGCCTCGGCACCCCGGTTCCCACCAATGCTTGGCGCTACGGGAGCAACCACGATGTGCCGGGCTTCCTCACGCTCCGGGCGCAGGGCGATGTGCTGCTGAATGGCAAACTATCCGACGGCATCGCGGCGGGACAGGTCACCGACGACAGCGATCAACCGGCCTATATTTCCGAACTCATCCAATCCGGGCCGTCCTGGAGTTTCCGGGTGGTGGCGGGAGCCGAAGCGGGCGCGGCCAGTGCCGGGCAGGTGCGGACCGGCGTCGGCGACCTGGAACTCGCCAAGAATGCCCTGATCCGCACCGGCACCGGCGATATCGAGTTGCATGCGGGCAAGGATTTCAAGCTGGACGATGCCAGCGCGGCGGTCTACACCGTGGGTTCGGTGTCCAGCGACCCGGCCCGGCGCTATGGCGTGTTTACCAATGTCGATGTCTGGAACTTCTACGCCGAATATCCGACCGGCGGCGGCAATATCGACATCGCGGCGGGGGGCGATATCATCGGTGCGACGACGCCGCAATTCGTGCCGGATTGGCTGGTCAGGACCGGCAACTGGATACCGGGCAGCGACCATAACGGCGAGAGCAAGGTCGCCTGGGGTATCGCCCTTACCCAGCCGGACGCCATCCTCCAGAACAACCTCTACAACTTCGATCCCGCTTATCTTGGCTTCCAGCAGAATGTCGGCGCCCTGGCCGGGGGCCGGGTCAACATCGCGGCGGGCGGCAATATCGCCGATTTGTCCGCCGTGGTGCCCACCGTGGGCCAGCAGGTCGGTACTGGCGAGCGCAACAGCGTCGATATCCACAATGGCGGCAGTCTGGACATCAAGGCCGGCGGCAATATCGCGGGCGGCATGTACTATGTCGGCAAAGGCACGGCCAATGTGGACGCCGAGGGCGCGATCACCGGCGGGACGCAATACACCGACGGTCCCTTGTTCTCGCTGGGCGATACCCAATTCAAGGTTTCGGCCCGCACCGATATTGCCGTGGGCGCGGTGTTCGATCCCTTCATGCTACGGGAACGCTTCACCACCGGCACCGACAGCGATTTCTCTACCTATTCCGCCGCCAGCGCGGTGGGCTTCAGCGCCTTGGCGGGAGATATTGCCTTCAACAACGCCTTGGCGGTGTTCAACCAGAACTACCTCTATCCGGGGACCCCATCGCCGGTATTGTCCGCCGATGTGAGCGATATCCAGGGCGGCAATTTCACCGGCGGCGATTACATCGGGCTGTACTACTATCCAGGCACCGTCACCGCCCAGGCCAACGCCGGTTCCATCGAGATCATGCGTTCCTTCAATATGGCCCCGGCGGCGGAGGGCAACCTGGAATTGTTCGCCGGGAACGCGATCCAGAGCGGCGACAACGGCAACGCCCTGGTCACGGTCAATATGACCGACACCGATCCCGCCTTCATCCCCGGCCCCTTGAATCCGACCACGCCGGGCAACCTGGGCGATTTCCAATTCAGGACCAGCCCGGTCGGCGGTTCCATCGACCAAATCCACGCCGCCGTCCCGGTGCATAGCGGCGATACGGAGCCGGTGCGCATCGCCAGTTTGAGCGGCAATATCCAGGGTTTCGACCCCTTGGAGTTCTACTTGCCCAAGAGCGCCCGCATCGAATCCGGCGGCGATGTGCGCGATGTGAGTTTCGAAATCCAAAACCTGGACCCCAAGGATATTTCGGCAATTTCCGCCCAGGGCGATATCGCCTTCGCCATCAAGCGCGACGAGAACGGTGCCTTGGTCGCCGGGCAGGTCACACGGTTCCGCATCTCGGGACCGGGTTCCATGCAGATGCTGGCGGGCGGCAATATCGATCTGGGTTCTTCCGACGGTTTGGTGAGCTTCGGCGATACCCTGAACCCGGCCCTGCCCAGCACCGGGGCTTCGTTGTCCTTGCTGGCGGGCTTGAGCGACAAACTCGACACGGCGGGTTTTCTCAAGACCTACCTGAAGATGAGCGATGCCGAAATCGGCGGCTTGTCGGCGCGGCAACAGCTCGATTTGGTGTTGCCGGTGTTGTTCGACGTGGTGCGCAAGGCGGGTGTCGATGCCGCCAAGCATGGCAAGAAGGGCTACGAGCCGGGTTTCAAGGCCATCCAGACGCTGTTCACCGGCGATCAATACCAGGGTGATATCAACCTGTTCTTCAGCCGGGTACACACCATCGCGGGCGGCGATATCAACCTGTTGGCACCGGGCGGCACCATCAACGCCGGTTTGACCAATTCGGCCCTGGGTTCCAAGACCACCGCCGACCTGGGCATCGTGGTCCAGCAAAAGGGCGCGATCAACGCCATCGCCAAGAACGATTTCACGGTGAACGAATCCCGCGTCTTCACCCAGGGCGGCGGCGATATCACGATCTGGTCCTCCGACGGCAACATCGACGCCGGCAAGGGGGCCAAGTCGGCGTTGTCCGCGCCGCCCACCCAATCCACCTTCGACGACCAGGGCAACCTGGTCGTGGTGTTCCCGCCGGTGTTGTCGGGCAGCGGTATCCGCACCGCCATCAGCGATCCCAAGCAGGCGGCGGGCGACGTGTACCTGTTCGCGCCGCGCGGCGTGGTCGATGCCGGCGAGGCGGGCATCGGTGGCAACAACGTGGTGATCGCGGCCACGGCGGTGATCGGGGCCAGCAACATCCAGGTCAGCGGCACGGCGGTCGGCGTACCGACCACGCCGCCCCCGCCCGTGGTCCCGGCCGGGGCCGCCAGCGCGGCGGCGGCGGCGGCCAATTCGGCCTCGCAGCAACTCAACGAAAACAGCGCGGAGGAAAACGCCGCCGCCGCCAAGCAGAAGGCCGACGCCCTGGCCGCTACTGTCATGAAATCGATCATGGTGGACGTGGTGGGCTTCGGCGATTGCACCACGGAAGAAGTGCGGCGCGGCAAGGAAGGCTGCGGCGGCTAAAGCAGCTTCACATTGCTTGTGGCCCAGCGGTGGGCATGAGGACCTGCCCACCCGCCGGGCCGGATTCCGTTTGGGAACGAATACCCCGCCAGTCCTCGAAATCCGCCAAGCTGACCGGGCCGATTACGCCGCCACCTCTTGACGGCCAAGACCGTAGCCACAGGCAACGGATGACAAAAACCACCCCGTTCCGGTTCAAGGTCCGGTGCCCGCCGTGGCCCGCGCCCGCTCGATCACCGCTTGCCAGTGCGCGGGTTCCCGCACCAGGAAGGCCACGCTGTCGGCGTTCCCGGCGGCGTCGATGAAATAAATCTTCAACAGCTTGCGCCCGATAATCATTTTGCCGAGATGGCTGTCCACCAATTCCACACCGCGGATGTTCCGCAGCGGCAGGTTGAGTTCCAGACTATAGAAAAATGCCTGGAACCACACCTCGGCGGGCGTGACCGCCAGCGCCCCGTTGCCGCGGACTTGCCAACGGCCCCGGCTTTCTAGGCCCAGGCCGTTGGCGCTGGGTGCGGACAGCAGGAGTTCGCCGGGCGGGAAACGCTCGGCCAGGGCTTTGCGGCCCTTGGCGACTAGCCATTGATTGCCGCCGAACAACAAGGCCACCACCAACCCGATGCCGCCCGCGACGGCACCCCCGATAGCCCATGGATTCATACCGTCGCCACTCCCGCCGGGCGCTGGTTGGTGACGCGCTTGAGCAGGCCCGACCGCTGCCAAGGCGCGGGTTCCCGCGTGCCTTCCCCGAGGACCAGGGACAGATAGCGTTTGCCGTCGTCGAGGACCAGATGGCGGGCCAGCAAGTCCGCGAGGACGGCGTCCAACTCCGCATCCGCCACTTCCGGCAATTGCTCGGCCAGCTTGGCGCGGGGCGTGGGCGTATCCAGGGCTTGCAGGACGCGCACCGCCAGGGGCGATAGCCGGTGTTCGCCCGGAGCGCCGGGCCGGGTGTCCTCGACCCGCCAGCCCGCTCCGTCGGGCCGTGCCACGCAGCGCGGGGCCGCGTCGCCTTCGCGCCAAGCGGCGGTCCAGCGGGCGCTGGCTTCCAGCAGGGCATCGTAGGCATCGCCGCCCAGCACCTCCTTCCATTCGGCCTCGTAGTAATAAGCCACCTGGGGAATATCCACGGTGTCGGCGGGGAATAGCTCGGCATACCAGCGCATGGGCCGCAAATCGGTGGTCCAGCGTCCGGCCTCGAAGAAATAGGGGCTGAACCGATGGCATTCGGCCTTGGGCGCACCGCCATAGGCCGGGCGCAGATGGTGGAGCTGCGGCAGCCATTCCACCATCTGCGCGTAATCGGCGGCGGTTTCGCCGGGGATGCGGATCAGGTTGTTCCAATAGACGGTGATGCCTTCTTCCTGGCAGGCGCGGAGGAAGAACAGGTTTTGCAGGGCGGTGACACCCTTCCGCATCTGCTTGAGGATATTGTCGGCCAGCGACTCGATCCCCGGTTGCAGGTACAGCACCCGCGCCGCCGCCAGTTGGCGGATTTGGCCGCGGTGGAGGTTGGTCTTCACCGTCCAGAAATATTCCACATCGGGCCGGGGCGGGTTTTCCGCCAACACCGGCAGGAAGTCGTGGAAATAGGACATGGGCATGATGTTGTCGGCGGCCTGGAAACGCTTGGCCCAGGGGTAGCGCTCGGCCAAGGCCCGCAACAAGGCCAGGGTGCTGGCGGCGGAACGCGCCCGGTAGGACATGCCCTCGCCGTTGAGGCCGCAGAAGGTGCAATGGTGTTTCTGGCCCCACCAGCAGCCCCGCGCCGACTCGAAGGGGATGAGGATACGCGCCCGCCACGCCGGGTCGTCGAAATAACCGACCCGCCGGGCCTCGGCGAAGAAATCGCCGAAATCCGGCACTGGCAGCCGTTCCATGCCCGCCGAATCCAGTGGCCGGTGGTCCGCGTCCCGCCACAACGGACCGTCGGGTTCCCGCCGGTAGAGGATGCCTTGCAAACCCTCCGGCGCTTGGCCCGCCAGCATGGCCCGGCACAGTGGCACGATCACGTCGTCAGCCTCGCCGGTGGAAATGGCGTCGATCCAGCCCGCCGCCCGCGCCAGCGCCTCGCCCATCCCGCCATGGAAGCAAGCCCCGCCATAGATCAGCTTGACCTCGGGAAAACGCTCGCGGATGCGCCGCCCCAGGGCCAGCGAGGCCACGGCCTGGAAGAAAGTGCAACTGAACGCCACTACCTTGAGGGGACCAGAGGCCAACAGGCGCTCCAGGCATTGGTCGAGGAACATCGGTACCACCTGGTGGCGCACCTGCCGCAGCCAGGCGGGCAGGTCTTTGACATGGGGGATGCCCTCGATCTCGTCCCCGCACAGTTCGATGAAGCGTTCCTCCGGCAGGCCGAAATCCCGCCCCCAAGCCTCGCGGGCGAACAGCCACTCGCCGATCTGGGTTTCGACGCCCTTGAAGCGGGCGATGGTTTCGTAGGCGCCCGGCCCGATCATGCGCGAGAACGCCATATTGAACGGGAACACCTGGGATTCGATCCCGGCTTCTGCCAGTTGCGCCTTGAATTGGCCCAGGGCCAGGCTGGGCGTGGTGATCGAACCGAACGGCATCTGCACCCAATGGATCATACCGCCTCCGCCAAATAATAGGCTTGCATGGTCTCGGGCAGGGCGCGGCCCCCGCCGATGTGGTCGTCGGCGCACAACTCCTTGGGATCGGTGCAGGCTTGCGCCACATCCCAGTCTTCGGCCCGGAGGATGCCCATCTTCTCGGCCCGCAACAATAGGCGTTCCTTGATGTTGTATTTCCAACTGGGACAGGGCAGGGTGGCGGCTTCACCGCGGGTGTCGCCCGAATGCAGGAATTTATAGGCGCAGGCCCCGGCGCAATTGGGCAGGAGCTTGCAGTTGCGGCAGGATTCGTTCTCGAACGGGGTCCAGCGCAGCCAGCGGGCGTTGCGCTCGGAACGAAGGGCGGCGTCCATGTCGAAGATGCTGCCGATGGCGTGCTGGGGGAAGGTCACGGTATCCCAGCATTTGTGGATATCGCCGGTCGGCACCACCACGAAGCTGCTCGGACGCACCGCCCCGCACGAGCCATGGAACCGGGGCGGATAGGGCAGGGCCGCCAAGCCTTGATCGAAGGCGTAGCGGTACAGCGCGGCTTCCAGCCGTCCGTATTCGGATTTGCCCATGCAGGCTTCCTCCACCGAATGGCAACCCACGGTCATGGCCTCCACCGGGGCGAAATACAGGCGGAAGCTATCCTGGTGGGCCAAGCCCTCCTGGGCCAGGGTGTCGATGAGTTGGTAGACGCCCGCGCCATTGCGATGGTCGATATTGACCCGGATGTTCAGCTTCAAGCCGGTCCCGGCTTCGACCACGGCCTTGAGGTTCGCGATGATCTTGGCGAAGGTGCTGCCGCCCGACAGCAGGTAGCGGCGGCCATCGTGGTATTCCTGGTGGCCGTCCAAGGTCACTTGCACGGTCTTGACCCGCCGTTCCGCTAAGGACCGCGCCATGTCCGCCGTCAGCTTGTAGCCGTTGGTGACGATCATGGCGTCGTATTTCAAGCCCCGCCGGTCGCACAAGGCGATGATGCGGTCGGACAGCGCCTCGATTACTCCCGGTCGAAGCAAAGGCTCGCCGCCATACCAGGCGATATGGACATGGCGCAATTCCGGGGCCGCCCGCTCGACGAAGGCCACGATAGCGTCCTGGACCGTCTGGCCCATGGTCTGGACCGGTTTGTCCTGGCCCTGGAAGCAATAATCGCAGGCGAAATTGCAGGCCAGGGTCGGGGCCACGGTCAGGATCAAGGTGCGGCGGTCGTAGCGGTGGGCTTTGTAGAGTCCGTGGAGTTGTTCTAATTCATCGACCTGGGTCGGCACCAGATAGCCGCCGTACAACAGGTCGGCGGTGGATTCCAAATCGTCGCAGCGGCCTTCCGCCGCCACCCGGCGGAAGGCTGCGGCCTCGCGGGGCGTCCAGACCGCCAAGGCGCCGCTCATGCCGTTGTAGGCCAGTTCCCGGCCATCCTTCAGGGGCGCGGTGATGACGTAGCGGGAGGATTTATAGTGTTGTGGTCCCATCGGGATTCTCCTGGTCGCGGTTTCCGGTAAGGGGGAAACGCCCGCCGGATGGGCCATCCGGCGGGCGGTGGCATCAGATGCCGGGGATGATGGGGATGATGTCCAGGGCGCAGGCGTCGGCGGCGCAGGCATCCGCCGGGCAGGCGTTGATGCCGCAGACATTGGCCGCGCAGGCATCGGCGGGACAGGCGTCCACCCCGCCCGCATCGGCCCCGCAGGCATTGGCGGCACAGCCCCCGACACCGGAAGCGTCGGCCCCGCAAGCATCCGCGCCGCAAGCCGCCGCGCCGCACACCGCGCCACCGCAAGCCGCCGCCGCGCAAGCCGCCGCGCCGCAAGCGTCCGCGCCGCACGCCCCGATGCCGGTCGCCGCCGCGCCACAAGCGGCGGCGCCGCACGCCGCACCGCCGCAAGCGTCCAGGCCGCAGGCCGAAGCCCCGGAAGCCGCCCCAGGCAGACGCCGATACCGGCCACGTCCGCGCCGCAAATCGCGATGCCCGAGGCCGCCACGCCGCACACCCCGATCAAGGAAGCCGCCGCGCCGCAAGCCGCCGCGCCGCAGGCGTCCGCGCCGCAAGCATCGGCCCCGCAGGCGTCCGCGCTACAGGCCTCGGCTCCGCAGGCACTGCCGCTGCCCTCTTCCGGGGTGGCCTCGGTGGCGACGCCCGTGACCTCAAAGGTTTCCCAAGACCCGATGCTGTCGCGGTTGGCATTGGCGTCGCCGTTATCCTCGGCCACCAGATAGCGGTTGTGGGCCACCGATTTCAGCGAGATGTGGTCGCCCACCGCGAGGAAGTTGGACGAGGTGGTCGCTCCCGAGCGGACGACCTGCCATTGCTGTTCCGCGCCGATATTGGGGCTATTGGCGGAGGCGTCGCCATTGGCTTCCGCCGTCACGTATTTGCCGTGCGTCGAGCGCAGGGACACGATATCGCCGAAGCTCACCAAGCTGTTATCCAGGGTGCCGCCGGAGCGGACCAGGGTGAAGGTTTCCCAGGTATCGGCCGCGCCGCGGTCGGCCCGCAAACGGCCATCCGATTCGGCCACCAGCCATTTGCCATGGGTGCCCTTCAATTGGACGCCACCGCCGAAGCGCAGCACGTCCTTGGGAATCACCACCCCCAGTTGCTTGATAACGATGGACGAGGTCTTGTCGTTGAAATCGCCGACGTTCGGGCTGTCCTGGTAGTAGCTGCGGAAATCCCCGCCGAAGTCCTCGTGTTCATAGAGCATGACCACCAAGCCCTGCGGCACCTTCAACGAGGAGATGTTGTCGTTGGCCAGGGGGATGTCCTTCATCAGGTAGCGGCCCACGCCGAGCGAAGCGGCCTGTCCCTGATAATCGACATCCTTGTAGATCGTGGCGACCTTCTCCACCAAGACCCCGGAAGTCAGGTCGTTGGGTTCGTCGCCGATCCAGGGCGTGTCCTGGGTGTAGGACCAATGCCGCCCCCGGAAATTGGCGTGTTCGTACAGGGTGACGCGCACCCCGGTCGGCACCTTGAGCGAGGAAACCTGGTCGTTGCCCAAGGTCAAGTCGTTGATATCGTAGGAACCCAGGCCCACTTCCTGGCGGGTTCCGCCATAATTGGCATCTTGGAAGAGGGTGGCCCTGGGTTGGTAGACCACGCTTTCGGGGCGGACCTCGGCCAGCACCCAGCGCTGGTTGTCGCCCCCGTTCCAACCCCACACCACGATCACCGCGCCCGGCTCGACCGATGCGCCGAAGACGTCGAGGGTACTCCCGCCCAAGGCCGAATCGATGCGGAACATGCCGTTCTCGATTTCCGACACGCGCCAACGTTGGTTGTTGCCCCCGTGCCAATCCCAGACCAAGACCGGCGTCCCTTCCCCGCCGCCGCCGGACACGTCCATGACCTGGCCGCTACCCACATTGGCGATGCGGTAGGTGCCGTCGCCATTGGCGATGATTTTCCACTGTTGGTTGGCGTTCTCCTGCCAGTTCAGTTGTTGCAGTTGCAGGTTGTTGCCCACGGCGGTGAGCGCGAAGCCCGAATTGAGCGAAGAAATGGTGAAGACCCGCGCCTCGTTGCCACCGCGCAGCGGGCTGGTGGCGGAGTGCGGAAAGAGGGGTTGGACAAGGTACTGCATGGTGGTTCCTGGAAATAGCTGTATGGTTGGAATAACAATTCATGCCACCATCGCCGTGCGGAAGCCCATGGAATGGCTCGGACAAGACCATGGCAGCGTGGATTCCCCCTTTGAGTGCCGATCAATACCGCGCTGGATACGGCAGGACTGTTCTTTTTAAAGACAGCGGCCAAATATTGGGCAAAGTAGGGCGGAATGTCAAAGATTTCACGACTTGGTCCCGCTTATTGGGCGGGATGAAGACGATACGCCTTATATAACCGTCATCCGTGCCCATGTCTTACCCTTTGGTTTTTCTAAATGATGGCGCATAGTTTCGACGGTTTCGATCCCAGCGGGCGAGAAAGGCGCTGCCGCCGACTGTGGCATCCAGGAATCGATCACCTGGGTTTGGTGGCGGGGAGGGTCGATGGGCTGGATTGAACTGATCGACGCGCTGGCTCCCCAGGACCACGGGCGGCGGAACCTTACGGCGGGCCTTTTGGTGAAGGCGATGATCCTGAGCGGTCTGGGGTTCATCCAGCGGATGCCCCGGTTTTTACAGGGCGGGGTAAGGGATTCGGTGGGCATCGCCGTGGCGGGATCACGGATGGCGTGGAGTTCCGCGCATTGGCAAGAAGAGGCGGGTGGGAAGGAATCGGCGATATAACGGGATTTTCCGCCTGCGCGGATCAATTCACCTGGGGCAAACGGCTCAGCCCGCGCGGGCGGCGGGAACCGCGGCCAGCGTCTCGGCGACCCAGCGCCGCGACAGCGCCGCCATGCCGCCCGCGTCCAAGCCCGCCGGAAGCAGCGGCCCGTAGGACAAGCGCAGATCGATCCGCTCCAAGCGCAGGATGCCCAGCAAATGCGGCACGAATTCGTCCTCGCCAATGAAGGGTGCCGCGGTTTTGGCCGGGCCGGAATACCCCAAGGCCACCGCCTGTACCCCGACCCCGGCCAAACCGGCGGGCTGGAACAAACGGCCATGGAAGCGCAGCACCCGCTCGCCGGGGGTGGTGGTGCCTTCTGGGAACAGGATCAAGCGTTTGCCCTGGCGCAGCCGCCACACCATCAATTCCGCCGTGGCGGCGGTTTGGGCGGCGTCGCCACGCTGGACGAACAGGGTGCCGATCCGCTTGGCGAGATAGCCCATCACCGGCCAATCCGCCACTTCGGCCTTGGCGACGAACTGGCCCCGGCCCTGGCCGCCCAGGGCGATGATATCCAGCCAGGAGATATGGTTGGCGACCAGCAAGCGGGCCGCCGGATCGGGAGCGCCGGTGATTTCCAGTCGCACATTCAGGATACGGCACACCGTGCGGTTCCAATGGACGACGATATCCTCGCACAAGCCGGACGCCCGCCGTCCCAACAACCCGCGCAAACCCGGCATGACCGCCCCCGCCAGAACCACGCCCAGCAGGAACATGGCGGCGATGCCCGCGCCCTTAAACCAGGGCAGGCAGCGCCGCATGGGCGTCTCCGGGCCGAGGGCCGATGAAGCGCCGTTCGTAGCGGGCCTGCAAGCGCGAAAGATCGAGCAGGATGAACACGTCCATCACATTGAAATCCTCGTCCCAGTAAGGCTCGCCGCAGACCCGGCAGCCCAGGCGCAGATAGGCTTGCAACAAGGGCGGGATGCCGCTCTCGTCGCGGTCGCAACGCTTCCCGGCGGGCACCGGAATCCGCGGCCTCGCCCAGAGATGGGCCGGGCCGAATTGTTCCGGCTCGATTTGGCGGTAAACGGCGTCCACCGCGAAACCGCTGGGACCGGGCGGGATGCTGGCGCAACCCATCAGATAATCGAAGCCACCCTCGGCGACATAATCCGCCAAGCCGTTCCACAAGGTGCCCAACACCACGCCGCCGCGCTGGGCCGGATCGACACAGGTACGGCCTATTTCCAAAAAGCGTCCCGACAAGGCGCGGATGGCTCCGAGATCGAATTCCCCTTCCGAATAGAAACGCCCCAACCGGCGGGCCTGGGTATCGGACAATAACCGGGTACAAGCGGCGATGGTGCCGGTCTGGGTATCGCGCACCAATAGGTGGTCGCAATAAGCGTCGATTTCGTCGCAATCCAAGCCCTCGATAGGGGTATGCAGCCGGGCACCCATTTCCCCGGCGAAAACCTGGTAGCGCAAAGCCTGGGTGGCGCGGATGGTGGCTTCGTCGCGGGCGATTTCGGCGACGAAACGGCGGGGACGGGATTCTCGATTCGGGCGGTTGGCCGACATATGCATTTCCTCCGGGTGGAATCGGGAAACAATACGCACGGCTTATGAAGGCAATATTGAGGTGGCGTGACGGATTGGTGAAGGAAACCCGCAATCCAGGGCGTGTTCGATACGGATAGGTGGGGCGAAAATACCCTATCCATCCGCGTCGATATACCAGCGCATCGGCGGGATATTATTCCCGCTCCCCGAGGCTGGATACCAAAAAGCCATAAGGCGGGCTAGCGATAGCCTAACCCGCCGTCCACCATGAATGGCGGGACTCGACCCACCCCATCGAGAGCGGCAAAGCACCCAGGACAGCTAATCCTGGTCGTGGCCGTGCAGCCGGGTCAAAACCGCCATGCTGCCCGCCACGATCAGGCCGAACACCACCACGATGGCGGAGGCCGACAATTCCACCTTGATCATCAAGGCATAGAGTCCGAGCATCAGCAGGATGCTGAGGTTCTCGTTGAAGTTCTGCAAGGCGATGGAATGGCCCGCACCCATCAACAAATGGCCGCGGTGCTGCAACAAGGCGTTCATGGGCACCACGAAATAACCGCCCATGGCCCCGATCAAGGCCAGCATCGGCAGGGCGACGCGCCAATCGCTGACCCAGGCCATCGCCGACACCGCCAAGCCCATGGCGATCCCTACCGGCAACACCCGCACCGAATGTTCCAAAGGCACCGCCTTCCCGGCCCAGGCCGCGCCGAAGCCGATTCCCACCGCCACCACGGCGGTCAACTGGGTGGCCTGTTCCAAACCCAGGTGCAAAGCCGCCGCCGCCCACATCAGGACGATCAGGCGCAAAGTCGCCCCCGCGCCCCAGAACAAGGCCGTCACCGCCAGCGACACCTGCCCCAGCGGGTCTTTCCACAACTGCACGAAGCAATGCAGGAAATCCTTGAGGATGAAACCGACGCTACGGCTGGGTAACTTGTGGTCGATGGGCAAGCGCGGGATATAGAGGTTGAACAGCGCCGCCAGCCCGTAGAAACAGAGCATGGCGGCGATGGCGAATTCCGCCACGGTGTCGATACCGAGATTGAACGGCAGCCCGGCCAGGAACCGCGCCGCTTCCGCCCCCACCCGGTCGCCGATCAACAGGCCGCCGACGATGGCCCCCAGGATGATCGCCGCCACCGTCAGCCCTTCCAGCCAGCCATTGGCCCAAACCAGTTTTTCCGGCGGGAAATATTCGGTGAGGATGCCGTACTTGGCCGGCGAATACATGGCCCCGCCGATACCGACCACGGCATAGGCCAGCAATGGCGGCACGCCCATCAGCATCCCCAGGCAACCGGCGATCTTCACCGCGTTGCTGACGAACATCACCCGGCCCTTGGGCAGGGCGTCGGCGAACGGACCGACGAAGGGCGCGAGGACGATGAAAGCGACCACGAAGCTTTGTTGCAGGACCGGGGTTTGCCAGGAAGGGGCCTGTTGCTCCCGCAACAGGGCGATGGCCCCGAACAGCAGGGCGTTATCGGCTAAGGAGGAAAAGAACTGCGCCGCCAGGATGGTGAAGAAACCCAAACTCACAAAGCCCCCGCATCGGCGCGGGCCTTCAACACCATTTCGGCGAATTCGCGGAACACCCCATGGCCGCCCGGACGGCCCAGCACGATATGCGCCGCCGCCTTGACCTCGGACAAGGCATCGCCGGGACAGGCGGTCAGCCCGACCACGGCGAAGGCGGGCAGGTCGTTGACATCGTCGCCGACATAGGCGACTTCCCGCGAATTGAGGTTGAGGCGCTCCAGGATGGCCTTCACCGTCGCGGCTTTGTCCTTGGAGCCCAGATGTAGCTCGGTGATTTGCAGCTTTTCGGCGCGGCGGGCCACCGAGGGCGACAACTCCCCGCTGACGATGCCGGTTTCGATCCCGGCCAGCAGCCGGAGCCGTTCCACCGCCATCCCGTCGCGGATGTTGAAGCGTTTCAGTTCCTCGCCATGCTTGGAATAGTAGACGCCACCATCGGTCAGGACGCCATCGCAATCGGTCAGGACCAGTTTCAAGCGGCGAGCGCATTGGGCGAATTGCTCGGGAGTCCAATCTTGGTTCATTGTTATATCCTCGTCGTCTATGGGCGGAGAGTGGTTGCTTGCTGGTTCCCAAGCTCCGCTTGGAAACCAGCACAGCGGCATTGCAAAATCGTTTGGGGCGAATCTCTGGAGTCCAAAGCTTGCTTTGGAAACTTCGCGCGGCCAAGGCAAGCCTTGGACTCCAAAGCAACGATCCAATGGTGACGGATTTCAGGCGGCGGCCTGCACCCGGCGCAGCTTGGCCCGCGGCCCGAGTTCGCTGTCGTAGACGCGCTTCACGCCATCGCCCAGCGATCTCTGGATATCGCGGACATCGCGCACCAAGCGCTCGAAGCCGACCAATTCCACCGAAGCCGCCTGGTCCGTGCCCCACATGGCGCGGTCCAGGGTGATATGGCGTTCCAGGAAGGAAGCCCCCAGCGCGGTCGCCGCCAAGGACGGCGACAAGCCGGTTTCATGGCCGGAATAGCCGATGGGCACGCCCGGATAACGTTCCTTCAAGGTGTGGATCATCAGCAGGTTGAGTTCTTCCACCTTGCAGGGATAGGTCGAAGTGGCGTGGGCGATCATCAAGCTGGGGCGGTCGGCGTGGTCGTGGGTGCCGATGGCCTGCACGGCGGCGATGATTTCCTCCATGGTGGACATGCCGGTCGAGATCATCAACGGCCTGCCGGTGGCGCGGGCCTTGCCCAGCAATGGAAGGTCGGTCAAGGAGGCGCTCGCCATCTTGTAGAACGGCGGCTCGAACTGCTCCATGAAATCGACCGAAGGCTCGTCCCAGCAGGACGCGGTCCAGGCGATGCCCAAGCTGCGGCAATAACGGTCGATTTCGGCGTATTCGTCCACGCCGAATTCGACCTTGCGGCGGTAATCGATATAGGTCATCCGGCCCCAGGGCGTATCGCGCTCCAACTGCCATTGGTCCCGCGGCACGCACAGTTCCGGGGTGCGCTTCTGGAACTTCACGCAATCGGCCCCCGCGCCCATGGCCCCGAAGATCAATTCCTTGGCCAAATCCAACGAGCCATTATGGTTGATGCCGATTTCGGCGATGACATAGACCGGATGGCCGTCGCCGATAAAACGGTCGCCGATGTTCACTTCCCGTTTGCTCATACAGATACCTTGCTCAAGAGTGGATGATGAGATGGGGCGGGTCGTGGCCCGCCGATACGCGATGCCGGGCGGGCCGCTTCAAATTGCCGTGAAACCGCCGTCCACCAGCAGGTTCGCGCCGGTCATATAGCCCGAAGCGTCGGAAGCCAGATACACCACGGCCCCCCTGAAATCGGTGGGCGCGGCCATGCGCCCCAGCGGAGTGCGGCGCGAATATTCCGCCACGAAGAAATCGTCCTGGCCGTTCTCCACGCCGCCGGGCGACAGCGCGTTGACCCGGACGCCCGCCCCGCCCCAATACGCGGCCAGGAAGCGGGTGAAGGCCAATACCGCGCCCTTGGTGGTCGGATACACCGGGGTTTTATAGAAACGCTGCCGGCCTTCGGGGTCGCGGTAGAGGGATTGGTCGGGAGCCACCACGCCATAGGTGGACGCCACGTTGATGATGCTGCCCCGGCCGGCGCGGGCCATGTCCGCCCCGATCACCTGGGAACATAGGAACACCCCGGTCACGTTCACCTCCAGCGAGCGTTTCCACATTTCCAACGGGTAGTTCTCGAAGCGGGAATCTTCCAAGGCCGCCGCCGGGTTCTCGAATTTGTCGTTGATGGCGGCGTTGTTGACCAGCACGTCGATACGCCCGGTCAGGCTACGCACCGCGTCGGCCAATTGCCGCAGCGAAACCGGGTCGGTGACATCGGCGGCGATGGCGATGCCGGATTTGCCGAGTGCCTCGGCCACGGCGGCGCAGGTGTCGCGGTCGCTATCGGTGGCGACCACGAACGCGCCCGCCTCGGCCAGCGCTTGGCAGTGCTGGCGTCCGAGCAAACCCGCCGCGCCGGTGACGATGGCGGTCTTGCCGCCGAGATCGAACAGGCTCATGCCGCCACCCGCGGCTTGACGTGGAACTGGCTGGTCTTGCGGAACACCGGCTGCAAGGGTTCGCCCTGGAGGCGGGCGGCCACGGTACCCGCCGCCACGGCTTCGGCCAGGATGGCGAGGCTGTCGGCGAAGGCGCGGACGGTATCATCCACGTCCTGGGCCGTATGGGCATGGCACAGGTTCAAGGTGCCGGACCAGAGGATGCCGCGCCGGATCAATTCCTGCTGCACCAGGGTTTTCATCAGCAGCGGATTCCCGGCGCTGGGCGAGAAATTCATGATGGTGCGGAAGGGATATCCGGCGGTCGTGACGTAATCGAGGCCGAGATCGCGGATCAGGCCGTTCACGCCGTCCAGCAAAGCCTGGCCGCGCCGGGCCAAGTCGGCGGTCACATCGTGATCGCGGATGAATTCGATGCAGGCTTTGGCGGCGGCCAGCGACAAGGCTTCGCCGCCGAAGGTGGTGAAGAAGAACACCTCCCGCTCGAACAAGGCCATCACCTCGCGGCGGCCGACGATGGCGGCAATCGGCATCCCGTTGGCCATGGCCTTGGAGAACAGGCACAAATCGGCCCGTACCCCGAAAAATTCCTGGGCACCGCCCAAGGCGCAGCGGAAGCCGGTCCACATCTCGTCGAAGATCAACAAGGCGCCGTGTTTATCGCAGATTTCGCGCAGTCCCTTGAGGAAGGAGCCGTTCTCGCGCTCGAACACAAAGGGTTCGAGGATGACGCAGGCCGTGCCTTCGTCGATGGCGTCGATCACCGAATCGAGGTCGTTGTAATTGAAGGTATGGGTGAGTTCGGTGGTGCTGTGCGGAATCCCGGCGTTGCGGTCGGTGACGGCGATATACCAGTCATGCCAGCCGTGGTAGCCGCAGCACAGCACCCGCTCGCGTCCGGTATAGGCGCGGGCTAGGCGTACGGCGGCGCTGGTCACATCGCAGCCGGTCTTGGAGAAGCGCACCGATTCCACGTTGGGGATGCAGTCCCGCATCAACTCGGCCACTTCGACTTCCAGCGGGTGCATCAGCGAAAAAGTGATGCCGTCCGCCAACTGCCGCTGGATCGCCGCGTCCACCGCCGGATGGCCATAGCCCAGCACGATGGGACCGATGCCCATATTGAAATCCAGGAATTCATTGCCATCGACATCCCACAGCCGCGCCCCCTGGCCGCGCCGGGCGTATTTGGGCGCGACGCCGTTGGAATATTGGCCCGGCCCTTTCGCCAGGGTTTGGGTGCCGGCCGGGATCAAGCCCTGGGCGCGTTCCCACAGGGCGTTGGATTCGGCGATCTTGGGTAGCTCGTGGCTCATGCTGTGTCTCTGGTTGGGTTTAACCACTGGTCCGCCGATCTCCAAGCGGAGTTTGGGAACGAACGGATGAAAGCCGGGGTTCTACGGGCGGACTAAGCCTCGATGCGGGCGTAGCGTTCGCGGACGCGGGCGGCGATGCCGTGGGCGTCGAAACCCTCGTAGGCCAGCGCATCGGCCAGCAAGGCCGGTTTGAACCAGCGCTCGGCGAAGGCCAGGGGCAGGACCGGGACCACGACCCCTTGCTCGACCAAGGTTTCGGCCACGATGGAATACAGCCCGCCGGTCTGGAAATGGTCCTCCACCGTCACCAGCAGCTTGGAACGCCGCGCCGCCGCGGCGATGGCGGCGGTATCCACCGGCTTGAGCATCCGCATATTGATTAAACCCACCGACAGCCCGGTATCGCGCAGCAAGGCCACGGCCTTGAGGCATTCCCCGAATAACAGCCCGTAGGTCAGCAAGGTGATATCGTTGCCCTCGGACCAGATTTCGGCCCGGCCCAATTCGAAAGGCGCATCGTGATGGGCCAGGGGTCTGGCCGCGTTATAGCGGATATAGCAGGGGGCGGGATCGCGCAGCACGGCTTCCAATCCCAGCGCCAAATCCTGCGCGTCGGCGGGACACCAGACCTGCATGCCGGGAATGCCGCGCATCAAGGCCACATCTTCCAGGGATTGATGGGTCGGGCCATTGGCCTCGGAAGCGAAGCCAGTGAAAGTGCCCACCAGCTTGACCGGCAAATGGGCGATGCCGACATCGGTGCGGATGAATTCGAACGCCCTGAGCGTCAGGAAGGTCGCCAGCGCGTGGACCACCGGAATCCGGCCCCGCAAGGCCAGCCCGGCGGCGGCCCCGACCAGGGTTTGCTCGCAAATGCCGAAATCGATGAAACGCTCGCCGAGCTTGGCGGGCAGGTCGCGGATGGCCGAGCGGTTCTCGGCGGTCAGCGCGACGAAGCGCTCGTCGCTCAGGGCCACAGAGTGGAGGATGTCTTCGTAGCTGCGGGGGACGGTATTCATGGGTGGCTCGTCGGTCGGTGGCGGGATCAGCGGGCCACGATGATGTCGCTGTCGATCACCGCGAGGCGGTGGCCTTCCAGCTCTTCGAGCAACTGCTCGATTTCCGCGGCGGAGAAATTGCAGAACCAGCGGTCGGCCCGCGCCGCGATGCTGGGCAAACCCCGGCCCCGCACGGTGTCGGCGATGATCGCGGTGGGTTGGCCCAGGCGCCTGGGAATCAGGGCGAAACCGGCTTCCAAATCCTCGAAATCATGGCCGTCCAACCGCAGGGTTTCCCAACCGAAGGCGGCGAATTTGTCGGCGAGGGGTTCCAGCGGGATCAAGGCCTCGGTCGCCAAATTGGCTTGGAAGCCATTGCGGTCCACCACCACGATCAGGTTGTCCAGGCGCTTGGCGGCGGCGACCAGGACGGCTTCCCACACCGAACCCTCGTTCAGTTCGCCATCACCCAATATCACCACCACCCGGCCCTTGCCCCGGCACAGCTTGATATCCAGGGCGATGCCCACACCCACGCTCAGCAAATGGCCCAGCGAGCCGGAATGGAACTCCACGCCGGGGATGTTGCGGTTGGGATGCCAATAGATGTGGTCGCCGGTCTTGAGATGGTTGGCGAGGCGATGCGGCTCCAAAAAACCCAGTTCCACGAACAGGCCGTAGAGCGCGGGCACATCGTGGCCTTTGGACAGCAGCAGATAATCGCGCTGGGGATCGTCCAGCTTGGCGTTGGAAATCCTCAGCCAATGCCGGTACAGATAGGCCAGCACATCGACGCAGGACAACGAAGCGCCGATGAAACAGCCACCATCGGTCGCCATCCGCACCACATGGCGGCGCACGCGATGGGCCAGTTCTTTCAATTCCTGTTGTTCGGTTTCGGTCATGGTTCGTGATCGGTGGAGGAAACGGCGTCCGCTCAATCGAGCATCCGGGTATGGCGGGTATCAACGGTCTTCAGTTCATGCAGGTGATGGCGGTACCAATTCACCCCGGCATAGCGGGCGTTGAGGGCGGCGATTTCGGGTTTGCGGGCCAGGAGGTCGAGGATATCGTCCAGGCCGAAGCCGGGCCGCTCGGGATAAAGTTCCTCGTAGACCCGGCGGATGAATTCGTAATCTTCGGCATAGTCCAGGGTCCAGCGGTGGCTTAAGGAGTAGTCCAGGCCGCTTTCCCACGCCACGTTGGCGAGGCGGAAACGCTCGGGACGCTCCCAGATGTAAGGCGTGGTATGTTCGCGCTCCAGCGCCAGCCCGGCTTCGCGCCAAGCCTCGCCCAGCGCCGCCATCCCCATCACTTCCACATCGTTGCCGTCCGGGTAGCTGGCTGGATGAAGGTTGCCCGCGTAGTCGCAATCGCCGACCACGTAGCGGGCCAAGACCCGGTCCACGATGGCGGGATCGATCAAGGGACAATCGGAGGGAATCTTGGCGATGGCCTCCGCGCCATGGACCAGCCCGGCCAGATAATGGCGGTCCAACAGGTCGGTCGGGTGGCCGCGGAACACCTCCACGTCCAACTCCCGGCATAGCTGGACGATGGGTTCGTCGGCGTTGTCGGTGGTCGTCAGCACCACGATCTTGGCGGGCGTTTCGACCCGGCCCAACCGTTCCAGCATCCGGGCCAGGATCGGCTTGCCGCAAACCTCCTTCAACACCTTACCGGGCAGACGGCTGGAACCCAGCCGTGCCTGCACCGCCAATACCAGTTTCCGATTCATCTGCGGCCTCCCACCGCCCGGCGTAGCGGCAATCCCAAGGTTTTCAGACGGAACCGGCCCGCCGGGCGGAGGCGGGGCTGGCTGTCGGCCTCGAACAAGCGTAGGCATTCCTGGGCGATATTACGGCCCGAGGTGCCGCCGTTCTGGACCGGCTGCAAGCGCCGCAGCATATCGGGCGGCAGGTCGGAATGGATTTCCTTACCCAAAGCCGCGGCGACGTACACCACCGAGGAATAGCGCGTCACCAGCGCCTCGCAATTGGCGATCATGTGGTCGGTGTTGGCCTCGCTGAAATACAAGGCTTCGGGGGCATAGCGCTCGATCTCGGCCCCGGCCCGTTGCGCGTTCTCGTTGGGGTGGAATTTGAAGATCAAACGACGCCCATCGGCGATACGGCGGGCTTTCTCGATGAATTTGGCGCGGTTTTCATATTTGAAGGTTTCGCGCATATCCGAAGTGGCGCACAGCACGAAATCGCGGTGGGGAAAATCATTATCCCGATAGGCTTCGCAATGATCGAAATTGGGAATCCCGGTGACTTTGAGCTTCTCGGGCCGCACGCCTTTATTCATGAATAAATCGCGGTAGCCCTCGGAAGCCACACAGAAAATGTCGTATAAATCGGACAGCCCGGTGGTCGAGGTCTGCGCCATCCAACGCGGCAAGCGCAGGGCACGGACCAGATGGTAGGCGAGGTTTTCGGGATCGGTCATGCCTTCCTGGACCAAGACCAGTTTGGTATCGCGGATGCGGCGTGGCACGATCAAATCGCTACAGGTCACCACCAAATCGTAGCGGCGGTCGCGGCCTTCGTAATCGAAGGCGACTTGGCGTTCATCGAGGAATTCCATGGTCTTACGCATGAAGCGACCGCCCAAAACGGTGAAATCCAGGGCACCCGACCTTTGCACCCATTTACCGAAGCCATCGCAGAAATAAGGCGTGAAATAAATATCGAATCGCGGCGCGAGATGGCGCGAAATCTCATACATCATTTTGGTTTGATTCAAGGAACCGCAAACGAATAATGCCTTCATATCATTCCCGGACGCCGTGAAACTCGATAATTAAATGGGGAAACCCACATTGATTCGGGCAAGACTAACCACCCCGCTTGGCAAACCCGGCGGGATTCGCTCCCAGGCCAGCCTGATTTATTCAAGAAGCGGGGGGTTGAATCAATAGGTGGCATTTCTGATATTGGGACGATACGCGGAAAATAAGTAAGCCGCGTTACCGCAGGATTGCGGTTTGATTTAAACGGGGACGATCTTGCAAAGTTTTCATGAACAGGATCGAAGGCGGGCGGTCAGCGGCGGCGGGCCATGGATAGCCTCGGGGCGGTGGACGGTGGACGATGGGCGCAGTATGCCCAAAGCGGCACTCCCAGCCCAGTCCATCGCTCCAGGCGGGATGGACGGTAGCTATTACCCAAGATAACCTTCCTTATCCTGGCTTAAATCCTGTTCAAACAACCGGGGCCACCTCTGAGGCGCTCGCCGCTGTGCGCGGCGGGGGAAGGCTTTGGGGTGATGGCGGTCCACGACGGGCGGGCGTAGTCGGAAGGCGGCTTCCGGGTCGGGATGAGCTTGTGTAAAGAAGTGTAAAGTTATGTAAATCAACGGTTTTTCCGTTTCCAACGGCGTAAATCCGGTCGAAACTATGGACGAGATTCCACCGCGATGGAGATGAGCCATGACCACCATCAACACCAGCAGTTTGAATATCCAATCGATCCTCAAAAGCTACGGATCGACCTCCGTCCAAGGGGTTTCCACCGGCAATGCCGAACAGTCATCCGGCGGACGGGTGGGCGGCACGGCAATGGGAAGGCCGGGGGGTGGCTTCGCCGCCGATGTGTTGAACACCCTCAGCCAGATGGGCATCGGCCAGTCCTCGGCTTCGTCGGATTCGGATTCCGCCTCGGGCAATTCCGCCGATTCCACCCAAGCCTTGAGCGCCTTCATGCACGATCTTTTCCAGGCGCTGCATTCCAGCAACAATGTGGTTTCCGCAGATGGCTCCGACAGCGGGTCCGGTTCATCCGATCCTTTCGCCGACCTCGCCCAGGCCCTGGAATCCGGCGACCTGAGCGCTGCCCAATCGGCTTACGCCACCTTGCAACAAAACGCGCCGTCCAATTCAAGCGCCAATTCGGGCAGCGGCTCCGATCCCATCGCGTCGGCAATGGATGCCATCGGCTCGGCGCTGGATTCGGGCGACGTCCAAACCGCCAAGGACACCTTCGCGGCGCTGGCGCAAGACATGCCATCGCGCGGACCGCAAGGTGGGCCTCAAGGCGGCCCGCCGCCCGGTCCGCCACCGGGCGGCGGAATGCGCCAAGGCGGCTACCAGGATTGGTCCAGCAACCTGGAAGGCTTGATCCAAAGCCTGTCTTCCGATTCAAGCACCAGTTCCAGCACAAGTAACAGCGGCGATAGCGGTTCCTCTGATGCCCTTGCCAGCTTGAAGCAGGATTACCAGAATTTGGTGCAATCCCTGGGGGGATCCTCCGATTCGGGAAATGGGAGCGATCTCGCCGGGTTCCTGCAAAACCTTTCCAAGAATGTCCAAAGCTCGTTTGGGGAGAGCCAATATGGCCTGCTCAGCGCGGTCGCGTAACGGAATTGTCGGCTTTGTCAAAGCCCACGCGCCCAGGTGGACAGCACCGTGAATTGGCGCTTCGCCACCCAGGAGGCACGGATCGAGCTCAAGCGTCTCTACCCGTCAATTGAGGGCGGTTAGGGCACTGGGGCCGGGCCGCTCCCCCGGCCAAAGCCGCCGGAGCCCGCGCAATATCGCCGGACACGAAGCGGATCACAGAATTCCCGCCACGGGCACCTAAGCTGCGGATTGAGGCGGTCCCCATCCGCGCCTGCTTCGAGCGCTTCCCGTGGCCATTTCCTTCCCGGCGGTCCCAAAACTCATCGGGTCATCGATTTTCCTGGCCCTGGGGTTATTCGCCGCCGTCGATTCTGCCCCGCTCCCGCCGAAACCCACCCCCACCGCTCCATCGGTTTCCCGGTCCGCGTCCCTGTTCGAATGGCTGGGCGCACGGCATGGCGTCCGCTTCAGCCTGGCCCCCGGACTCGACCGGGATTTCCCGTCCGGGACGCCGACACCGGGGAATCCGGCGGAACTCTGGTCGATTCTGGCGGATTACAACTATATCGCCATCGCGGACGCCGCCGGAAAGACCCGGCACATCATTGTCAGCAGCCGCAAACACGACGCCGATGAAACCGCCCCGCGCCCGCCCGGACGGGAAGACCCGGATGGTTTGCTTTATTACGAACCCGGCTATGCCCCGCTGCCGGCGCGGTACCAGGATTTCCCACCGGGGTCCGTCGTCGAAATCAGCCTGCGGACCGCGGTATTGGCCGATATGGCGACGGGCGCAACCCTCGCCCTGGCTTTGCCCACAGGACGTTTCCAAATGGTTTACGAAACCCGCGCCGACCGGCCCGATGGCGGTTTCACTTGGTATGGCCGCCTCGGCGGCGGCGACGGGAGCCATTGGGTTATCCTGGACCTCGGTGGGGAACGCATCCAAGGCCGCATCGAAACCCCGGCCGGGATATACACCATAGATTCCGCGCTGGGTCGCCAATGGTTGATCGGGGATGGTTTCTTATAATGTGGTCGGCCCGGTCTTGGGAATCCTTGCGGGTGGAATGGAACCCTAGTTCCAGGGCGGACAAGGATGGACCGGCTTCACCAGGGAGGAAACGACACGGGCACGGTGCGCCTGTTCCCCGCACTAGCGGGAGCGCGGCAAGGCTTGCCGACGTATGGGGCACGCCCCGCGCTGTATCGGTCCCCGCGACCCGCGATTTCCGGTTCGCGCTCTGGGAAAAGCCGGCCTTATCCTGGAACAAGGCCGACGCGTCGCTAAAACCCCTTAATGGTGGATGGCGGCGGGCGTATCGTGATGGATATGGGTCGGCAGGATATAACCGAAATAACCGGCCACGATGGCGGTCGCGGCATGTAACACCGCGTCGATCCCATAAATCGGGGCCAAACCGAACAACATCCCGGTGGCCGGAACGAATCCCAACGCCGCCAGCGCGGCGAGCAAAACCGCATTGGTCTTGGCGAACGCTATCGAGGCTATATCGGTTTTCGCCGCCCAAATACCCCACAAACCCAGGCCGAGATGCACTAGGTTATGGGTCACATTGATCGGGAAAATCCCCAATAACCGGCCATAACCCGCCACCACATCCAATCCGGTGGTATCGGCGATAGGTTGGACCAAAATAGGGAAAAATCCCAATATGCCGACTGCGGCATAGATCAAACCGAAAATACGGGCGAATTTCTGGAACGGGGTCATCATACACCTCCCTGCATTAGGGGCGGACTCAGCATGAACATGGCGGATGGTCCGAACCATCCTATCCCAATAGGAACGGTTATTTACCCGGCCAAAACCGCTTTAGTCCGGCCTGGAAAACCTCCTTAGCGGATTGGAACCGGCCCGCCCGCCCTCGTTCTAGCGTTTTATTGTCGATCCGTAATCATCCTGATAGGTCGAGTCCCGCAAAACCCGGTATCTCGCATTTAAAGCGACCGGGTTCTGTTCCCGCCCCGCATCGAGGGCTTGGAATGGGCGGCGGTGGCCGCGGGACCGGACCCCGGCTCACCTCCGGTCCACGGGCCGGTCGAGTTGGGCGAGCTTGTCGCCGGGCATGGCTTCCACCAAGGCTTCCCAATCCGCGGGCATCGTCCCCCGCCGATAGTCGCGGTGATGGTATTTGCTGAAGGATTCGGCGAGGAATTCCCGACCATTATGGGCCGCGTAGGGTGAAAGGTGCCGGTCGGTCCACGCCCCATCGATGCCGTGCGAACGCACGAAAGCGTCCCGCCGGTCCAAGGCCGCTTCGCTGGTCAGTAAATGGCCGATCTCGTGGCGGATGGTATTCCGCATCACCTGCTGGAGGACTTCGACCCGCGTGGCCGGGGTGTAATGCTGGTAGTCGTTGGAGCCGATGTTGTAGGCGATCCCGGCCTTCGCCTCCGCGACCAGATCATCGACCGAGGCTTTGCCGATCAAGCTTTTGGCGTACTGGGACACGCCGAATGCCAGCAAACGGTGGTTGATCCAGGCCCGGCCTTGGGAATTGGAGACATCGGAAATCAGGATCGCGGGTCCGAGCGCCCGCAGCGCCGCGCCGACCGCGGACGGCAAGGCGCACACCTCGTCCGCCAGCAGGCCGACCACGATCCGCAAACCCTGGGCCGCGATGGAATTCCCCGACAGCCTGACCGGCCTGCCCGTGGCCAGGCCGGCGGGCGGCGGGATGAGCCTGAACCCCGTTCCCGCCAGCCTCCGGTTCAAAACCTGGGTATCGGCCCGCCTCAAGGCCACGGGCACGAAGGCGGCGATGGCGTGCGGCGAGGCACCGGGCGGAACGGCTAAAGTTTCCCCATCGCCCAGGCCCGGAGCGGGGGATGGAAAACCGGTTTGCGAATCACCGGGATGCATGGTTATCCATTGGGATGGATGCGAGCTATACCGCGCCTATCCTCCATGAACCGGATATTTGGCTAAATCCATCGATATAAAGGGAATAAAATGGGCTGAGCCGTCCTGGGATAGACCCTATCGGACCGGGATGGACCGCGCTTGCCGCACCGCCGGACCTTGCCGAGAGTATAGCCAAACGGGGATTTTCCACGGTCCGATGAACTCGGTTATCCATGGGTTTTGGGCGGTGGCCGGTCCGCCCACGCACAGCCGCTCGTCGACACGCTTGATCGCCCTGGCCGTGTGGCGGTAAAGCTCGCAATCATCCGCTTGGCCCCCGGTCCAGGACGCTTCCAGATTGGGCTCGTTCCACGCCTCGAAATACCATCGCCGCAGTTCCTTCAGGCCATAGCGTTCCGCCCAATGCGTCACCAACTGGTGGACCAGGATTGCCCAAGCGTGACAATCCTTGAGCGGCGTCACATATTCAAGGCCCGACCGGAGCGCTGCCGAGTTTTTTCTACAAGGACAGCTTCATGAACCCACCTGGGATGGTTGCCCACGATCCTGTTGGGCTACGCAGCCAGCGTGGGCTGTCATTTCCTGGTCAACGCCGGGTTGTTTTGACCGGCCCAGGGGCCGCAGCCTCGCCGGAACGCCGCCCGAGCCAATGGAAATAGCCCTTGAGCAACAGCGGCGCACCGAGGGTGGTCAGCGCGATCACCATGATCAGGACGGCATAGACCTCATTGTTCAGTAGCTCCGAGGACCGGCCCAGTTCCGCGAAGACCAGCCCCACTTCCCCACGCGGCACCATCGCCAGACCGACGGCGAAGCGGGTCGGCCAAGGCTCGCGGATGAACACCGCGCCGAGCAGTTTCCCCACCAAAGCCACGCCGATCAAGGCCAGGGACAGTTCCCAGACGAAGGGGGAATGCCAATCGATGGCGCGGAGGTCCAGGGACAGGCCCACCACCACGAAAAAGATCGGCACGAACAGGTGGACGATGGGTCGGGTCTGCGCCTCGATGCGCCCGGTGAAGGCCGGATCGGTGCGCGGGGTCAGGTCGAAGGGCAGGTAGAACCGGCTCGACAGGGCCAGCCCGGCGGCGAATCCGCCCAAAAGCTCGGGGGCTCCGGCCTCCTTGGACAACCAAGCCAAGCCCAGCACCAAGGACACCACGGCAGTCGGGATGAGTCCCGGAATCCGGGTATACCGTTCCATCCGCTGGATGATCAGCGACAGCCCCCTAGCCACCACCGGGGCCAACAGGAAGAACAAAGCGATGAAGCCCAATAGCCGTCCCGCGTTGGCGAGGCTGACGGCGTCCTCCAAGGCGAACTGGTAGAGCAGGGCGAGCAGCACCACCCCCAACACATCGTCGATCACCGCCGCCCCCAGGACCAGCCGGGCCTCGTGGGATTGCTGTCGGTGCAGGTCGGCCAACACCCGCAAGGTGATACCGATGCTGGTGGCGGTGAGGGTGCCGCCGATGAACAGGGATTCCAGGAGCGGCCTGCCGAAGCCGTAGTAGGCGACCGCGAAGCCCAGCCCGAACGGCCAGACGAAGCCGCCAACCGCCACCGCCGCCGCCTTGGCCCCGGCCCGGACCAACTGCCGACTATCCGTGTCCAGCCCGGCCTCGAACAGCAGCAGGATGATGCCGATCTCGGCTAGCATGCGGATCACCCGGTCGGGCTCGATCCAGTTCAGCGCCGTGGGTCCCAAAACGATGCCCGCCAGCAATTCGCCCACCACCGAGGGCAGGCGGGCCCAGCCTGCCGCCTCCGCGAATAATCGCGCCGTCACCAGAATGATGAGGAGATGTAGGAAGAAGGTGTGCGCAGTCGAATCCATGACCTTGGCTCCTTGAGGGTAAAGCCGGAACGGGGACAGCCTAGCCGCACCCGCGTCCCCGCCAATGCCCGGTCCGCCGTACCGGGACCGCTTTGGGGATGGGTTGCAGCACCGGATTTCCCGTCCTCGCCACCAGGAAAATGGGCCGGAACTCCTCCGGCTGGGCGTCCGATCCGATCCCGGTGGCTTGGACCTTGGAAGGCCCGGCGTCGTTTGGAACCCGCCAGGGCCGGGACTTGAGCCAGGTCATCAGCCCCGCGCTGGCCATCAACGCCGCGCAGCCCCCGATATTGACCACGGACAGGCCCAGGAAGCCATGGCCCAGCCGGTCGAACACCATCCCGCCGATATAGGACAGGGCCATGGCGACGGCGAACACCGGCAAGGATTGACCGCCCATGCGGACGATGGGCCGGGCGGTGCGGCCCGCCAGCCAATGGCCGCGATCCTTCAGCAGGCTCGTCGTCACATAGGCCAGGGCGAGGAAATGCACCCCGCGCAGGAGGCCGAACTGGGTCTTGTCCAGCCAGGGCCGCAATTCGGCGTGCAGCCGCATCAGCCACTCGGTGGGGCGCAGGGCCGGTTCGGGGCCGAACGGCAGGGAAACGAGGACGAACCCACCGCACAGGGCCAGCAGCCAGGGTTTGGGGACCGGTGGCCGGAACCAGCCCCGCCCGAAGGCGAAGCCGGTGAAGAAGATCAATTGCCAGCCGAACGGGTTGAAGAACCAAGGCCGGTCGCCATGCAATTCGGCCCCGAACTCCAGGCCGAACATCCACATGCCGAGATAGAGCGCCACCGGGAAGGCCAAGGCCAGCCAGACCCCGATCCTGGACAGCGCCCACACCACCGGAATCCCCAGCATGACCACCAGGTACATGGGCAGGATATCAAAGTAATTCGGCACATAGCGCAGGCCGATCAAGCCCAGCAAGGCTTCTTCGGTGTGGTCGAAGAAGAAACGGATATTGAGCCGGTCGATGTAGTCCGGCGACCCGAAAGCGGCGTTGCCCAACACGCAGATCACCGCCAGCAGGAAAAAGATACCCAGGTGGGCGGCATAGATTTGGACGCAGCGGTACAGCACGCTGGCGCTGCCCAAGGCCAGTCCGCGGGACTCGAAGCTCTTGCCATAGGCCAGGGCCGCCGCGTAGCCCGACAGGAACACGAAGATTTCGGCGGCGTCGCTCAGGCCGAACCGGGAGGGCGTATAGAGCAACAGTTCGTTGCCGGGAACGTGGTTGATGAAGATGATCAATAGGGCCACGCCCCGGAAGAAATCGAGTTGCAGGTTGCGGGTGGATGTCTGGGAGTTCATAACTTAGCCCTTGCCTAGCAGGCAGGTTTTTCAATCCGCGCCGGGTTCGCCGGGGAAATCCTATTGCTTCGCCCGTTCGCGCCCTATGCGGTTCATCGCGCTATCCCTCGCCCAAACCCAGCCATCGGGAGACATTCGGTAGGAATGGCCCGGGCTGTTGCCCGCCCATTGCCCGATCCGCCCACCTCCATGCAAAATCCTGCCTCAAATGCCCACATCCGCTTAATTTTTAAGCGCTTTCTTGAAAGCACGACGCTGCGTCCATTCATTATAGGATTGAAACCTTTCACCAACCTTTCACAACCACGGCGGATAAACCCCATGAGAATCCTATTGGTGGAGGACGACGCCACCCTGGCGGACGGGCTTTCGCATAGCCTCGCTCAATCCGGTTTCGACCTGACCTTGGCGGCGACCGCCTCCTATGCCGACAGCGCCCTGCGCACCCAGGCCTTCGACGTGGTCATCCTCGACCTGGGGCTGCCCGACGGGGACGGGCGCGAGGTGCTGCGGGCGCTCCGGGCCAGGAAGTGCCCGACCCCCGTGCTGATCCTGACCGCGCGCGACGGCATCAACGACCGGGTCGGCGGGCTGGAATCGGGCGCGGACGACTACATGGTCAAGCCCTTCGAACTCCGCGAATTGGAGGCGCGGGTCCGGGCGCTGATCCGCCGCAGCCATGGCGGTTTCAACCACGAGATCGTGTTTGGCCGCTTGGCGCTGGATACCGCCCACCATCGGGTCTCGGTGGATGGCGAGCCGATGTTGCTGCCTTCCCGCGAGTACGGGGTGTTGGAAGCCCTGCTGTTGCAGGCGGGCCGGGTGGTGAGCAAGGACCGGATCGCCCAGCGCTTGGCGGTGCGGCAGGAGGAATTGGCGGACAACGCCATCGAGGTCTATGTGCATCGCCTGCGCAAACGCCTCGATCCCTTGGGGATCAACATCAGGACCCTGCGCGGGCTGGGCTATTTGCTGGAGAAGGACGGCGATGCGTAAGCCGCAAAGCCTCAGGAAGCAGTTGCTGTTAAGGCTGACGCTGCCCTTGACCCTGGTGGTCGTCCTGGACACCGCCGTGTCCTACTTCGTGGCCCTGCACTACACCAACCAAGCCTATGACCGCTGGTTGTTGGATTCCGCCCGCTCGCTGGCGCAGG
Organism: Methylomagnum ishizawai; assembly: GCF_900155475.1. Lineage (NCBI taxonomy): Bacteria > Pseudomonadati > Pseudomonadota > Gammaproteobacteria > Methylococcales > Methylococcaceae > Methylomagnum > Methylomagnum ishizawai. The sequence goes on along the minus strand of NZ_FXAM01000002.1, from coordinate 72,248 downwards.
AGGTCAAGACCTATAAGAACAAGGTCACCTTCGAACTGCCGCCCATCGCGGTGGAGGTGTTCCGCTGGGACGATACCGACAAGACCTACTTCAAGGTGGAGTCCGAGGCGACCGGCTTCATGGCGGGCGACCGGGAACTGCCCGGCCCCAAGCCCGCCGCGCTGGACAAGGCGCAGCCCTCGTTTTCCGATGGCGAGTTCCAGGGCAGGCCGGTGCGGGTGGTGTCCGTGGTCACGGAACCCACCGAAACCTCCGGCGAGGTATGGGTCTCCGTGGCCGAGACGCTGCGCAAGCGGCAAAGCATGATGGAAGAAATCCTGTTGGCCGTGGTCCTACCCCAGGTGTTGCTGGTCCTTGTTACCGGCCTGCACTTTTGGACCGGCATCAACCGGGGGCTCAAGCCCCTGCGCGATTTGGCCGGCATGATCGCCCGGCGCTCGCCCAAGGAACTCAGTCCCATCCCGGATTCCGGGGTGCCCTTGGAGGTGCGCTCCCTCACCCGCACCATCAACGAGTTGTTGCGGCAATTGGCCGAGGCGATGGGTGCCCAGCGCCGGTTCATCGAGAACGCCGCCCACCAATTGCGCACTCCCCTGGCGGGGCTCAAGGTCCAGGCCGAGCGGGCCTTGCGCGCCGACGACCTGGAGGACATGCGGCCCGCCCTCGGGCGGATCAAGAATGCCGCCGACCGGGCCTCCCACCTCACCACGCAATTGCTGGTCCTCGCCCGCTCCGAGCCCGGCATGGACGCCACCCATCCCTTCGTGCCGGTCGACCTCTGCCAACTGGCGCGGGAAACCTGCATGGACTGGGTGCCCAAGGTGCTGGACCGGGGCATGGACTTGGGATTCGAGCCGCCGGACGCGCCACCGCCGGTCGTGCGGGGAGATCCCACCTTGTTGCGGGAACTGCTGAACAACCTGATCGACAACGCCGTGTGCTATGGCCCGGAACGGGGGCAGATCGTGGTCTCGGTCGGCAACGGGCCGTCGCCCTCCCTCGCAGTGGAGGATGGCGGGACGGGGATTCCCGATATGGAACGCGAGCGGGTGTTCGAGCGTTTCTACCGCATCCCCGGCAGTCCCGGCGAAGGTTGCGGGCTGGGGCTGGCCATCGTCAGGGAAATCGCCGAACTCCACGCGGCCCGGATCGGCATCGGCACCGGTCCCGGCCAGCGGGGAACCCGTTTCGAGGTCGTCTTCGACCGGGAAGCCGGGGGATAGGCCCATGGGTTTCCCCGCATCCAGCGGGGGTATCGAAAGGTTCATGAAAGCTTGGCGGCATAAGCTGTATATCCGCCATCGAAACTCGCCATCATGAACCTTTCCAGATTGATTGTTGCCTTGGGATTATTGCTGCCGGTTTCCGGTGCCATGGCCGCCGGACCCGCCAATGACGACACTTTGACGGCGGCTTTTGCTTCCCCGCCAACCCGGCGCATCGCATTGCGTCCCGAATCGCTGCCCTATCTCCAAATCCAGCAGGTCGCTTCCGAAGCGGTGGCCGGTGCCGTGACCGCGCCGGGCCGGGTGGATTTCCGGGCCAAGGCCATTTCCACGGCGGGCACGGTGGTGGCGGGCCGGATCGGCAAAATCCATGTGCAGATTGGCGACCGGGTCAAGGCGGGCGACCCGCTCGTCACCCTGGCCAGCGCCGAGGCCGCGCAGATGCGCTCCGATTTCGCCCGCGCCAAGGTGGAACTGGCCCGCGCCGAATACCGCTACCAGCGCCAAGAGGAGATGAAGCGCAGCGGCGTCGGCCTGGAAATCGAGCGCATGGAGGCGGAAGCCCAGTTGAACGAGGACCGCGCCGACTACGAACGCGCCCGCGACGCCCTGCGCCTCTTGGGCAACGGCGTGGCGGAGGAGGTCGTGGTGCGCGCCCCGATGGACAGCACGGTGCTGCGGGCCTATGTGGCGGCGGGGGCGACGGTGGCGGCGGGTTCGGCGCTGTTCGACCTGGGCGAACCGTCCTCGCTGTGGATCGTGGCCGACGTGTTCGAGCCGGATTTGTTGCTGGTGGAAAAAGGCGCGGCGGCCAGCATCGGCCTCGCTTCCCTGCCCCAGCCCATCGGCGGCCATGTGGTGGGCGAGAGCGCCGCGATCCAGGCCGACATGCGGCGCGGCCAGGTCTTCATCGAACCCGACGACCCCAAGACCCCGCTGCGGCCCGGCATGTATGCGCGGGTGTCCATCGAGGCGGCGGGGCCGGGCCATATCGTGCTGCCCACCACGGCCATCCTCATCAAGGACGGCAAGCAAACCCTGGTCTATGTGGAAACCGCCGAGGGCGTGTTCGAGCCACGGGAAGTGCAGATCGGCCCGGCCCGCAGCGGCATGACCCCCATCCTCGACGGTCTCAAGGGTGGCGAGCGGGTGGTGGTCTCGGGCGCCTTGCTGATCGACACCGAAGCCGCCATGCTGCTCTAGGCCGGGAACCATGCTGAGCTTATTGATCGAGCATTGCGTACACCGCCGCCTGGCGGTGATCGCGCTCACCGTGGTCGTCGCCCTGTCCGGCCTGCACGCCTACTTGGAAACCCCCATCGAAGCCTACCCGGACGTGACCAACACCCAGGTGACGGTGATTTCGCTGATGCCGGGCTACGCGCCGGAGGAGGTCGAACGCCAAGTCACCGTGCCCTTGGAACGGGTGTTGAACGGCACGCCGGACATGCTGCAAATGCGTAGCCAAAGCCTGTTCGGCCTCTCGCTCATCACCATCACCTTCCAGGACGAGGCCGATAGCTTCTATTCCCGCACCTTGATCACCGAGCGGCTGCACGGGGCGGAACTGCCCGACGGCGTGCAGCCGGTGCTGGCCCCGGATTACACGCCGCTGGGCGAAATCTACAAGTTCATGGTGGTCAGCGACCGCCACGACCTCTACGAACTGCGCTCGGAAATGGAATGGAACGTGTCCCGCGTGCTGCGCCAGGTGCAGGGCGTGGCCGATGTGCTGACCTTCGGCGGTTATTACAAGGAAATCCATGTCGAGGTCGATCCGATGCGGCTGGACGCCTTCGGCCTGACCCTGGACGAGGTGAACCAGGCCATCGCCAGTTCCAACCGCAACGTGGGCGCGGGCTTCCTGCGCCATGGCGACCAGCAGATGGTGGTGCGCGGCGTGGGTTATCTCGGTTCGCCCGACGACGTGAAGCGCATCGTGCTGAAAAGCGAAGGCGGCACCCCCGTCACCGTGGGCGACGTGGCCCGCTTGGTCCAGGCCTATACCCCGCGCCAGGGCACGGTGGGCCTCGACGGCCAGAAGGAAGCGGTGGAAGGCATCGTGCTGTTGCGGCGCGGCCAGAATCCTTCCCGCGTGCTGGAAGCGGTGCATGAGAAGGTGGCGGAACTCAACGCCCGCATCCTGCCGGCCGGCATGCAAGTGGTGCCGTTCCTGGACCGCACCGAACTGGTCCACAACACCCTGGACACGGTCTACCACAACCTGCTGCACGGCTTCCTGCTGGTGGTGGGCGTGGTCTGGCTGTTCCTGCGCAGCGTGCGCGGTTCCCTCATCGTCGCCGTGGTCATCCCCTTGTCGCTGCTGGTGGCGTTCGCCGGGCTGTACCGGCTGGGGCTCCCGGCCAATTTGATTTCGATGGGGGCCATCGACTTCGGCATCATCCTCGACGGCGCGGTGGTGCTGGTCGAGAGCGTCATCCACCAAGCTTCGCACCGCCATCCCAAAACCCGGCGCGACATGGTGCATGTGATCGTGGACGCGGCCCTGTCGGTCGCCAAACCCACCTTCTACGCCATGCTCATCATCATCGCCGCCCTGATCCCGGTGTTCACCCTGGAACGGGTGGAGGGCCGCATCTTCCGGCCCCTGGCCCTGACCTATAGCTTCGCCCTGGTCGGCGGCTTGGTGTTCGCCCTGACCCTGGTGCCCGCCTTGTGCGCCGCCCTGATCCAACCCAGGCACGCCATGATCGAGGAGCCGCGCTTCCTGGTGTTCCTGCGCGGGAAATACCGCCGCCTGCTGGAATTCGCCCTCGACCACCGGGCCTCGACCTTGCTGGCCGGGGTCGCCTTGCTGGTGGCGGGGGGCGTCTCGATCTCGCGCCTGGGCAGCGAATTCCTGCCGGAGCTGGACGAGGGCGACGTGCATGTGTTCGTGGAAATGCCGTCCAGCATCGCCCTGGGCAAGGGCCAGGACATCCTCCAGGACATGCGGAACCGCCTGCTGCGCTTCCCCGAGGTCAAGGGCATCCTCAGCCAGCAGGGCCGCTCGGAGGACGGCACCGACAACGAGGGCGTCAACATGAGCGAGACCTTCGTCCACCTCAAACCGCACGGCGAATGGCGGCCCCGTTTGAGCAAGGAACAACTGGTCGAGGACATGCGCGCGGCGCTCTCGGCCATCCCCGGCGTGCGCTTCAATTTCTCCCAGCCGATCAAGGACAACGTGGAGGAAGCCGTCAGCGGCGTGCGCGGCAAGGTGGTGCTGAAAATCTACGGCGGCGACCTGGAAAAAATGCGCTCCACCCTGGAAGACGCCAAAGAGCGGCTCAAAGCCGTGCCCGGCATCATCGACCTGGACCTCTACCGCGAATCCCTGGTGCCGCAACTGCAACTCAAGCTGGACCGCGCGGCCCTGGCCCGGCAAGGCATCACGGTCGACGCCGCCCAGGACACCATCGAAACCGCCATGGCCGGCAAGGTGGTCACGCAACTCTGGCAGGGCGAGCGGCCCGTCCCGGTGCGGGTGATCCTGCCCACCGCCGAGCGCGACGAGATGGAGCATTACGGCGATTTGATGATCCCGACGCCCTCGGGCGCCCGCGTGCCTTTGCGCGAAGTCGCGCACCAGCAGATCGAGCAAGGCCGCACTTCCATCGAGCGCGAGGCCAACCGCCGGTTCCTCGCCCTCAAGTTCAACGTGGAAGGCCGCGACCTGGGTTCCGTGGTCCACGACGCCCGGGCGGCGGTCGAGGGCAAGGTCCAGATGCCCGAAGGCCATTTCCTGGTCTGGGGCGGCGAATTCGAGAACCAGCAACGCGCCATGGGACGGCTGGGCGTGATCGTGCCGGTGGCGGTGTTGATCGTGCTGGCCCTGTTGTACAGCGCCCTGCAATCGGCCCGCAGCGCCCTCGCCATCCTGCTCTCGACCCCGTTCGCCCTGACCGGCGGCGCGTTCGTGCTGCTGTTCACCGGGATCGCGCTCTCGGTCAGCGCCACCATCGGCTTCATCGCCCTGTTGGGCCAGGTGTCGCTGATGGGACTCTTGGTATTGAGCGCCACCGAGGAGCGCCGCCACGCCGGGATGGCACTCAGGGCGGCCATCGTCGGCGGGGCCACCGACCGGCTGCGGCCCGTGCTGATGGCCTCGACCCTGGCCCTGCTGGGCCTCCTGCCCATGGCCGTCTCCACCGGCATCGGCAGCGAGACCCAACAGCCCTTCGCCGTGGTCATCGTCGGCGGCATGTTCACCACCTTCTTCGTGGCCATGTTCGTGCTGCCCGTCCTCTATTCCTATATCACCCCCCAACATCTCCTCTCCCCCGAAGAAGAAGACGAACTGCCGGACCCCACATGACTCCACCACGCCATCGTTCCCACACCCCGCGTGGCAACGCCATCCCGGACGCTCCGCGTTCCCCCCAACCCCGACGATCCTGGCACTGGCTGCCCTTGCTGCTGGCCCTGGCCCTTCCGACCCAAGCCGCCGCGCCGCCGCCCGACGCCCTGCCCCAGGCCATCGACCTGGGCCAGTTGCTCCGCATCGCCCGCGAACACAGCCCGCGCTACGCCGCCGCCCGCACCCGCGTCGATGCCGCCCAGGCCGAGGTGGTCGGGGCCGGCGTCCTGCCCAACCCACGGGTGACTTACGGCACTTTCCAACTCAGCAGCCGCAACAACACCATGTACGACGGCAAATCCCAGGAAAACCTCCTGGTCGAAGTCCCGGTCCTGATCGCCGGACAGCGCGGGGCGCGGGTGGAAGCGGCGGAAAAGAAGGTGGAAGCCACCGCGGCCGGGGTCGAGGCGGAATTCGCCGGTTTGCTGCGCGAAGCCTGGGGCTTGTTCCTCAAGCTGCAAGCGGGCCGGGAACGGGTGGATATCCTGGACGAGGCGGCACGGGACATGGACCATCTGCGCGCCCTGGTCGCGGGCCGGGAAATGGCGGGCAGCGCCAGTCCCTACGACCTCCTGAAGATCGGCGTCGAGACCAAGAACGTGGAAACCCGGCTGGAAAACGCCCGGACCGAACAGACGGCCACCGCCGACGAAATCGGCATCCTGTTGGGGCTACCCGGCTGGCGGCCCGAAGCCCTGGGCGAACCCGGCCCCCTGGGCGTGCCGGACGACCCGCGCCAACTCTGGACCTCGGCGGAGGAAAAAAACCCCGAACTCGAAACCATGCGCCGCGAGGAAATCGCCGCCGAGGCCGACATCGAACGCGCCCGCCGCGAACGCTGGCCCACGCCCACCCTGCAAGCCGGGACCGCCTACACCGACAAGCCCTACGGCATGACGCCCTATGTCGGCATCGCGGTGGAACTCCCGATCTTCGACCGGGGCCAGGGCGGCCTGGCCCGCGCCGAGGCCGAGAAACGGAGGGTCCAGGCCGAGCGCGATTTCGTGGCTTCCCGTACCCGCGTGGAGTTGGAACGGGCCACGGAATTGCTCAAACGCCGCCGGGCGGCGCGGGACAGGTTCGAGCGGGAAGTCCTGGCCCACCTGCCGGACCTCAAGCAAATGGCGGAAAACTCCTACCGGCTGGGCCAGGGCACGCTGTTGGAACTGTTGGACGCTTCCCGCTCGCGCACCGATATCCGGCTGTCGCACCTGGAATTGATCCAGGCCGAGACCGAGGCGGAATTGGACGCGCTCAAAGCTTCGGGTTTGTTACTGGTGGTGGCCGAGTCCAAACCCTATCGCCAGTGAGGATAACGCCGTTTCCATTGGCCAGGATTAGCTTCAAGCGCCCCTTTGTGCCTCCCTTATACCTTTGGAAGAATCGATGAAGCATCTACTGACCTTGGCGCTCATTCTCGACCCATTAAGTCCATGGGCCGGGGAGACAGCCGTTTTGCCCGCGTCCGTCGAATTATCCGTGCAGGCTCCCCCCGCCTTGCTGAAAAAGCTCGTCATCGCGCCGGTGGCCGAGGCCAGATTCATGGAAACCCTGCGCCTGCCGGGCCGGGTGGCCCTGGACGAACACCGGCTTGCCCGGATCGGGCCGAGCATCAGCGGGCGGGTCACGCAAATCAAGGCATTCATCGGCCAGGGCGTCCGCAAGGGCGAAACGCTGGCGCTCATCAACAGCACCGAACTTGGCGGCGCCCAGGCCGCCTATTTGAAAGCCAAAACCCAAGTCGGCCTGCAACGCTTGGCGGTTGACCGGGCGCGGCGGCTGTTCGGGGAAGGCATCATCAGCCAAGCCACTTTGAAGGAACGGGAGGGTGCCTTGGTGGAAGCCGAGGTGGAACTACGCGCCGACGACGATCAATTGGCAGTGATGGGCATGAGCCCACAGGCGATCCGGCGGTTGGCCAAGACCGGGCATATCGACTCCGTGACGCCGGTCACCGTCACCTTGAATGGAACGGTCATCGAGCGGCATATCTCGGTGGGGCAGATCGCCCAGCCCAGCGACGACCTTTTCACGGTCGCCGATCTGTCCCAAGTGTGGGTGGTGGCCGAAGCCCCGGAACGGGACGCCCACAGGGTGAGCCTCGATGGCTTGGCCGCGGTCGAGATTCCCGCCCTGCCCAAGCGGCATATCACCGGCAAGATCATTTACGTGGCCGACACCGTGGACCCATCTACCCGGACGGTGACCGTGCGTATGGAGGTTGAAAACAAACACCGGGAAATCAAACCGGAGATGCTGGCAAACATGATCATCCAGCAGCCTTCCGAGGCGGGCTTGGCGATTCCCGCCGCGGCGGTGGTCCGGGTGGACGAGCGCGACCATGTGTTTGTGCGGGTCGCCCCCGACCGCTTCGAATTGCGCCCGGTGTCCTTGGGGCCGGAACAGGACGGCATGCGCCGGGTGGCCGGGGGATTGGTCCTTGGGCAATCCGTGGTGGTGGATGGGGCGTTCCATCTGAACAACGAGCGCATCCGCAAGGAACTGGAGTAGCCCGTCATGGAAAACCTGATCCGCGCCGCCCTCAAGCAACGGCTGATCGTGCTGGTCATCGCCCTGGCGCTCTTGGCCGCCGGAATCTCGGCCATGCGCCAATTGTCGGTGGACGCCTTCCCCGACGTGACCAATGTCCAGGTGCAGGTGGCGGCGAAAGCGCCGGGGCGTTCCCCGGAGGAGGTGGAACGCTTCGTGACCGTGCCCTTGGAAATCGCCATGACCGGCCTGCCAGGGTTGGTGGAAATGCGCTCGGTGAACCGCAACGCCCTGTCGCAGATCGTCCTGGTGTTCACCGACGACACCGACGTGTACTTCGCCCGGCAATTGGTGCTGGAGCGGATGATCGAAGCCGCCAGCAATTTGCCGGAAGGCGTGACCCCGATCCTCGGGCCGGTATCCTCGGGCCTGGGCGAGGTCTACCAATACACCCTCGAACGCCCCGACGATGGCGGCCGGGCGCTAAGCATGGAGGAACTGACCGCTCGGCGCACCCTCCAGGATTGGGTGGTGCGGCCCTTGCTGCGGGGCATTCCGGGCGTGGCCGAGATCAATTCCATCGGCGGTTACGAACGGCAGTACCAGGTGTTCCCGAACCCCGACCGGCTGCGCCATTACGGCCTGACGCTCAAGGACGTGTACACGGCCCTGGCCCTCAACAACGCCAACAGTGGCGGCGGCAAGCTGCCCCGCTACGCCCGGCAATCCTTGATCCGTGGCGTCGGCTTGATCGAGGGGGTGAAGGATATCGAGGACATCATGCTCAAGGAGGTCAATGGCACGCCGGTCTTCATCCGCGACGTGGCCGAGGCGCGCATCGGGGCCGCCGTCCGCTCCGGGGCGGTCATCAAGAACGGCGTCACGGAATCCACCGGGGGCATCGTGATGATGATGCGGGGCGGCAACGCCAAGCGGGTGGTCGGCGATATCAAGGCGCGGGTCCAGGAAATCAACGACCGCGGCATGTTGCCGGACGGGCTCAGGATCGTGCCTTATTACGACCGCTCCCTGTTGGTGGACGCGGCCATCCACACCGTGGGCAAGGTGCTGTTGGAAGGCATCGCCTTGGTGATCGTGGTGCTGTTCCTGTATCTCGGCGATATACGCTCCAGCCTGATCGTGGTGGCGACCCTCATCATCACGCCGCTCTGTACCTTCATGGCGATGAACCACTTCGGTATCTCGGCCAACCTCATGTCCTTGGGCGGGCTGGCCATCGCCATCGGCATCATGGTGGATGGTTCGGTGGTGGTGGTCGAGAACGCCTTCCATCATCTCAGCGAGGCGGCGGATCATCCCCGCGACCGCCATTTGACGGTGCTGCTGGCCGCCACCGAAGTCGCGGTTCCGGTGTTGTTCGGCGTCGGCATCATCTGCCTGGTGTTCCTGCCGTTGATGACCCTGGAAGGCATCGAGGGCAAGCTGTTCGCGCCCCTGGCCTACACCATCGCCATCGCCTTGTTCATCTCGCTGATCTTTTCCCTGACGCTCTCGCCGGTATTGTGCGCCTATGTGCTGAAGGGCGGCTCCGAACATGACACCCGCGTCATCGCCCTGATGAAGCGGCCCTATCTCGGCCTGTTGAATTTCGCCCTCGACAACCCGGTCAAGGTGGTGCTGGCCGCCGTCGCGACCTTGGCGCTGAGCCTCGCCTTGGTGCCTTTCCTCGGCACCTCGTTCATTCCCGAGATGAAGGAAGGCACCATCGTGACCGGCATCAACCGGGTGCCCAATATTTCGCTGGATGAATCGATCCGCATGGAAACCGAGGCCATGCGATTGGTGATGGAGGTGCCCGGCGTCGCCATGGCCGTGTCGCAACTGGGCCGCGCCGACAATCCCACCGACACCCAGCCGGAGAACGAGTCCACGCCGATCCTGACGCTCAAGCCGCGGGACCAACTGCCCGAAGGCTGGACCCAGGACACCATCATGGAAAAGCTCCGGGAAAAGCTGAGCGCGCTACCGGGCGTACAGGTGGTCATGGCCCAGCCGATTTCCGACAAGGTGGACGAGATGGTGACCGGGGTGCGCTCGGATATCGCCATCAAGCTGTTCGGCGACGACCTCCATGAACTCAAGCTCACCGCCGACGAGATCATCAAGGTGCTCAACACCGTGAAGGGCACCGCCGATATCCGGGTGGAACGGCTCAGTGGCCAGGACACCCTGACCATCGACATCGACCGCCGCGCCATCGCTCGCCACGGCATCAACGTGGCGGATATCAACGACATCATCGAAACCGCCATCGGCGGACGGGTCGCCACTGATATCTTCGAGGGCGAGCGGCGTTTTTCGGCGGTGGTCCGCTTCCCCAAGGGCTTCCGGGACAGCCAGGAGTCCATCGACGAAATCCTCCTGCAATCGCCCAATGGGGCCCTGATAAGGCTGGACGATCTGGCGACCGTCAAGGAAGTGGACGGCCCCGCCCAGATCAGCCGGGAAATGGCGAAGCGCCGCATCGTCATCGGGGCCAACGTCCAGGGCCGCGACCTGGGCGGCTATGTCGCCGAATTACAGAAGGCGGTGGCCGAGAAGGTGAAGCTGCCGCCTGGCTACTTCCTGAAATGGGGCGGGCAATACGAGAACCTGGAGCGGGCCATGAACCGGCTGAAGCTCATCATCCCCATCACCATCGGGGCGATCTTCTTCCTATTGTTTTTGCTGTTCAATTCGCTCCGGTTCGCGGCGCTCATCATCCTGGTGTTGCCGTTCGCGTCCATGGGCGGCATCTTCTCGCTGTTCCTGTCCGGGGAATATGTCTCGGTGCCCGCCTCGGTGGGTTTCATCACCCTGTGGGGCATCGCGGTACTGAACGGGGTGGTGCTGGTGTCCTACATCCGCAGCCTACGCAGCCAGGGGATTGAATCCCGGCAAGCCGTGGCCGAAGGCTGCAAGCAGCGGTTCCGGCCCGTGATGATGACCGCGACCGTCGCCATGCTGAGCCTGATTCCCTTCCTGTTCTCCACCGGGCCGGGGTCGGAAGTCCAGCGCCCCCTCGCCATCGTGGTGATCGGTGGGCTGATTTCGTCCACGCTGTTGACCCTGGTGGTATTGCCCGCCTTGTACCGCTGGTTCGAGGGGCGCGATGTATCGCCGTGAGTCCGGCGGATATCCCGCAAGCCGAAATCGCCCATAATCGCATGGTCCGCGGCAATATGGTGCCGGGGCGCGTGGGCCGCTTTCCGGTGGCCGGGACTATCCACCGGACCGAGAGCATAATGGAGTTGTCTTGGCCGACTCCATCGATATTCCGCCATGAAGAAAAAAACAGCCAATCTAACGGTCTGCTTGCTCTTGGCGATCGGCATATTCATGGCTGATACCAGCACCCCATTGGGTATCGCCGTAGGTGCTTTGTATATCCTCGTTGTCGCATTGAGTGCGGTTGCCGATTCCGCTGTAAATATCGTGGCTTTATCCCTGTTTTGCTCGGGGCTGCTTGTGTCCGGGCTTTTTCTAAGCCCGATCTCTGCTGTGCCCCAGTCCTTGGTGATTGCTAACCGTTGCATTTTTTTCATACTGATCTTGCTCACGGGGGCTTTGGGTATTTACGGACAACGAATGCGCCAAACGCTTCAAGCCCGCGATGCCGAGCTTGTGGTGGCCAATGCCAAACTCGAACTGCTTGCCTTGAATGATGGCTTGACCGGTTTGAATAATCGCCGCGGTTTTGACGAGCGCCTGGATGCCGAGTGGAATAGGGCGATGCGGGATGGTGCCGCGCTTTCCCTAATCATCATCGATGTGGATTTATTCAAAAAATATAACGATTCCTTCGGCCATCAAGCGGGAGATACTTGTCTGGTGAAAATCGCGCAAGCGATACAGCTTGGGTTTCGTCGGCCCGGCGATTTTCCCGCGCGTTATGGTGGAGAAGAGTTTGTCGTCCTGCTGCCTGAAACGGACCTGCAAGGCGCATGGGCGCGGGCGGAAGCTATCCGGCGGAAAGTGGAGTCCCTGGAAATCGCGCATCCCGCCAATCCCAACGGAGCCTTCGTCACCATCAGCCTGGGCGTGGCCTCGGCGATACCGCGCGCCAACGGCCATCGCGGCGTCGCCAAGCTCATCGAGGCCGCCGACAAAGCCCTCTACGACGCGAAGGAGGCCGGGCGGAACCGGGTGGCGCAAGCCTCGACCGACCGTGGGGAGTGTGGAGAACAGCCAAGCCCTTGACCGGGAATCCGGTGCTAGTCGGCAGCATGGATGCCCGGTACGGACTCCCCTGCTTCCGGGACGTTGTCGATGGGTTCCGGCTGGGGCTGGGGTGGAGTGCCTTTTTGCAGCGGGCTTTCATCCAGCGATGGGATATAGGCCTCGGCCCCGGTGTCGACGCCCACCACCGAGCGCACCACCAGCCGGATGGGGCGGTTGAACCCGGTCTGCAACCCGGCTTGAATCTTGCCCACTTGCTTGGGCGTGAAATTGTCGGGAGTGCTGACCACCGCCAGCACGAACAATCCATCCTCCTGCTGGGTGTAGCGGAATTCCAACAGCGCCGCCCCCTTCCGGGCCGCGGCGATGGCTGTCTGCAGAGCCGATTCCAGTTGCTTGAAGAATTCCAGTGCTTCCCCGGCGATCTGCTCCCCGTGCTTCTCCTTGGGGTCGGCCTCGTAGAGGTAGTGGTCGCCGTCGGCGTCGCGGGTCAGCACCGAGCGGACAATCAGGCGCAGCGTGGGGTCTAGGGTTTCCCGCAGGCCGTCCTGGATGCGCTTGATCCGCTCCGGCGCGATGGCCTCGGGCGTCCTCACCACCGCGATGACTTGATTGGTTTCGTCCTGCTCCCGGCGGATGTCCGCCAGCCTTGCGCCGGGCACCTCGGCCAGTTGGGCGTTGAGCAGCCGGGTCGCCTCGCTCAGGAACCTGGCCTCCCGGCTCGCCTGCTCGCGCTTGAGCTTGTCCTCGTCCAGCATGAACACCGGCCCGTGGGAATCGGCGTCCTTGGACAGCAGCGAGCGCACGGTGATGTGCATCGCCAGCCCGAGCGCGTTCTTCACCGACTTTTCCAAGGCTTCCACGTCACCCGGCAGGTATTCCTGCGGGGTCAAGATGGACACCACGGCGTTGACGCTGCCGTTCCCGTCGCGGACATAACGCAAATCGGCGAGTTGGGCACCCAGACGCCTTTGCACCTCCGCCCTCGCCACCGCCTCCAGCCTGCGATGGAAAGCCTTTTCCGTGGCCATGGCGTACAAGGTCTTGGACATGAAGGCCGCCACCGCGACCAGCAGGACGAAACTCAGGCCGAAGCGCCTCAGCAACACCCGGAAGGTGATCCGTCCATGGTCCTCCTCGAAGGCGACCCGGTTGAAGCCGAAACGGATGAAGATCGCCGCGCTGGCCAACTGGATCGACAGGAAGTTGGCGAAGAACAACAGGAACGCGCTGCCCGCCAGGTCCATGCGCCCTTGCGCCAGGCACAGCCCGGACACGGTCAGCGGCGGCACCAACGAGGTGGCGATGGCGACGCCGGGCAAGGCCGCGTTGACCCGCTCGTCCACCATGCTGTAGGCACCCGCCAATCCGGCCGCGAGGGCCACGAAAATATCGTAGGTCGTGGGCACCGTGCGGGCCATGATTTCCGGGCCGAAGTCCACGTCCAGCGCTAGGCTCCCGATCAAATAGGACACGGCGACGGACAGGACCACCCCCCAGAACTCGGCCAGGCTGGCATCGCGGAACAGGTGTTCGTCGCCCACCGATAGGGCGAATGCCATGCCGACGATGGGCACCATCAAGGGCGCGACCAGCATCGCGCCGATCACCACCGGGGCGCTGTTGGACAGTAGCCCGAACCCGGCGATGACCGTGGACAGCGTGACCAGGACGTAGAAGGAACGGTGCGGATGGGAACCCGCCGCGATGTTTTCATAAACCTTGAGCAGCGGGATGCGGGGGGCGTGTTTCGATTGGGCGTTCATGGCGGAATATCGTATTGGCGGCCCGTGGCCGTGCGGTCCGGGCGCGCCGATCCCGTCATCCGGTGGCGTGGGCCAGCCAGTACGCCGTCAGGGGCGGGATCGTCAGCCGGTCGCCGTCCAGCGCGACGGACTCCCCGGAGCAGAGGTTTTTCAGCGGCCCTTGCAGGCAAAAGCCCTGGGGGCCAAGTTCGTTCAGCGGCAATTCTTGCGGCGCGTCGTTGAAATTGCCGACCACCAAAACATGGTTGCGGCTGTGGCGCGGGTCGGTCCGCAGGAAAACCAACAGGTTGGGATTGCCGGTCTGGAGCATCTGCCGGTTGTCGAAGTCCGCGAAGACGTTGATCTCCTTGCGCAGGGCGATCAATTTCTTCAGCGCCCCGAAGATGCGCTGCTCGACGGTGCCGGTTTCGTGCCTTTTCTCAGCCTTCCCCCAATCGAACCGCGAGCGATGCACCCAGCGGTTGTCGGCGCGTTTGGACGGTTCGGCGAGGTATTCCAGGGAATTGAGCATCCCTATCGCGTCGCCATAATACAGCAGCGGCAATCCCCCGAAAGATAAGATCATGCTGTGCAGCAGGACGATGGCTTTGATGGCGGCGTCGATGGCGTCCTCCTGGCCGCTTTCGATGGCCGATTCCAGCCCGACCAGCGAAGCCAGGGAACCCGAGATGCGGGCGTCGCCGGTCTTGGGATTCTCGCCGAAGGGCAGGCCGCGGGCCGGCGACCCTGGGAATTTCCCGGTGAAATAATCGATCAGAAAGCGCCGGTGCAGGGCCGGGTCGTAGCCCGCCCGCCGGATGTCGCCGTCGTCGAAGCCGAGGCCGATATCGTCGTGGCAGCGGACGTAGTTGAGCCAGGTGGCGCGTTCCAGCTTGGCGGGCAGGTGGGCGACGCCCTGGTTGAGCAGCTTGGCGTTCTTGGTGGCCATGGCGTCCCACAGCAGGGCCATGAAGGTGGCGTTATAGGCGATCTCGCATTCCTTGGCGTTGATCGCGTCCTCGCCGAAGTATTTGGAGATTTCGCCGGGCGAGACGATGGCCTCGGCGATGAACAGCACGCCCGGCGCGGTGACCTGGCAACAGTCCTTCATCAACTGCAACAGCAGGTGCGCCTCGCGCTCGTTCTGGCAGACGCCGCCTATCTTCTTCCACAGGAAGGCGACCGCGTCTAGGCGCAGGATGTCCGCGCCCCGGTTGGCCCAGAACAGGATGATATCGATCATCTCGATCAGCACCGCCGGGTTGCGGTAGTTCAAATCCCATTGGTAATGGTTGAAGACGGTCATCACCCACTTGCCCATGGCCGCGTCCCAGGTGAAATTGCCGGGGGCGGTTTCCGGGAAGATTTCCGGCAGGGTTTCCTCGTAGATGTCCGGCGTCCCGCGGTCGTCGAACACGAAATAATAATCCTGGTAGGCTGGGTCCCCGGCGCGGGCGCGGCGGGCCCATTCATGCTCGTCCGAGGTGTGGTTCACCACCACGTCCAGCACCAACAGCATGTCGCGCCGCCGCAGCGTGGCGGCCAGCGCTTCGAGGTCGTCCAGGCTGCCGTAGCGTGGATCGATCTCCTTGAAATCGCGTACCGCGTAGCCGCCATCATTGTTGTCTGGCGGACAATCCAATATGGGCATGATGTGCAACAGGTTGATGCCCAGTTCCTGTAGGTAGGGGAGATGGGCGCGGAGGCCCTGTAGGTCGTCGGCGAAGCGGTCGCAATAAAGCGCCATGCCCACCCATTTCTGGCTCAGGAACCAGTTGTGGTCCTTTTCCCGTGCCAGGTCGGAGTCGCGTAATTCGTCCGGGCGCTCGCGATATCGCTTCGCCAGGGTCTCGACCAAGCGGCCCATCTGCGCCTTGAAGTCGGGGCGCGGGCCGTACAGCAGGCCGAACAGCGAGTGGATCGCGTAAAAGTTGGCCCCTAGCCGGGTATAAAAATGCCGCCATTGCGGTTGGCCGGGCTCCGGTCCGAGGTCGGCGAGGATATCGTTCAGCAGGGAATGGGAGGCTTGTTCGTACATGGTTCAAGTCTGGGTGGGAGGGGAGCGGGATTCGGGGTGTCGATCATGCGGCTCGCCAAGCTTCGGCGAAGGGCCGGTAGAAGTCCGGGTCGGCCACCGTCGCGCCGCGCAGCCCCACCACGCCCGAGGCGAAGTCCTGCGCTCTTTCCAAGCTCAGGGCCAGCGGCCAGCCACGCAAACGGCCCAGCAGGAACACCGCGCTGAAGGCATCGCCCGCCCCGACCGTGTCCACCACCGGACCCGCCAGCGACGGCCTGACGGTGGCCCGTTCGCCCGCGTTGCCCAGGGCCAGGGCACCCTCGCTCCCCTGGGTCAAGACGAGGTAGCGCAGGAAATGCGCCTCCAGGAAACGCCGCGCCTTCCGCTCCGGCAGGTCGCAGCCGGGCACCAACACGGCCAGTTCGTCCCCGTTGAGCTTCAGCCAGTCCGCCCCGGCCGTCCAGCGGAGGATTTCCCCGGCCCGCCACCACGGTGGCCGCAGGTTGACATCCATGAACACGGGGCAATCCAACTGCCGCGCCAAGGTTTCCAGCGCGCGCCGGGAAACCGGCTGCCTGAGCGCCAGGCTACCGTGGTAGAGGAAGGCCGGAGGATCGATGAGCATCCGCCCGTCCCCGCCGTCGATGAAGTCGTAGGCTTGGTCGGGCAGGATTTCATAATGGGGCTCGCCATCCCGGAACCCGACCCACACGGTGCCGGTGGGATGGACCGGGTCGGTTTCCAGGCCCGCGACATCCATCCCCCAGCCCGCCATGGCGGCGCGGACCACCCCGCCGGACGGGTCGTCGCCCACCCGGCTGATGAGCAGCGGGTCTTCGCCCAGGCCGCGCAAATGCCAGGCCACATTGAAGGGCGCGCCCCCCAATACCATGCGGCCATCGGGGAAGCGGTCGAACAGGACTTCGCCGAAGATGACGGGGCGCGCCGGCCCCTTCGTGGATCGATTCATGCCAATACCTCCCGCCAGTCCAGGCTCCGGGGAATGAAATGCGCCAAGCCTTCCAGAATGCCGGCGCTGTAACAGCCGTTCATGCCGCCCATCCCGCCGGTGGCGAGATAAAGCGCCGCTGAATGGCCCAGGGATCGCGCCCGCTCGACCGCCATGGCCCGGACGCCGGATTCGGCGTTGGCGACCAACACCGAGGGAATCTCGCTTTCCAGGACTTCCATGTCGTTGCCGCTGTCCCCGGCGAAGACGGTGTCAAGGAGCGGAATCCCCAGGTCTTCGCCCAGGAAGCGCAAGGCGTGCAGTTTGCTAGCGCCCGCCGGCAATAGGTCCAGCAGCCCGGTGGCCGTGGTTTCGTCGATGCTCCAAATCAAATGGCACGCGGCCCCTGTCGCCCGCAGCCGGGCGCGGACGGCTGCGAGCAGTTCGGCGGGGTCGGCCAGGGCTTCGGCGTAATAGCTGAGCTTGAGGGGCGCTTGCTTCTCCGGTTCCTGTAGCCGCAACCCGCCCAGGTCGGCCAGGGCGCGGGCCAGGTCGGCGCGGGTTCGCCCCTCCCAATCCCCGGCGATGCGGGCTTGCCAGTCGGCCCGGTGGGTCCAGGTCCGGCCCCGGACCGCGTACAGGCTGGCCCCCACGTCGCCGATGACGAAATCCGGCGTCGGCAGGCCGTAGTCGGCGATGGCTTGCTCGACCAGGGCGCGGTGGCGGCCGGTGACATAGGCGAGGACCACCTCGGGCCGGGCCGCCAAGCGGCGGAAACGGGGGCGGGCCTCGGGCGACTCGGCCTGTGCGCCGTTCGGCAGCAGCGTCCGGTCCAGGTCCGTCGCCAGCAGGATGCGTTCTCCGGTCGCTGGAATCATTCAGCCGTCCACCGGGCCGGGCGCGGCGCAAGCGCCGTAGAAATCGTAATATTCCATCGCTTCGAGTATCCCCTTGGCATGGCCCGCCCGCGCGAAATAGACCCGCTCCACGTTGGCCAGGGTGGTGATGAGTTCGTCGTGGCGGCGGTTCTCCACCACCACCGCCAGGGTGTTGCCGCGCATCATGTCCTCGTCGGCCCCGGACCCGCCGGCCACCAGGATGCGCTCCAGCGGGATGCCCCAGCGGTCGGCGCACCAACGCACCGCGAAGCCCTTGGAGGCCCGGACGGGTACCACGTCCAGGCGGGTGCCATAGGACAGCGTGGCGTTGACCGTCTGCTCGGTTTGCCGGAGCAGGGAGTGGATATCCTGTAGCGGGGGCGCTTCCTGCGGGTCGTATTGATAGCTGACGTTGAAACGTCCCTGTTCGCTCTTGGGCAGGTATCGGAGTCCCGGCACCTCGTCCAGCGCCGCCCGCACGGCGTCGCGGGTCCAGAGGTGGTCGATGTGCTGTTTCCAGACCCGGTCCTTCTCCAGTTCCGGCGCGTAGTAAATCTCCGAACCCATGCCGGTGATCAGCACGTCCGGGACCGGGATGCCGTATTTCCGCATCACCTTCAGCGCGGAGACCAGGGAGCGGGCGGTGGCGATGCCGAAGCTGGCGAGTTTGCGGTGCCGCCGGATCGTCTCGACGAATTCCGCGAGCGATTCCCGGTCGCCCAGGAGGGTCCGGTCCAGCGTGGTGAATATCGCCCGGTCGTGGTACAGCATGGGGTTGTGGGCCAAGGGTGGGTGGGGCCGTACCGGGCGGGCTTGCTCCAGGAGCGGGCGCACCGCTTCGAGATAACTTTCGGCGTGGGCATGCCAGGAATAATGCCGCACCACGCCCTCGATGCCCGCCTGCGAAAACCCCTCCCAGACCACCCCGTCGCGCAGCACCGTCAACAGCGCCTGGGCCATTTCGGCGGCGTCCAGGGGATCGACCAAATAGCCATTGCGGCAATTGCCGATGATATCCCTGGGGCCGCCGTCCGAGGTGGCGACGAGGGGCAGGCCGCAGGCCGCCGCCTCGATGAGGGTCAGGCCGAAGGGCTCGGTCAGCGCCGGATTGACGAACACCCCCCGCCCGGCCGCCGCCAGCCGGTACAGCATGGCGACATCTTCGCGTTGGTGGTGTTTGGGATAGGCCACCCGGCCATAAAGGTCGTAGCGGTCGATATCCAGCAGCAAATCGGCGAGGACGTTGCGCGCGCCGGTGTCCAGATCGCGGATATCGTCCCGGTTGCCGGCCACCACCACCAGGTTGGCCAGCGCCTGTAGCTCGGGCGATTCGCCGTAGGCTTGCACCAGGGTGGCGATGTTCTTGCGTTCGTCCGGCCTCGAAATGGCGAGGATCATCGGTTTGGTCGGATCGGCCAGGAATCGGGCCAGTTCCAGGGCGATGGGCGCGGAGCGCTCGACGCCGTCCGGGGGCGTGAAGCGGTCCAGGTCGGTGCCGGGTGGTATGACCCGCATGTACTGGGGCTGGTATTGCTCGTAGAGCCCGTATTGTTCCTCGATCTCGTTGTGGGTGGAGGCGATCACCAAGGAGGCGGTGCCCAGCGTCAGTTCCTCCGCCTCCACCCGTCGCGCCATGTGGTAGCGGGTTTCGATCAGGTCGCGGGCCAGGCCCGAGGCCAGCAGGCGGCTACGCTTGACCCGGCCCAGGGAGTGCCCGGTATGCACGAGTGGCACGCCGAACAGGCTGGCCAGGCGGCGACCCACATAGCCCGCGTCGGCATAATGGCTATGTACGAGGCTGGGGGCCGGGCCGTTGGCGCGGAGGAAGGCCAGGGCGTTGTCGGCGAAGGAATCCAGGTGGTCCCAGAGTTCCTCCTTGCGGATATAGCCGTCGGGACCGGCGTCGATGCGGACGATCCGTGCCTTGGGGCCGAGGCTTTCCAGGGGCTCCGCATAATCCCGGCTCACCAAGGGATCGACCACGCGGCGGGTCATCAGGTCCACTCGGCCTACTTCCGGCAACGCGGCCAACGCCCTGGCCAATTCGACGACGTAAAGGGTTTGCCCACCGGTGTCGGCGTCCCGCCCCAGTTCGAGGTCGTGGCCGCGGATAAGGCCATGCACGCTGACGAGGACAAAATAAAGCGGGTTGGGGTCCATTTCGCCATAACAAGGTTTCATGGGAATATCACGAATATCATATATATTGGTTTGAAAAGCCCGGTTTATCGCCAACTTTAACGGATCAAACTCCGTTTCCTGCCTTGCCAAGGCGGGGTTTCTAGGCCGCGGTCCGGGCCATGATCGGGTGGCGCTTGCGGGCGGCGATTAGTCCAGTTTCAACGTGTCGGTGATTTCCATGGTTTCGGGATTGCATAGAACGGCCCACATGGTTTTGTTTTGATCTTGGATTTCGAACCTATACCGCAACCCCTTGGCCGAGTTCTCGGCCTGGAAATGTATGGCCACCCCCGGAAGGGCTTTCAACGCCGCTGACTTGCAAAGTTCGATGGTCGCCTTGTTCCGAAGCAAAGGATATTGGTAAATCGCCGGGCCGCGGGCATCCATAGTGCCTGCCGCCTCCTGGGGAAATAATGGGATAACCCATGCTAGGAACGCCGCCATGACCCCAATTTTCCGGGTATTCGCCATCATGCTCCTCTCCAATTTTGGAAGTTCCCTGATAAATCTTTGATCAATGGTATAGGAAACCCTTGCCCCGATAGACGGAACCGGGAAAGCCTCAAGCTATTTCCCTTTCCCGCCGCAACCTGAGCGCCAGGGCCGGGAACAGCAACACGGTGAGCATGGCGGCGCTGAGCAATACCACCGCGTGTTGGGGCGCCATCAAGCCGGACGATACCCCGAGTTCGGCGATTACCGCGATCAGGGGCAGGCCGGTCGCGGAGTACAGGGCGAAGGGCAGCCGGTCCGCCGGGGCGAGTTCCGCCCGGTAGAGCACCACGGGCGCGCCCCGGACCAGCAGGAACAGCGCCAGGAGGACGATGATTTGCACCGGCACCAAGGGGCCGCTCCATAGCGCTTCCAGGTCGAACCGCATGCCCACCCCGATGAAGAAGATGGGGATGAGGAACCCATAGCCGATGGCGTCCAACTTCTGGCGCAACAGGTTCCCGGGTTCGTCCCGGCTCACCAGCCCAACCACCATGCCGGCGGCGAAAGCCCCCATGACCACGTTGAGGCCGATTTGCGCGGCCAGCGCGACCAACAAAGCTTGGAGCAGGACGCACAGCCGGACCGGCAATTGGCCGCTGCCTTCCATTGTCCGGGCCAGTCGCGCCAGCGTGCCCGAGGACAGCATGTGGAAAGCCACATAAGCCGAGCCGAGGGACACCGCGACGAAGAACAACATGAACAAGGTGTGCAGGACCGTCGGATGGGTGGGGGCGAGCAGCAGGGACATGAACACCATCGGGGCGAACTCGCCCATGGTGGCCGCCGCTAGCAGCCAGCCGCCGAAATCGGTGTTCCATTCCCCGGAATCCTTCAGGATGGGGGACAGTACGCCCAGGGCCGTGGTGGACAGGGCGATGGCCGCCAACAGCGGCGGGGCTTCGATGAGCCCGGCGCTGGACAGCAGCAAGGTGCAAGCCATCGCCACCAGGAACGAGAGGAACCACCCGCCCACCGCCAAGGCCAGTAGCCTGCCCCGGATCATCCAGACATCGATCTCGATGCCAACCAGGAACAACAAGAAGGTCAGCCCGAGTTGCCCCAGGGTTCCGACCACCCCGTCGGGACTGGCCCAATGCAGCACATGGGGACCGATGAGGATGCCGAGCAATATCTCGACCACCACGATAGGCGGGCGGAACCGCGCGGGCAGTTCCATCGCCAGGGGCGCGAGGGCCGCTATCAAGGTGACAATCAACAAACCGGGATCGTAGGTGGCTTCCATGGGGGACTCCTTCTAGGTGTGGTCGGGATCGGAAATCTCGGTGCCGCGTCCGACTCCCTTGGCGAGATCGCGCTGGAACAAGGCTTCATAGATCGGCGTGTCATGCAGCCAGTCGGCGACCATCCAGGCTGTGAAGCAGGCGACGAGCAGCGGCAGGATCAAAGCATAGTTACCGGTCATTTCGATCATCAGCACCACGCCGGTCAAGAGCGCCCGCACGCTTCCGGTGAAGAACGATGCCATCCCCGCGACGGCGAAGACATAGGGTTCGATCCGCCCCCCCGGAAACAGTTGGATCGCCCATTGGCCCATCTCCAGGCCCACCAACGCGCCCAGCACCAGGATCGGCGCGAAGATGCCCCCGGCGGTTCCAGTGCCATAACTGCCGATGGTCAGCGCGAAGCGTGCCAGGAAGTAGTACAGGATGGATGCCGCGGCCAGGGGATGGCCGTCGATGACCCGGCCGGCGAAGGATTGGCCACCGCCCAGCACTTCGGGTGCCAGCCAGCCGCAAAGGCCCAGCGCCATGCCCCAGATTACCCACCATGCCTGATACCATCCCGCCGTCCGTGCCGAGACCCGCTGGGCGGCTAGTACGCAGCGATTGAACACAACGCCCAGGACGCCGCAGGCCGCGCCCAGGGGAACGAAGGCGGGCAATAATTCCAAGGCGGGGGTCGAGACGGGCGGCAGGCGGAAGACCGGGTAGTCGCCCAGGAAGGCGCGGCAAACCATGTCCGCCGTCAGGCAGGCGACGGCGGCGGCGAAGAATTCCAAGGAGGCGAAGCGCCCCTGCAATTCTTCCAATACGAACACCATGCCCGACAGCGGGGCGTTGAAAGCCGCCGACAGCCCCGCGCCGCCGCCCGCCGCGACCAGTATCCGCAACTTGTCCGGGTCCTTGGAGTAGTGGTTGCCCAACATCCAGCCCAGGGCACCGCCCATCTGCACGGTGGGGCCTTCGCGGCCCAAAGCCATGCCGACACCGATACCGATGACGCCGCTGGTGAATTTGACGATGACCGTCCGGCCCCAGGAGAAGGCGCGATAGCCCTGTAGGACCGCCTTGAGGTGGGGGATGCCGCTCCCGGAGGCTTCGGGGGCGAAACGGCGGACCAACCAGGCGGCGATGAAAACGCCGGTGCCCGAAACCGCCATCGGCACACCTATCCCCCAGCCGCCGAACCCCCGCGACCACCCGATCAAGCGGTTCCGCAAGGTCTCCACCACGTCCAGGGAAAAGTGGAATCCGACAGCGAGCAATCCCGACAGGACCCCCAACAGGATCGCCCATGGCAGCAGCCGACGGCGCTCCCGGTTCAACAGCGAGAAGCGGGCATGTTCCCGCAGGAGTTCACGGGGAATGGCCCGCCGTTCCTCGCTGTGGGCGGGGCCGCGTTTCAGGGTTAATTCGTCTCGCGCTTTCAAGGTATCCCCGCTTGTTGATGACGCTCCAACAGGAAGCCCCTCTTGCGAGGCATCAAATGAGGCACAAGCGTATTGCCTTGGAGCGGTGGTTGAATGAAATGGAAGCTGTAATGCGCGTTCCAGCCATCGTTCCGGTATTCCAGGCATCCCGACCATTCCAGGATTTTGATCTGCGCACCGATCAAGATTACGGAAGTCGCGTATATCGCCAAGCATCCTTTGAGCATTCCTCCCAACGAAAAGGCGGCGGCCCGTTGTTCCGACACCCGGAGAGAACCTGCGGGAGATTTCCGATGGTGCAGGTTTTCCAGCAATCGGGCGCGCGCATTCGGAAAGGCCGCTTCGTAGACACCCTTGGGCTCGGATATCTGATATTCCTGGCCGCTCACTTGAATCATCGCCCCATCCACGCCACGCGCATCCCCCATC
Source organism: Methylomagnum ishizawai (assembly GCF_900155475.1). NCBI lineage: Bacteria > Pseudomonadati > Pseudomonadota > Gammaproteobacteria > Methylococcales > Methylococcaceae > Methylomagnum > Methylomagnum ishizawai. Next base: position 48,628 of record NZ_FXAM01000002.1, on the reverse strand, counting down.
GCGAGGATTTTCACCGTGCAATCGTGGCGGGGGCCTACGGCCATTCCCAGCAAATACAAGTCCCCCTTGGCATCGGGCGCTTGGAACACGCGGGCATCCTGGTCGGTGTCCGTGGCTTCGTTGTCCAAGGAAACCACGGACCAGTTCTCAAAGAGCGTCATGAGATCGCCTCCATAGGGTTCTTTGAAGAATCGACGGAGCTGTTCAAGCCAATTCCGATCCGCAATGTCCACCGTGTACAACGGAATGCGGAATACGGCGGCGAGCCAAGAAATCGCGGCAAGTCTGCCCGGTCGCGCAACATCCGGGTTTCGCATCCGTCGCAAGGCGACTGCCCCGTCAGCCCATGCCAACGGGGAATAGCCTCCGAACCCGGTCTTTCGCAGGCCGATCCTGCGTCGGCGGCAACTTCGTCGAGATTTCGCATGGCCAGTTTTCACCCATGTAGGCTCAAACAAGTTTTGGACAAAAATACTTTGATCAAACATAATTTGTCAAAACATCTGTGCCAAGATGGGTGCCAGGCTCTAACGTCCAGGTTCCTGGGTAGGTTGCGATCCCCTCAAAAGGTGAAACGCAGGTTGAATTGGACATTGTGGGTGAAGAGGTCGTTGCCGGGCCTATTGACCACGTATTGGCCCAGATAGCCCAGGTCGGCACCCATCCGCTGGGTGAACTGGAAGCCCAGGCCCGCGAAAGCGCGGTTCTCGCTGAATCCGGTGGGACCGAAGTGGTTGGTGTTCAGATAGCCCAAAACCTCGTCGCCGACGTAGACGCCGAGGTCGTCATGGATGAACCGAAGGGGATAGTTGAGTTGCAACATCTGGCGCGCCCGCACGCCCAGGTTGCCGGTCGTCTGGTTGATCCGTTGTTCAAGCCGGCTGCGGCTGGTGAGCTTGAGGTCTCCGAACGCGGAGATCCAAAGGAAATCCTCGTAGGGCCTGCTTTCCTGGAAGGCCAGCTTATCGAGGGGATGAATCCAGTCATGGACGTATCCCAGCCAAACGCTGGCATGGTCATTGATGGCGTAGCCGAGTTGGGAGAACAATAGATTCTCCGAGAACCGGAATCCCTCCGGGCTGTCATCCCGCAACCGGGTTTGCTCCAGGAACTGCCAGCGGAAATCCTTCAGTCGCGGGGACAGCGCCCCGAAATGACCGGAAAGCGTGACCGAGTCCCAGTTTCCGGCCATGTTGTTGGTCGCGGCCAAGCCAGCCGGCGCATGCGCACCCCACAATCCTGCGAGCATGAGCCAAGCGCCGACTTTAAGCCTACTCCGCAGGGGAGGTAGCGCTGCCGGCATCCTGGGATTGCGGATGAGCTTCATCATGGAGTGTGCCTCAACAATATTTGTACAAAATTAATTTGGTCAAATTGTTTACCAAGGAACATGCCAAAAAGCCAAAGCCCCTCAAATTCCTGGCATCCGCCAAACTTCCACCGGATAATTCCCCGCGTCTTGGTGAACAAAAGCACCTTGGAATCCATGGTGGGGCGGTTTAAATCAACCCATCAAGGACCGGAAGCTTGAAGATTCCCGAGCAACCGGGAGGATGGGAACATGGTGGGCTTTTTGCGAACGCTGGAAGAGGGGAGTAACTTTGGATATTGACAACGGAAAACAGGCCGGCCTGTCTGGACAGGAGGAGCCGGTCTTATGGCCGCATGAAGCCTTGAAGCGCTTCCGTATGATTTTTCGCGCGGTTCAGCAGCACACCCAGTGGGTGGAATCTTGCACCGGAGTCACCTGTGCCCAACTCTGGGTGATGTTTGAAATATCCAGGAATCCGGGACTCAATGTCTCCGAACTCGCACGGGTGATGGCGATCCACCCATCCACGGTGAGCAACCTATTGCCTAGGCTGGAAAAGAAAAGCTTAATCCGGCGGGAGCGGACCCCTTCGGATCAAAGGGTGGTCCGGCTTTATCTGACCGAAACAGGGCAAACCCTTGTCGATGAAGCGCCGGACCCCAAGCGGGGTTTATTGCAGCACGCCTTGTTCGAGTTGTCGGAACCCGCCTTAAAAGCGTTGACGGAAAATTTGGATGGCCTAGTCGATGCCATGCGCATCCCCGAGGACCAAGCCGCTATGCAGCCTTTGGCCGTAAGGAGCACGCCCCCCCGAAAATCGGGTAGTGTTCTGAACCTGGATGTTTAAACCAAAAATCCAAACTCATATCTGTTGATGAAAAGGCCAATTACGATATCGTGCATCGTTTCTAGCTTGGAGAAGCAAATGGTCTTTCTGGCCAGCCGTTTGATCCGTGCTCGCAATGTCAAACCTGATTAGCGTCGTGCTTCAGCCAGGCGTAACCACCGCTCGGTACGTGGAGCGGTTGCCACGGCGGCGTCCAAGGTGGCTTTCAGGATGGCCTTCAAATCGAAACGCCGGTTGAAGCGGACCCCGCTTGGGTGGGAGACGGGAATGGAATGCCAGCAGAAACGGGACAGATCCGCGGCAGTGGGCGGTGTCCTGGCTGTTGTTCGGTCAGCGGTGCCACAGCATGGCACGATTCTGCCCAAGTGACCAAGACCATCCGGGCGACCGCATGGATGGCCGCCTCGCGGCCACGCGGCTCAGCGTACCGCGCAGAACCCGAACCGCACCGAGCCTCCGACGGGCACGGTGCGGTTCCAGTCCAAGCCCCGGGCCGTCAGGATGGAGCCGGACTGGGTGTAGGCCGCGTTCCATAGATTGTTGATGGTGCCCTGGACCCTGAAGCGGGTTTTCCATCGCACGGCATTGGCGGTGGTATTGACCACCGCCACGTCGGCGCAATAACCCCTGCCCCAATCGGTGGTGATCGTCACCTTGGCGGGCAGCTTTTGCACCAGGGGCGGCGGTTGGACCGGGTTGGTTTCATCGGTATCCGCGGCCGAGGCGCAACCCGGATCGTTGGGATAATCCACCCGCCCGTCGCCGTCGTTGTCCAGGCCATCCGCGCAGGCGGCGGGCGCGGGCGGCGGGTCGGCCTCGCTGTAATCGCTGGCTGCCGAACAGCCCGGATCGGCGGGATAATCGATCTTCCCGTCGGCGTCGTTGTCGAGCCCGTCGGCACAGGCGGGTGGTTGGGAGGTACCCCGCCACAGCCGGTTCAAAAGATCGAGCTTGTCCTGCCAGACCGTCTTCCAATCGTTCTGGAGGATGCCGCCGGTATCCCCGCTGTTGGGGTTCCAAGACCAATAGAACAGGTCGGTGATTCCTTTGCCGCCCAGATAGTCGATCAGGGCGTCTTGGAACGGCTTATCCTGGGCGCTGCCACCATGGCCGTAGCGCCCGCCGGTTTCACCGATGGCGATAGCGTAGCCCGCATCCCGGAAGCGGCCAAAATGCGCCTCCCAAATGGCGGGCAGGTTGCCGGGGAAATTGGCGGCACCGAAATAGGGCTGGTTATAGACATCCGGCCCATAGACATGGGGCGACAGCACCAAACGCTCGGCTGGAATCGCCAGCGGATGGCAGGCCAAGGGCTCCAGGTTGCCGCCCCACCAATGGTTGACCGAACCGCTGCACGACGGATTTTTCTCGATGCCCTCGACGAACACCAAAGCATCGGGAGCCACGCCCAACACCGCCGTAGCGGCCCGCTCCGCCGCCTTGTTCCAGTCGGTGAGGGGATCGCCGACGCCCCAGGTGGCGGCACCATGGGGCTCGTTCTTCAGGTCGATGCCGAGGAAATGCGACAAGCCCTTGTAGCGCGCGGCCATGAAGCTCAAATCGCCGATCCAGCGCTGTTCCGAATAGCTCCCGTCGTACCACAGTTCGGAAATCCCGCCGTCGCAGTCCAGACGGTGATGGTCAAGCAGGATGTAGAAGCCCTGGCGGTCGAACTCGCCCAGCACGGCGTCGAGGATTTGCAGGGAGTTCTTACCGGCGAGGTCGGGATTGAGGGCCGTGTTGATGCTGCCCACCGTCGTGCCCGCCAGGGTGGCCGGGCAGACCGGCACCCGCACGGCGTTGAAGCCCACGGATTTCATCTGCGCGATCATGGCCTTCCAATTCCTCGCCCATAGGCCGTGGGCCACATGGTCGCCGGTTTCGAAGCCGAACCAGTTCACCCCGCGCAACTGCACGGACCGGCCAGCGTTGTCGTGGATGTGGCCATTGTCAATGTAAAAAGCCTCGGCTTGCCCGGCGGCTTGGAGCAGGGACAACAGCAGTAATTTCCGGGTGATGAGCTTCATTGATTCAGCCTCTTTGGGATGGGGAGCGTCGGCGGAGATCATGCGTGGCCACTTCTGACATTCCTCTTACATGGGGAATTCCGTATCCTTGCGGGGCTGGCCGCGCCCACCCATCGGGCCAAACACGGCGTTTCGTTCCCCTTACATCCGTTCCCGCGCCATGCCTCATCCCCCGGCCCCCGCCAAATTCATGCCTCCGCGCCTGCGCCACGCCCATCCCCGCCAGCGGCTGTTCACCGCCCTGGACCACGCCCGCGCCGGGTGTTCCACCCTATGGATCGACGCTCCGCCCGGGGCGGGTAAATCGGTGCTGGCGGCGGGCTATATGGAAGCGCGGGGCGGAACCGGGTTATGGTTCCAAATCGACGCGGGGGACAGCGATCCGGCCACGTTCTTCCACTACCTGGGCTTGGCGGTCCGGCACTCGGTGCCCGGCACCCCCGGCCTGCCCAAATTGGGCCCGGAATATGCCCAGGGCAAGGCTGCCTTCGCCCGCAACTTCTTCCGGGAACTGTACGCCCGGCTGCCCGCGCCTTTCATCGTGGTGTTCGACAATTACGAGGCGCTCCTTGCCGACAGCCCGCTGCATGAATTGCTGCGGCTGGGCCTTGAGGAAATCCCGCCGGGCGGAGTGGTGCTGGTGTTGAGCCGCGCCGCGCCGCCCGCCGCCATGGCCCGCCTGCGGGTCCATCGGGCCATGGCATGCCTCGGCTGGGACGCTCTACGCCTGGACCTGGCCGAAACGGCGGCCCTGGCCCGGATCGCGGGCCACGACCTGGACGAAGCCTCAACCCAACGACTGCACGCCCGCGCCGAAGGTTGGGCCGCCGGCACCGTCCTGCTGCTGGACCGGGCGGAGCCCCCCGCTTGCGGCGGCCCGCTCGACCGGCAAGGGGCCGAGACCTTGTTCAATTATTTCGCGGCGGAAATCCTCGCCACCGCCGAACCTGCCCGGCGGGACTTCTTATTGAAAAGCGCCTTGCTGCCGCGGATGGAATTGGCGGCCATCGCCCACCTGACCGGCCATCCCGATCCGGCCCGGGAGTTCGCCGCCCTGGCAGCCCGCAACGGCTTCGTCCACCAGTTGTCCGACGGGCTCCACCAATACCATGGGTTGTTCCGGGAGTTCCTGCTGGCGGCGCTCGGGGAGGCGATGGGCCAAGACGAACTGCTCCGTTTGCGGCGGCAAGCCGCCCGGTTATTGCTTGAAATGGGGGAATTCGAGGAAGCCGCCCGGCTCCTGGTCCTGACCCGTGATGCGGACCGCTTGGAAGCCTTGATTCTCGACCAGGCGGCTGAATGCCTGGTGCAGGGCCGGGACAGGGTTCTCGCGGCTTGGATCATGGACCGCTTGGCGCTGGGGGGTGGCGCCACGCCCTGGCTGGGGTATTGGCTGGGTTTGTGCCGCTTGCCCTACGCGCCCGACGAGGCGCGGCCCCTGTTGGAGGAAGCTTATGCGGGCTTCGTCCGGGCTGGCGAATCCAAGGGCCGTTACCTGGCGTGGTGCGCCATCGTCGATACCTTCATTTTCGCCGATGGCCAGTTCGCGCCCCTGGATCATTGGATCGGGGAGGCGGAGTCCCTGTCCGCCGATCACCCCGCGCCGGACCGCGCCATCGGGGATCGGTTCGCATCCCGCATGTTCCTGGCCTTGATGCGGCGGCGACCGGAACCGGCCTTGATCGACCCTTGGCGCAACCGGGCCTGGGACATCGCCTTGCATGGCGGGGACACGGCTTTGCGGATCGAACTGGGGGGCTTCCTGCTGATTTATGAGGCATGGTGGCTGGGCCATCTGGACCGGGCCACGGCGTTGCTCGACTCCCTGCGGCCCTTGCTCGGGCCGGAGCGGGCGGCACCGCCGTTCATCCGCATCGCCTGGGGCACGATGGCCTCCGGCCTGCTGGCCATGCGCGGTGAAAACGAGGCTTGCCTGGGGTGGGTGCGGGAAACCCTGGCCCTCGCGGAAACCAGCGGCGTGCATGCCTGGGACCAACTCCTGTGTAGCCAGGCGTTGTTCGCCCTGCTGTCCTCCGGCCAGATGGAACAGGCCGATGGATTCCTGGCGAGGATGGCGGCCCGGCTGCCGACGGCGCGGGGAATGGAACGGGCTGTCTACCACTACTTCATGGCTTGGCGCTACGACTGCCAGGGCGACGCAGCTACGGCGCTGCCCCATGTGGAAGCGGGCCTCGCCCTGTGCCGAGGGGCGGGCTATCCATTCCCCGCAGCCATCTTCGGCTTGGACCATGGCCGGGTCGCATTCCACGCCGGGCAACGGACGGAGGGCAAACTCCTGGTGCGGGAAGCGGCGGCGGCAGGCCGGGCCATGGGCGCTGAACTCCTGGATTACCGGGCCGCCCTGGCCGAGGCGGAATTCGCCCTGGGCGAGGGGGACGAACCGGGTTGCCTGGCCGCCCTGGCCCATGCCCTCGCGACAGGCCGGACCCGCCAATTCCGCAACCACGCCTGGTGGCATCCGCCCACCATGGCGAAACTCTATGCCACCGCGTTGGAACAGGACTTGGAAACCGGCTATGTGACCGCCATGATCCGCCAGCGCGGCTTGGCCTGCCCGGAAGACCGCGGTTGGTTGGAGGCATGGCCTTGGGCGGTGAAGGTCCGCACCCTGGGCGGGTTGGCCATATGGCTCGACAATCGGCCCGTGGACCTGGCCGCCAAACTGAGAACCAAGCCCATGGAACTCCTGATCGCCCTAATCTGCCACGGGGGACGGGCCGTTCCCGCCGAGCGCTTGGCGGAACTGCTATGGCCCGACACGGACGGCGATAAGGCGCTCAATGCCTACCATGTCACCCTCAAACGGTTGCGGGAATGGTTGGGCGGGGAGGTGCTGATCCAACGGGGCGGACAACTGTGGCTCGACCAGCGGCACTGCTGGGTGGATTGTTGGACATTCATCCGGGGACTGACCGCGCCCGGCGGCAACGACCGCTGGCTGGCCCTCTACCGGGGGGACTTCCTGCCCGATAACGAATCACCCCATGTCATGGGTTTCAGGGAGTGGCTGAAGATTCGCCACCGGGCCGCCGTGCGGAAGCAATGATCTTGTGATCCTGCCACTATTCCACGGCGTAGAATTGATTTTCGGGAACCTTGCAACATGGCGCGATTGCCCTGGGTAGGGTTCCGGTACACACTGAAGCGTGTACCCCGGTACGACGCAAGGCGATGATTCGCTTGGACCCGCCTTGCATGGGGAATGAAAACGCTCTCATGGGACAAATAAGCGTGGAATTGCCATCGATTTCGTTGAAAGGGATTCCCGACCCGTGGTTGGATTGGATCGCCACCAACCTGGCGCGGGGCTGCGCGGCGGCGGAATTGACCGCCATCCTGGTCGCCAATGGCTTCGAATCCAGGTTGTCCGCCCGCGTCGTCGCCGAATTGGGGCGGCGGCCCCAGGCGGACGGACCCGCCCCACCACCGCCCGCCCCGGTCCATTCCGGCGTTCAGGCCAACCAAGCCCGGCTATCCGATAGGAGCGTGCGGGTCTTGGCCCGCATGGAACGGCCCCAACTCCTGCTCCTCGGCGGTTTCCTCGATCCCGAGGAATGCGCCGAACTCATCGCGCTCTCCGCCGCCAAGCTGGCCCGTTCCACCGTGGTCGATCCCGTCACCGGGGGCGAGGACGTGGTGGCGGGGCGGTCCAGCTCTGGCACCTATTTCCAGGTCGCGGAAAATGCCCTGGTCGCCGTTCTGGACCGCCGCATCGCCGAATTCACCGGGATTCCCCAGAACCATGGCGAGGGCGTCCAAATACTGCATTATGGCTTGGGTGGCGAATATCGCCCGCATTACGATTATTTCCCGGAGTCCGATCCCGGTAGCGCCGCCCATTTGGCGCGGGGCGGGCAGCGCGTCGCCACCTTGATAATCTATTTGAATGCGGTGGAGGCGGGTGGTGAAACCTTGTTTCCCAACGCCGGTGATTTCCGGGCCATCCCCCAAACGGGCCAGGCCGTTTATTTCCGCAATTGCGATACAGGAGGCCGTCCCGATCCAGCCAGCCTGCATGGGGGAGCGCCAGTATTGGCGGGGGAAAAATGGATCGCCGTGAAATGGCTGCGGGAACGGCCTTATGTCGGTTGAATTCCACCATGATAGGTGCAATTAAACCAGTATGTTCTAGTTCAAATAAACCATTTAATCCCCTTGTCATCATTATTTAAATACGGCGTCATATCCTGGTTGTTCCGCTGTCATCTGGGTTTTTTATATTTCCTGATATTCGAGGGGCGACCCGTGCCTAACCGGGTTTTCCATCGAATCTAACCGGATATCAAACCAAAGGTGAAGTATGAAATACCCGATGCACGCCCTTTCCGCCGCCTTGATGCTGGCCATGGGTGCCGCCGCGCAAGCCGCCCCCTACGCCCTGACTGCCGTGGCTTCCGCCAATCCGAAAGTCCCCGGCATGGTCCAGCCCAACGCGCTGTCCAAGGAATTGGCCCAGCATATCGCCGCCACCGGTGCCATGGCCCTCGAAAACGGCTCGGCGCTGACCAAGCTCTACGGCTACAACGACAATGGCCCGCTGATCCCGCTGGCCGCCGCTCCCGGCACCGAAGCCAGCAAGACCGAGCCGGATAAGAACACCTACCTGGTACTGACCGGCCAGCACGGGGCCGATGCCCACTACGACTACGGCACCCATTTCATCTTCCAAGGCCATGAAACCGGCACCGCCGGCTATATCACCCGCGTCAACCTGGACGCCGATCCGGCCCACCGCATCACCCTGTTGGCCGACCAGGACGTGAATGGCCTGCCCTTGCCGACCTTCGACGGCTCCACTTGGTATCCCTTCTCCGGCAAGTTGCTATTCACCGCCGAAGGCAGCCTGGGCGGCGGCGTGTGGCAGGCCGACGCCGACTACACCGGCACTTCCACCGCCGAAGGCTTGACCGGCATCCTGGGCCAGGGCGGCTACGAAGGCATCCAGGCCGACAGCGATGGCAACCTCTGGATCGTCGAGGACGCCGGCGGCTCCTCCGGTACCGCCAACCCCCACGCCAAGCAGCCCAACAGTTTCGTCTTCCGCTTCGTCCCGACCGACAAGACCAACCTCAAGGCGGGCGGCGTGCTGCAAGCCCTACAGGTCGTCAACGCGGGCCATCCGGTGGTCTTCCACCCCGGCCAGAAGGACCAGGATATCCTGTCCGACGACATGCTGGCCCTGCATACCTATGGCAAGATGTTCAAGACCCAGTGGGTCACGGTCCACAACACCGCCACTGACGGCACCGCGCCGTTCAATGCCAACGCCGCCGCGAAACTGGCCGGGGCCACCCCGTTCAAACGCCCGGAAAACGGCGTGTTCCAGCCCGGCACCGGCTTCAAGCACTTCTATTTCACCGAGACCGGCGACACCAATCAATTGACGGAAGCCGGCGAGAACTACGGCGGTTTCGGTGGCCTGTTCGTGCTGTCGCAGCCGGATGGCCCCTCCGCCAACACCGGCCGATTGAAACTGTTCTACCGCGGCAACGCGGCCCACACCGGCTTGGATAACATCACTTTCCTGACCAAAACCCAGGTCGTCGCCGTAGAGGACGCGGGCGATGCCCTACACGTCCAGCGCAACGCCCTGGATTCGGCCTATGTGTTCGATACCATGGTCGATTACGGCACGGGTGCCGATCCCGTCCGCGTCATCGCCGAGGGTCGCGACGCTTCCGCCACCCTGGATTCCGCCGCCAACGATGGCAAGTCCCAGGGCATCGCGGCCTTCGCCGCCTTCCAGAACGAAGGCGACAACGAAATCACCGGCATCCATGTCTCCGACGGCGACCCGGATGTCGATGGCATCCTGGGCGTGAAGCCGCCGATGCCGTTCCGTCAGGGCTGGCGCTTCTTCTGGACCCAGCAGCACGGCGACAACACCCTGTGGGAAGTCGAACCGGCCCGCCCGGTCGCCGCCTACGTCAAATAAGCCGGATTTCCCGGCACCCCCGGTGCCGGGTTTGCGCCTACAACCCGGCGGGGCTCCGGTCCCGCCGGGCTGTCCCGCTTTTATCGGTCATTCACGCAACCTACATCCCAGCTTCACAGCTTTGTAAAGCCTTTGCTGTCCAATAGCGCCGCCTCGATCCCGGCGGGCGCGAGCCATGCCCCACAGTCACGGCCAGTCTTTATGAAGCTATCGAAAATTCCCTATCCCACCGCCCTCGTCCCGGCTTTGTGCGCGTTATCCCTGTTCAGTGGCTGCGCCCATCGAAGCCCGCCTCCTCCGGCCCAGGCGTCCGCGCCCACCGCCGAGCTCAAATTCCAGGATTTCTACAAGATGCCGGTCGGGCCGCAAGGGCTGGAGCCTTCGGGGAAACTCCTGGCCCTGGAACATAAACGGGTGCGTATCGCCGGTTACATGGTCCACGAGGAGGAACCCACCCCCGGTTTATTCATGCTGGCACCGGTCGCCGTGAATATCCCCGAGAAAGAGGATGGCCCTTCCGACGATCTGCCCGGCTCGACCCTGTTCGTACATCTGCCGGCGGATTATGCCGACAAAGTTCTGTCTTTCCGCCCAGGGCTGTGGGAATTGGTCGGGCGTTTGGAGTTGGGTGCCAAGGAGGAAACCAATGGACGGGTCTCGTATACCCGGTTGTTTATCGATGAGTTGACGCCTCCTAGCGCGGCGGCGCGGCAATGATCGGTGGTGTACCCAAATGTCATTTTTTTGAATCAAGTCCTAGGGTTGATAATCCATAACATATAGATGTTCGGAGACCAAGAACCATGAAATTCCGTAAAAGCTCGATGACCCTGGCCGTGAGCGCGGCCCTGTTGTTGGGGGCCCAGGCTGCCGATGCCTTGAGCATCACCCGCCTGACCCCACCCAGCCAATGGTTCGCGACCCATGGCGCGAGCCATGGCCCGATGATCTCGCGTTTCGTCCATGGCCAGCGCTTCGACATCCAGGCCACCGTCGTCCCCGACGCGGGCCAAACCATCACCCAGGTGGAATTTCTGATCGATGGCAACCGCGTGGCGCGGATCGTTCCCGCCAGCGTCGGCCGCAAGAGCATGGTCGCCGCCGATGTGCTGACCACCGCCAGCCCCCCGGTGCCGAACGCCATCGCCGCCTCGCTACGCGCCCAACCGTCCGGTCCTGAAGGCGTACACACCCTGACCGCCGTCGCCACCCAGAGCGACGGCAAGACCACCAGCGCCGACGGCGAGTTCGAGGTGGTCAAGCTCAAGGCCATGGGGCACAACAAGGCCAAGAACATCATCATCATGCTGGGCGACGGCATGGGGGCCAGCCACCGCACCGCCGCCCGCATCGTGCTGAACGGCTATGCCCAGGGCAAGGTCAACCAGAAGCTGAACATGGACACCTTCCCGAACACCGCTATGATCATGACGGCTTCGCTGAACTCCATCATCACCGACTCGGCCCCCGGCATGCAGAACTATGTGACCGGCAACAAGGCCCAGAACAACCAGGAAGGCGTCTGGCCCGACGACACCAAGGCCGCGTTTGATAATCCCAGGGTCGAATACCTGTCGGAATTCCTGGCCCGCACCCAGAATAAGAAACTGGGCATCGTCACCACCGCCGACGTGTTCGACGCCACCCCGGCCGCCAACGCGGTCCACACCGCCAACCGTGGCGCGGGCACCGGCATCGTCGATCAATACCTGGACGATGCCGACAAGACCCACCTGGCCGTGCTGATGGGTGGCGGTCGCAAGTGGTTCCTGCCCAACCCGAGCGCCATGACCTCCAACGCCGGGGCCGCCTTCAACGGCTCGGCACGCACCACCGGTACCGACTACGTCCTGCCCGCCGATATCGTCACGGGTTGGGGGGCCGCCCCAGGGGCGCTCGACCCGGCGCGCAACCTGATCGGCGATTTCACCGCCGCCGGTTGGACCTACGTCCCGGACCGGACCGCCCTCGCCGCGGCCGGCACCCCGTCCAAGCTGCTGGGCCTGTTCTCCCTGTCCAACATGAACATCGCCCTGGACAAGATCGGCGGTCAGCGCGGCACCTCCACCGTGGTCAACGACTATGGTTTCCCCGACCAGCCCATGCTGGACGAGATGGCCCAGAAGGCGTTGGATGTGCTGGACGCCAACAGCCCCGATGGCTTCGTGCTGATGGTGGAAGCCGCTTCCATCGACAAGCAGGCCCACCAGATGGATAGCTCGCGCTGGATATTGGAAGCCATCGAGTTCGACCGTGCCGTGGGCGTGGCCAAGCAATACGCTGCCACCCATCCCGATACCCTGGTGATCGTCACCGCCGACCACGAATGCTCGGGCGCGGTCATCATCGGCGCTTCCACCAAGACCGACACCGACCTGCAAACCGCCATCGCCGCGGGCGGCAGCACCGCCCTGGGCACCCCGGCCCTGCGCGACGGCACCGTCGGCACCTACGACAGCGCCAAGTTCCCTAAGTACACCATCGCCGCCGACGGCTACCCGACCACCACCGACGTGGACTACCGCCTGTTGGTGGGTTACGGTGCCAACGGCGACCGCTACGAGGACTACCGCACCCGTCCGCAACCGACCAACGACAGCCAGCAGCCGGGCAATGGCGTCCTGCCGCTGTCCGGTTATCCGCGCAACAACGTCGCCGATGGCGGCCTGGGCGGAACCCGTCCCATCCAGCAGGCCGACGGCTTCTTCGTGACCGGCCAGGTGCCGGGCGACCAGGCCGTCCATACCGGCGGCGACATTCCGCTGTCGGCTTATGGCCGGGGGGCCAGTCTGCTCGGCGGTACCATCGATAACACCGATGTGTTCTTCTCGCTGATACAGGCGACCTTGGGCGTCAAATAAGCCAAAGACGCTTCCCGCGGGGTGGACACCACCGTCCCCCCGCGGGAAGCCGCCGAAGGCCGGGATTGGAAACCGGCCTTTGCCGTTTTCCTTCTGCGGGCACCGTACCCGCCGTCATCGACCGGCCTAGCGGGCCGGGCGCTCCCGTTCCCCGCCCCCATACCAAAGGCGCAGCCCTTGCGCCTCCAACCGCCCGCGTTCGGCGGGTTCCAACCCGGCCCAAGGCTCCGGCGAGCGGGTGGCGCGGTGGAACAAATCGAACAGGAACAAATGCCGCCGCAAGGTCCGCCGCACCCGGTGCGGTAGCCGGGGATTGAACACGCCCAGTGCCGAGAACGCCTGGACCCAGTTCTTCTTCACCCACAGCCAGGAACCCAGTTCCAGCGTGAACGGCAGGTAATGCCCATCGGGTTGGATGGCGCGGTAGCCGTCGTAGAGGTAATCCCACAGGTCGCCATGGGCCAGATAGTGCAGCGACTGCGGCTCGACATGGTAGACATGGTTGGGATGTGAGCGGTCGAGCAGGTGTTTCAAAGCCACGGCCTCGGGCAGGCCGGGAAAGGCGGCGCGGGTCTTGGCGTAGGGGAACCACAGCCGGTCCACCTTGCCGTAACCCGAATGCACATCGATGCTCAGGGCCGTGCGGGCCGGGAAGATTTCGCGGCGGACGAAGTCGCACAGCGCCCGCGCCTCGGTTTCCATGGGCGCGTCCGCCGCGCCCCGGTACCAGGGCAGCCGGGGGGTTAGGCGCTGGCCGCCGAACCAATGCCAAGCCGCCAAGCCCTCGGCCTCGACCGGGGCGTTCCGCATCAAGTCCACCCGGTTGCCGTTGGCGCGGAACCGGAGATACATGCCCACCGGATTCAGCAAGGGCACCATGACCAGCCGGGTCGTGGCCAGCATATCCTGGGTGGCGCGGTCCCAGCGGGCCATTTCCAGCAGGGTGCGCAGATAGGCCAGGACCACCTGGGTGCCGATGCGCTCCAAGCCATGCACGCCGCCGAACAAGGCGAACACCGGCAAGCCCGGGTCGTCGGGCCCGAAGCGGAAAGCGAGCAGCGGGAAGGATTCGCCCCCATGTTCGAGCCGGGCCAATTCCTCGACCCTGGCCTGGGCCGCGGGAATCCGCAGCGCGTGGTCGGCGAGGATCAAAAGTTCGCGTAATTCCGGCAGGCCGCGCAGGACCGGACGGCCCAGTGTGAAATGGCGGGGGTCGAAAGCCCCGGCCCCGCCATGGACGGTGTTCGATTCCAAATCAGCTCCCGCTGTCCCGATGAAAAGTCGATAGGCTAACACGGTTGGATTTCGCGGTAGCGACACCCATCCTGGCACCGGGTACGCTTTGCGCCGGTCCGATAACACGATATCCTCCTGCCGTCATGCGGCCAGGTTCTGGCCGTGGCGTTCCCAATCCTTAGGAGGCAGGTCGGTAATGAGCGCAGAATCCCGTTTGCATCGGACAATCAAGCTCAGGGATGGACGTAAGCTCGGCTACGCCGAGGTGGGCGACCCGCAAGGGCGTCCGGTGATGTATTGCCATGGCTTCCCCGCCTCCCGGCTGGAGGCGATGTTGGTGGACCGGGCCGCCGCCAAGCTGGGGGCCAGGATCGTCGCCCCGGACCGGCCCGGCTATGGCCTGTCGGATTTCCAGCCGGGGCGGCGCATCGTCGATTGGTCCGCCGATGTGGTGGAACTGGCCGACGCCCTGGGTTTCGGCCAGTTTTTGCTGCTGGCCGTGTCCGGCGGCGCGCCCTACGCGCTGGCCTTGCTCCACGCCCTGCCGGAACGGATCACCGCCGCCACCCTCGTCGGCGGGCTGGGTCCGGTCCACACCCTCGCGGCGGTCCAGCCCATGCACTTCCCGGCCCGTTTCGGTTTCGTCAGCGCCCGCCGGGCACCCTGGCTGATGCGGGGGGTTTATGGCTTGGTCCTGGGTCCGTTGATGCGGGCCAATCCCAACGTGGCCCTGGCCCTCTTGACCACCGCCATGCGGGAGGCCGACCGCGCCATCCTGTCCCGCCCGGATATCCGGGCCGATCTTTGCGCTTCCATCGGCGAGGGCTTGCGGCCCGGAATGCACGGGGCGCTGCTGGATTTCATGCTGTATTCCCACGATTGGGGTTTCGACCCCACGGAAATCAAGCTGCCGGTGGCCTTGTGGCATGGCACGGACGATATCACCGTGCCGCCTTGCCATAGCCGGATGCTGGCGGAACCGCTGGCGCGGGCCCAGGTGTTCGATTGGCCGGGCGAGGGGCATTTCTCCTTGCCGATCAACCATGCCGAACCCATCCTCGGGGCGTTGTTGAACGGTGGGGCGGAATCGGTGCCCCGGCATAGGGCGGCATGATCCATCCGGGCCGCGGCCATAAAAAAGGGGCATTCCCACCGGAATGCCCCATAGAAAACCCTCCGTAGTTGGGGGAAACCTCGTCCTTATTGAGAACTCGGCGCGGTCGCGGACTCCGTCGGTTCGGCGTCGGCGGCGGATTGTGGCTCGATGGGCGCGGCGGGGCCGGGTTCGCGCCAGGGCGTGACTTCGAGGTCGCCCAACTTGTAGCGGAACGCCTCGGCGGCGTTTTCCTGCTTCACGGCGGCGATGCCGGTGAAAGGCTCGGCGGCGACGATCTCGTCCCATAGGTTCTTGCCACCGCCCTGGTCGATCCATTCGCGGTTGGCCTTCAACAAAGCTTGGTTCTTGGCCGAGCAATCCTCGATCCAATGGGTGCGCTCCATCACGGCATTGACCAGCAAGGCGTTGTCGCGGCGGAATTTCTCCAGTTCGGTGGCGAGCTTGCGTTGTTGCTCGACGCCGCCCCGGAGGCGTTCGGCGTCGCTGCTGATGCGCTGTTGCAGGTTGGCATTGCCTTCCTGTAGCGCGTCGAGGTTGGCCTTTTGCTGCTTGACCTGGCCTTCCAGGGGTTCCAGCGCCTTGATGCGAGCCTTGAGTCCATCGGCCAGCTTGAGCGCTTCCTTGAGCTGGCTGTCGAGGTCGGCGGCCTTGGCTTCGAGGTCGGCCTTTTCCTGGGTGACTTGGCGCAACATGCCTTGGGTCTTGCGCAGGGTCTGGGTCAAGGCGGGATCGGCACCGCCCTTGGGTTCGGCGGGGGCGGTGGCGCTCCAACACAGGGCGCAGCAAGCGAGGGCCAGGAGTTTCTTGCGGGGGATGTTCATGGGTTCGATCTGCAAAAACTGGGTTGGCGGGATGGCGGTTCCCGGTTTACGCCGGTTCCCAAGCCAGCGGCGGGGACGGCGCTAGAGCATTTTCGGTTGGGGTTTACGCTTGGTCGTAGGGCGGGCATGTATTCATGCCCACCTTTTGCGGGCCATCCCGGTGGGCACGGAATACGTGCCCACCCACAAATAACGTGAAAACGCGCTAGGACCGGATGCGGACCTTCAAGGGCTGCGGCATATGCTCGGGCGGCGGCTTGAACCGGCCCGCGCGGATGCCGTTGAGCGCCGCCTTCAAGGCTTGGTCGATTTCCGCCGTGCCGCTGGAATTCGCCAACTCCACCCGGCTGACGCCACCATCGGGACCGATCCACAGGTGGACCACCGCCGAATAACTGCTATTGCGGGCCTTGTCCTTGAGGCTGCGGTGCAATTCGTCGGTCAATTCCTTGCCGATATGCTGGCCGTACCAGATGATGGCGTTGCCGCCACCCCCGCCGATCAGCCCGCGCCCGCCCTTCTTGCCCATCAGGCCGAAGGCGTCGGAACCGGCCCCGCCCGCCGCGTCCACACCTAATTCCTCGCCCGGCGGCGGCGCTTCCGCCTCGGGTTGTTCCGGCTCGGGTTCCGGCTCGGGTTCGGGTTCCTCGATCTTTTCCTCCTTTACCTCGGGTTCCGGCGGCTTTTGCTCGGGCGGGGGAGGCGGTGGCGGGGGAGGCTGCACCACACTGATTTGCTGGACTTGCTTCTTGCTCTGGATTGGTTTCTCGAAAATATCCCGTACCAGATACAGGACGATGGCGATCACCACCACCAAACCCACCCCGATGGCGGTGGGTAGGTATTTCAGGTACTTGTTCTTCTGTTCCATCGCGGCGGCTTATTTCACCAGCTTCTGGGTCACGAGGCCGAGTTGGCTGATTTCGAGCCGCGTCACCACATCCAATACTTGGATGACTTTTTCATACTGGATGGAGGCATCGGCCTTCAACACCACCGGCAAATCCGGCGTCGCCGCCTTGTATTGCGCCAACCGGGTTTCCAGTTCCTGGATCGACACCGGATAGGTGTCGAGGTAGATCGTCCCGTCCGGGGTGATGGAAATCGCCTTAGTCTTGGGTTTGGACAGGCTCGGCGTGCTGCTGGCCTTGGGCAGGTTGACCGTGATGCCCTGCACCGTGGCCGTGGTCATGATGATGAAGATCAACAGCAGCACATAGGCCACGTCCAGCATCGGCGTGATGTTGATGTCGTCGTAGACCTTCTCTTCCGATTCGACCTTCATGCGGCCTCCCGGAAGCGGTCGGCGACGCGCTCGGACAGCATGGCCAGGAATTCATCGGAGAACACCCGCATATCGGCGACGACATCCTTGATCTGGGTCAGCAGGTAGTTGTAGGCGAACAGGGCGGGGATAGCGACCGCGAGGCCGGCCACCGTCGCCAACAAGGCCGCGGCGATACCGGGCGCGATGGAGTTGATATTCACGTCGCCCGTCGCCGCGATCACCGCGAAGGTGATCATCACGCCCACCACCGTGCCCAAGAGTCCCAGGAACGGCCCGCCCGCGATGGCGATGGTCAGCAAGACCATCTTGCTGTTGAGGCGCTGGCTCTCGCGCACCACGATGGAATCCAGCTTGACCCGGATCACGTTGAGGGCTTCCGGGGTCAGCGGCTTGGCCGAGGAACCCATGCGCTTCTTCACCTCGCCGATCCCGGCGTGATAGAGGTGGTAGAGCGGCGAGCTTTGGAAATGGTCGTGCTTGCCGGCGATGGCCGCGAGGAATTCGGATTCGGCCAGTTCCTTCTCGTCCTCGCTCTCCTCGCGGTCCAACTGGCCGGGGTCGCCGTCGGGGCCGAGTTTTTCGTATGCGGCCAGGAACGCCTTGTTGTCCTTCCTGACCTTGGAGATGACGATGGCCTTGATGACCATGACGATCAGCGATACCACGAACATGACCCCGGTCAAGCCAATCACCACCCAACCGTCGATGGTCACGCTCTGCACAATGACCAGGAACGAGCTATCGCCGCCCGCCCCGCCCTTGGATTCGTCCTGGCCGAAATTGGCGATGGTGAAATCCAGGCTCTGGCTACGGGCCGACAGCTTGATCCATTCCGCGCCGCGGGCGGTGTTGGAGATTTGCACCTCGTCCAGGAAACCGGCCAGGAAACCGCCGGTGGCGGTGCCGCCCAGGGTGAGGGTCGGGTTCATCGCGACGGCGGTGGCGGGGGATTCGCCGCCTTTGTTGCCGTCGACGTAGAGTTCGAGTTTGTCGGGACGCAGCACCACGGCCACATGCCGCCATTGACCGGGCTGCTGGATCGGGGCGGGCGCGGTTTCTACCGTCTTGCCGCCCTGGACGTAGCGGGCCACCACGGTGGCGTCGCGCAGCAGGAGTTCCAGGGCGTTGGCCCCATCGGCGGCGCGGAAGATATAGGCTTCGGGCTGGCTCTGGTCGATCTTGATCCAGGCGGAGAAGGTCCAGCCCTTGGCCGGGTCGAGGGCGAGCGACGGGGAAGCCGGGACTTCGATGGACCCCGCCGCCGCGAACTTGGCCGCCGCGCCGATCCAGCCGGCGGGTTCCGCCGCGGCCAGCGATTTGGCGGCGTGGTTGGCGTAGGCGGTGGCGTCCTGGGGCGTGGGATTTTTGTCGTCGAAATGGAACACTAGGGCTTGGTTCACATCGTAGGTGCCGCCCGCGTCGCCACCGTCCACCGCCGAGCCATTGCCGTAATACATCCAGAAGGTATCGGTACTGGCACCGCTTTGGATGCGCGGCACCTTCACCCAAACCAGGGCCATCTCATTGGCGGCGTCGAATTTCTCGATATGGAATTTCAGCGGCGTCTTGTCGTCCACCATGAAGCGGAGGTCTTTGCCGCCCTCGGCCAGTTCGCCGAAATAGCTGAAATTGCCGGTATGGAGCCGGACCAAGATCGGGAAATCCGCCACGTTGTCGCGGATATCCGCGCCGGTCACGCTGGCATCCAAGGTGATTTGCTTACGCGAGGACCAATCGTCGTTCCACCAAGACAAAGCCAGTCCAGGAAAAGCCAACAGGACCAGCGCCCCAAAATAAACCCGTAATTTCATATCGCTCTGCGTCCGCATCATGCCTAAGACGGGCGAGTATGTCGGGGCAATATTGCAATCAGGTTACGAGTTTACGAAGGAATCGCGACGATGGGCGGGGCGGGCCCATGTCGGCAGGCCCGCTTCCGCCGCCAAGACGGCCTTGTCCGGCCCGGCGGAGGCGCATGCCTCTCTATATGATGCGATTGCGCCGGATGCCACGCCTGCCCACCTGACCGCGGGCCTATCGCCGCCTCAACATCAGCGCCAAGGCCGGCCGCAAGATATAGGCGCTTTCCCAAGCTATTTGGAACAAGGTATTCAACCTGGGACAAGCCAGGGCGATATAACCTTCCCGCCACAGGGATTCCCGCAGTTCCCGCCATCGGAACCTTCCCGCCACCGTTTTGGCCGGCCAGGTGCCGACCTGGCTATCGCGCCCGAAGTCCATGCTCCTGTGGTCCACCGCCATGAGGGCGACATCGCTCCGGCGGGGAAATAGGATGAGTCGGCGCAAATGCCGCCAAGCCGCTTCGGAATCGGCAAGGATTTTTGGAATATCGCCCGCCCGTAAATCCTCCAGATACTCCAGGGTTCCGGCGAACCAGGAATCTCCGGCCCCATCCAGGCAGGTTTCCCAGCCGTTGAATTCCAGATTGGAAACCACACCGCCATCGGTAGCCACATGGAATGATTTGACGCTGGGTAATTCCGGCTCGAATAACGCTTCCACGATATGCCAATAGCGCAGGACGATGGATTTTATCCACAAGGGATGATAAAAATTCCGCTCCACCATCAAACCCGTGGCGCGGGCGAAATGCGGGGTTGCAAACCCTTTATAATTGGCCCGTGCGAATAACACGCTTTCCCAATGCCGTTCTGGCATTCCCTCTTCCAATAAGCGCTGGGTACTGGCGAACAATCCGGTATCGCACAGCAGTAAACGCCCGGTACCTTGCGCCACGGCGTCGAGATGCCGCCCGAACAAATCGCTTTGCAGCGATAAGTCCTGGCGCAAAGCTATTCCCGCAGGATCGCGGTCGAGAGACTCGAAAAATATTTCCGGGCTGAAAGGCCGGTTCCAGTATTCGCCGAATACCAAAGGCACGCTGGATAAAGCCCGCGCCACCGTCGCCAGGGAGGCGTGTTTATGTTCTCTTGCCAGTTCAGCGCAGGCGTATCGCGAACCCCGGACCAAGGCGGTCCGGGCCGCGACCAAGCGGGACACCATGAAATCCTCGGTCCGCACCGGCACGGACAAGCCCAATCGTTCCAAGACGGTTGCAAAAACCCGGCGCATCCGTAAACCTCCCCTGGCGCAAAACAGCGCGACCGTGTTTTCCGGTTGGGGAATCGAGGCGAGATAAAGCCATAGCCATAGGCAATATTCAGCGGTAATAGGTCCGAGTATTTGCTGGCCTATATCCCCCTTCGATAAGGGTTGCTGATGATTGTTGTATCCCGCGCTATCGGATAGGCTTGTTAGCTTATTTTTAATAACGCGTTGGGCTGAGAATAATCCTCCATCCAGCTTATGCAAGGCTATTTTATAATTAGGTTGTGGCGTGACGAATACCTGGATTCCATGCTTGGCCGCTTGCACGCCATCGGCCCAAACATCGTCGCCGATATGGATGATACACCGTAGGCTCACGCCTTCACGCTCGGCCACCCGCAAAAATGCTTGTCCACCCCGCTTGGTGAAACCCAAATCCGCACTGGTATGGATATCATCGACTACCCCTAAACATCCCGTGCCTTCTAATAACCGGGCTATTTGCGGTTTTGAATAATAGGTATCGCTGAGCGCGACGACCCGTTTACCTAAGGTTTTGATTTGCCGTAGGGCCGCGCAAAGTTTGCGGTTGACCCGCACGCTTTGTGCATCCTGGTCGACTTCCAGTGTCGCCCATAAGGTTTCCGCACCATCTGGCATACCGAGCAAGCGGGCCGGTCCCGCCAATAAACCATCCAGGGTGATTTCCCGCTCCGGGGCGGCGATGGCTAGGGTTCGATAAGCATAGCGCTTGGCCTGGATGCGGAGTTGTAAAACCACGCCAGGGTCCAGGCCATAAGGCTTCAAATCGGGATGGAGGCAAAGACTACGGACGGCGTTCAGCAAGCGGCGATTTTCACTGATGGGCTTGCGTTGCAAGAGGGTATCGAAAACATCGACTGTGACCAGATCGATATCTTTTAATTGCTGGTGATTGGGGAACTTCATCCGTACCGTCCTTCGACTATGGCCGAGTCCGAGCTATCCTGGGTTCGGCGGCGCAGGCCGCGCCTCGGCCACGATATTCCGGGTCAACGGTAAAGAAAACGCGGGCCGTCCAAGATCGGCGACATAGGCGGCTCGCCAGAATAAACGGCTCGTACCGGCCAGGATATAACGGAATAACGACCAGGGTTTGTACCATACCTTGCCTAGTTTTAAATCCGCGTCTGGCATCATGCGCTGGGCTTTGAAGCCGGCATTGCCCAGCACAAATTCCAGGCTTTCCGGGGTAAAGCAACAATGGTGGGTGAAATCGGTATAGCGATGGTAGAGCGCGGTGGGACCGAGGGCGTTGGGTACCCGCACGATCAAGCGGCCTCCGGGTTTGAAAATAGGATGCAACCGCCGCAAGAAACCCACTTGTTCCGATTTGGGGATATGCTCTAATACATCCAGCATCAATACGGTATTGATCTGGCCGGCCCGCTCGGTATAAAAAGCGTCGGCCTGTTCCGGGGTGATTCTTTGGCAGGGTAGGCCGTGGGATTGGGCCACGGCGATTTGTGCCGCGTCGATATCGACGCCCGTGGCATTGACATATCCCTGCGCGAGCAGGGAATAAATATGCAGGCCGAAGCCACAGCCTATATCCAGGATATGGGCCGTTTTATCCCGACCAACCCAGCGGACCAAGGAAGCCCCGTGTAAACGGTGCCAGCGCTCGAAATAGGCGGCGTCCGTGCCATGCCAGCGCTGGCTTTGCAGCGCATAATTCAAAGTGTCGTCCATACTGGTCCATCCATGGCGGATTTTTGGTTTCAGATGCCCAATCCATGGGCTTATCGGTGGTATTATCCAAGCGGCTCCATGGGTTGCCCATAGGGATGAGTGCTTATGCCGTGGTGGTAGATTGTCAAGGCCAAGCCCGAGTTATTCCTAGCCCCGGCCTCCGGTTTTTACCGCCGTGCCCATCACGCCATTCCTCCGCCGGAAATAACCTAGTTATGCTTATCACTGGGAGTTTTGCGGGGGTTTCCGGGTCATCGCCACGAGGTTAATACCCCCAAGGCGCGGAAACGCGCATGGATGCCTACCCAGCAACGGTCAGGAGGATCGGATATGGCACAGGAACCCACCCGCCAAGCTAGCGATTCGGCGCAATTGCTCGATCAAACCATCGCCTGCGGCTAAGGCGGCGAAACCCATCAGACCGCCAGCGCCGACACGCCGACGCTCTCACCACCCAGCAGGGCATCCCGGTCGCCGACGACCAGAATTCCTTGAAACCCGGCCCGCGCGGCCCGACCCTGCTGGAGGATTCCTGGAAATTTGCGGCAACTTACGGCTGTGGGCGCGGGAGGCGCGGATCAAGCGGCTGTGAGGGGTTGTCCGCTGGTGGGAAGACCGGACTTGCCCCGGTCCGGTCCTGGCTCCGCCTCACAATGGCGTGGTGAAGACGGTCAATACCCCGGTGTAGCCATAGAGATGGCTGCGGGCGATTTCACCGCCGGCGAAAAAACCGACCAAGGGCACCTCCCCACCCAACTCGCGGTTGACCAACCGGAACTCGGCGTGGGGTGCGCCGAAATGCGGGCCACCGCGACCGGAGCAACTGATATAAAGCGCCCCGTCGATCCGCGCCGAGGTTCCGCAATCACGGCGGATTTCGCCCAGGATGCGGAGCAGGTCGAGCTGGGCGGCCTCGGTGTCGCGCCGGCAAAAAGCCAGCTTGGCACCGGGCCGCAATTGCTCGGCGACCACCAGCACGCCGCTTTTGCGGCTGACGCCCACGATATGGCGGACCTCGGTGTTGGTGCCGAAAGCGCCCGGCTGCACGGAAACATCTTCGCCGGTGGCGGTCAGGCCGACCAAGGTGGTGGCGAGGGCGCGGTTCAGCTCCACGTCCGACAGGGTCTCCGGCAAACCCAGGTCTTGCAGCACGCAATCCAAGGCCCGCTGCCCGTCCAGCGTGACCAGGATATTGCCTTCGCCACGGGTGACCCGGCGCTGCGTCCCGATAGGCTGGCAACCCTGGGTCACACGCGACAGCAATCGCACGTCCGGGCCGAACGCCACCCCCGACAGGCCGCCGCTGAACACGGTATCGGCGAAATGAGAAGCCCGGTGGCGGGCCGAACACAGACCGCCGAACAAGTACCCGGTCGAGGTCTGGCCGCTCAACCGTTTCAATTCGGCGGCCAATTCCCCGGTGGGGCCGTGGGCGTGGACCAAGGCGGTGAAGGGCTCGAAACCGGGCGGCTGGGCGTCCAACGGCTGGAATTCCGAAAACAGCCGGAAGCTGTGGGCTGGCAAATTCGTCAACAACAGTACCATGGCCGGTTCGTCGATGTATTCCACCGGCCCGGCGGCGACACCGATGCCCAGGGTACCCACCCAATGCACACCCGGCAGATACCGGCCCAGGGTTTCCAGGATGGCACCGGCCTGGGCGGCATAATGGTCGGTGCAATAACACCAGCCCAGGCTAAGACCGGCCACCGGGGCGGATTCGAGCTGCTGCCGAATCTGGCTCCAGCACTGTTCCAGGGCTATCCGCCAATCGGCGTGGCCCGCATGGGCTTGAATGAAATCGGCCATGGCTGTTGTGGGATCAAAATGATTATGGGGGTGAACGGAGCCGGGGTTTATTCCGGTTTCTTGTGTTTCCTGAGCATCATTTCAATCGCGGTGACCGACTCCGAGACATTCAGCCAGTTTTCCGCGCGTTCCTCGTTTTTGAATTCCTTGCCGAGGTTGATAGGCTCCTCCACGCCATCGATGCGTAGGAAGCAAGCCCATTTGCCGCTCGGCAATTCTTCGACGGTGACGTTGTAATCGGCCACTTTGGTTATCTCCCGATGGTATTTCAAGAATCAAATCATTGTATTAAAGCCTCGCGATGGGCGGTTGAAAGCCCATCCCGTTAGGCCACCCCCCGCGATAACACGGATGGCTTAATGGGATAGGCTCTAAGCCGGATGGGATGGGGCGATATGCGCACGCAGATAATCGGCGATCCGGGCTAACCCCTGGTCGTCCAAGCCAAAATAATCCCCCGGCGCCTCCAGGTATTCCGCCGCGATCCCGGCCTTTTGTAAGTCCTTGGCCGTTTCTCGCCAATCCGTTCCTGGCGCTGCCGGACCGATATGGCCTGAAACCAGCAATAGCGGCGCGGGGTGCCGGGCCGCGCCGATGGATTCCGGCCTTGGCTTGGCCCCCCGTCCGACGGCGACGACCGCGCCCAAAGGCTCGGCTTGGCTCAAACCCAGGGCGAGCGCCAGCCCGGCCGCCTCGGCGAATCCCACCACGGCCAGCTGCGCATGCTTGAGGCGCTTGGCGGCGAGGGCCGCTTCCAGGTAACGCCACAAGCCATCCACCAGACCCGCCTCCATATCCCGGCCCGGCCAAGGCAGTTCGGGGGCAAGGAACTCGGCTTTATTAAGCGTCGGTGCCCAATCCAACGACAGGTCGATGATTTCGTCCGCGCTCGAACCCGCGCCGTGGAGCAAAACCACGAGATATTTGGCCTTACCGCAAGACAAGGGCGGCCTGGTCGGACCGCTAAAGGAACATTCCATCCCGGTAACCCACTGATTAAATTAATGAAATCTGGAGCCACGCCTTGCCGGGGCCGGTGGGCCGGACGGCTGGTCGAACCGGCGGGGACACCCACCTTCGACCCCAATCGCTCCATTCCACGCCACAAGCAGATTCGGTGCCAGGGACCGGGCGGCGTTGGGCGGGGACCGGGACGACGGTCTATGTTTTTGGTTTCAGGGCGGTTTTCAGGGGGTGTGGCCTAGCCGTCCGCGGGCTTTTCCGGGTTGGCGGGTTTGTCGGGTTTAGCACAGAGCGCGCCCCATCCAACCCAGCGGAGGCTTATCGCGGGGGGCTGGTGGAACAGGATGTGTAGGGTTTCCAACGCTGCTTGGGGAAAACCGGAAATAACTTCCCGATTTCGCTGCGTGGCGGGGGTTGGGCTTGGAAAGCCACGTCGCGCACTACCCGCCGTATTGCTCGAAGCACAATCCCATCGAACCCTGGCGGTTCCGGCATATCACCCGTGCCTGCCAGGGGGCGTGGTGTTCCATTCCGCCGCCATCGCCCAGCGATTCATGGCGTGGGCTATTGCCGCCACGACCTGATTCCGGGTTATTTCTGGCCAAATCCTTATTGACCTTCCTCCGCCTCGCGTCGGTCCCAACCCGCCTTGATTTCCAGGATGCGCGGCAGGCAGGCTTCGAAAGCCCCGACCAACGGCGGGTCGAAATGCCGGCCCGCGCCCTCGCGCAAGGCTTCGAGCGCCTGTTCCACCGGCCAGGCGTCCTTGTAGGGACGTTTCATGGTGAGGGCGTCGAACACGTCGGCCACGGCGACGATACGCGCCGATTCGGGAATGGCCGTGCCGGACAGGCCATCCGGGTAGCCGCTGCCGTCCCATTGCTCGTGATGGCGCAGCGCGATCTCGGCGGCCAGTTGGAACACCGGCGCATCGCTGCTGGTCAGGATTTCATAGCCGATCCGGCTATGGGTGCGCATGATGGCCCATTCCCCGGCGTCCAGCTTGCCGGGCTTGCGCAGCACCGCGTCGGGGATGCCGATCTTGCCGGTATCGTGCATGGGCGCGGCCTGCTCCAGCAAATCGCAACGCGCCTTGGACCAGCCCACCGCCTCGGCCAGTTGCCGCGCGTAAGCCGCCATGCGCCAGATATGCGCTCCGGTATCGCTGTCGTTGTAATGGCCGGCTTTGCCCAGCATGTCCAAGGCCGCGCTACAGGTTTTCTCCACCAATGTGGACTTGACCAGGGACAAATGGGTCCGCACCCGCGCCCGCACGATCCCGGCGTATACCGGCTTGATCAGGTAATCGACACAGCCCGCGTCGAACCCGGCCTCCTCGTTGCCCAGTTCGGACAGCGTGGTGACGAAGATCACCGGGATGGCTTCGGTCGCCGGATTGGCCTTCAAGGCGCGGCAGACGGTGTAGCCATCCATGCCGGGCATCTGGATATCGAGCAGGATCAGGCTGGGGCGATGCTTGTCCGCGAGTACCAGGGCTTCCAGCCCGCTGCGGGCCAGCATCAGGCTGTAGTCGTCTTTCAATATCCCGCGCAGGACCGCCAAATTGGCCGGTTCGTCGTCCACGATGAGCAAAGGGCCACAAAACATGGGTCACTCCGTGATCGAGAGGTTCAAGGTCCGCATCAGCCTTCGGGCCGAGGCTTCCGCCCCACGGAAATCGAAGTCGGCCAGCAGCGCCGCCAACCCGGCCCATTGAGTATCGTCCAGTTTTCCCCGCAGCCGGGCCAGCCCGGCATCGGCTGCATCGGGGTCGTTGTGGTCGAGCGCTTCCAACAAGCCTTTGAACAACGGAACCAGCCCATCCCCGGCGCCATCGATGGCGCCGGGCTCCGGGATGGACGGGGTGCCATCGGCGTCTTTCCAGTCGGCGACGGTGGCGCACACTTGGGCGATGGCCGCTTGCAGATCGGCGGCCTGCTCGATGGCCGATCCGCCCTGATTCAGCCGGGTTTCCAGTTCGCGGGCCAATTCGGCGACCTGGGGCAGCCACAAGGTTCCCGCCACGCCGCACAGCTTATGGGTCAGCGCCGCCGCGGCCGGAAGGTTGCCTTGCCGGTAGGCGGCGGCGATGGTTTCCCCGGCCTGGGCGTAGCTCTCGACGAATTTGTCCAGGTAGGTCCGGTAGGTGGTGGGCCGACGCCATTGACGGAGCGCCCCCGGCAGGTCGATACCGGGCAGGGCGAGGCCGGTCTCCGGCACGGGCACGGGCACGGATATGGGGGGAAGCCCATCGTGTTCCATGGGTTGGCATCCGGTCCAGCGTTGGATAATTTCCATCATCTGCTCGACGTTGAACGGCTTGGCGATGAAATCGTTCATGCCGGATTCCTCGGCGGCGTCGCGCAGGGCTTGGAACGCGCCGGCGGTGAGGGCGACGATGGGCAGGTGCTGCCAGCGTCCGTCCGCGCGGATGCGGCGGGTGGCGGCGTAGCCGTCCAGGCGCGGCATCTGCACGTCCATCAACACGATATCGACCGCGTCGGGCTGGACCTCCAGCCACTCCACCGCGTCCTGGCCGTCGCAGGCCAGATGGACGATTGCCCCGTCGGCTTCGAGGATGCCTTTCGCCACTTCCTGGTTGATTTCGCTGTCGTCCACCACCAGCACGCGCACGCCGGGAATGCGTAGGCCGTGGACGGTGCCGGACTGGGGCCGGGCTGCCGGGAGAAATCCCTGCCTGCGGTGGCTCAGCGCGGCGGCGACGGCGTTGTAGAGGGCGGAAGGCGTGACCGGCTTGCTCAGCACTTGGTCCACCCAGGACATGCCCGGCTGGCCCAGCAATTCGTCGCGCGAATAGGCGGTGACCATGATGACGATGGGCGGTTCCTCGAAGGGCTTCCGCCTTTTCTTGAGCGCTTCCCGGATCGTCCTGGCGGCTTCCAGTCCATCCAGCCCCGGCATTTTCCAGTCGAACAGCAGCGCGTCGTAGAAGCTTCCGCCACCCGCCCGGGCCAGCGCCCGCATCAGGGCGGCCTCGCCGGAATCCGCCATGTCGGCTATCCAACCGAGGCTGTTGGTGGCGGCGGACAAGGCCGCGCGGACGGTGGCGCTGTCGTCGGCGACCAGCAGTTCGAGCCGGGAGAGTTGGGCGGGTATGCCCGCCACGTGCTGGTCGCAGAGCAAGGGCAGCGTGAACCAGAATTCACTGCCCTGGCCGATTTCGCTCTCGACCCGCAAGCTGCCGCCCATCAGCCGCACCAGTTGCTGGCTGATGGCCAGCCCCAGGCCGGTGCCGCCGAAGCGGCGGCCGATGCTGCCGTCGGCCTGGCTGAAGGCCGAGAAAATGACCGCCTGCTGGTCGGGGGAGATGCCGATGCCGGTATCGCGCACCGCGAAGCGCAGCTTGACCTGCCGTTCGTCCCCGGATTCCACGGCGACGCGCAATTCCACTTCGCCCCGCGCGGTGAACTTGATCGCGTTGCCGAGCAGGTTGATCAATACCTGCTGGAGGCGTTGGCGGTCGCCGATCAGCGCGTCGGCCCCGACCGGCGGCGTGATGACCAGTTCCAAATCCTTGTCGTGGGCGGCGGCGGCCATGATCGAGGCGAGATCGTCCAGCAGTTCGGCCAGCCTGAACGGCGCTTGCTCGATTTCCAGCCGCCCGGCCTCGATCTTGGAGAAGTCGAGGATATCGTTGATGAGGGACAGCAAGGACCGCCCGGCGTGGTGGACCTTGCGGATCAAGGTCAACGCCTCGTCTTCCAGGTGGCGCTGTTCCAGGAGGTAGCAGAAACCCAGCACGGCGTTCATCGGCGTACGGATTTCGTGGCTCATATTGGCGAGGAAGGCGCTCTTGGCGCGGGTGGCGGCTTCGGCGTCCTCGGCGCGCCGGGACAGTTCGGCGTTCAGCTGCGCGATTTGCGCGTCCCGCGCCTTGCGTTCGCGGTTGTCGAACAGCGTCGAGCGGCTGAAGAGATAATGGCCGTCTTCGTCGCGCACCGCCGTGGCGCTCAATGAAACCGGCAGCACGGAGCCATCCTTGCGGACCAGTTCAAATTCCAGGTTGTTGACCTGCCCGGATGCCTTGAATCGCGGGAAGTTCTCGTTGAAGACCCGCAGGCTGTCGGGGGTGAGCATCTGGCTGAAGCGCAGCCGCGACACGACTTCCTCGCGCTGGTAGCCGAGCCAGGCCAGTTCGGTGTCGTTGATGGCGACGACCATGCCGTCGGCGTCGAGGGAGTGGTAGCCGCAAGGCGCGTTGTTGTAGAGGTCGGCGATTTCCGCCGAGCGCTGTTCCAGCCATTGGTAGGCCGTTTCAAGCTGCTGGGTGCGCTGGGCGACCAGTTCTTCCAGGTGGTGGCGGTGGCGTTCCAATTCATCTTCCATCCGCTTGCGCCCGCTGATGTCGGTCAGGATGCAATGGGTACGGACGAAACGGCCTTGCGGGTCGCGCTGGATGCGGCCTTCCAGGATCACCGTGAGGGGCTGGCCGTCCTTGCGGAGCAGGCGCAGTTCTTTACCGATCTTCGATTCCCGCTGGAACTCCGCGAATTCGTCGGCAAAGCCTCCCCTGGCGTTCTCCACCCAGACTTCGTCGAACCCCTTGCCCAGGAGTTCTTCGCGCGGATAGCCGAGTAATTCGCAGAGCCTCGGATTCACGTCGATGAAACGGCCCTGGATATCCAGCGATTGGTAAGCCACCGGGGATTGCTCGAACAACTCGCGGAAACGCCGCTCGCTTTGCCGCAGCGCTTCCTCGCCCGCTTTGCGCTCGGTGATATCGATGGCGATGCCGATATAGCGCTCGGTGTTCCCATCCGCTCCCGCGAGGGGCCGCCCCCTCGACATCAGCCAGCGCTCCGGCTCGCCCTCGGGCATATTCACCCGCCATTGGAGTTCGATTTCATGGCCGTGGGCGATGGCGGCGGCGACGGTTTGCTCGGCCTGTTCCCGGTCGTCGGGGTGGATCGACGCCAGCCAAGCCTCGTAGGAAGGCGCGTATTGGCCGGGGTCGAGTCCATATAGCGCCCACAAAGGCTCCGACCAATGATTGACGTTGCCTTCCAGTATCCATTCCCAACTGCCGGCATGGGCAGCGTCCTGGGCCAACCTCATGCGGAGCTCGCTGCCGCGCAGTTCTTCCTCGGCTAGCTTGCGCTCGGTGATGTCCCGCACGATGCCGACCACGCGGTAAACCCGGCCTTCCGAATCGCGGAGGGAGGTGCCCATATCCTCGATCCAACGGGTATCGCCGTCGGCCCGGATGAATCGGTATTCCAGGTTGAAATGACCGGCTTCCACGCCCGACCGGAACCCGAGTTGCGCCCATTCCCGGTCCTCGGGATGGATGGCCTTCGGCCACACCCGCATATCCCGGTACAAATCCTCGGCGGGGATGCCCGTGATGGCCTCGAAGGCCGGGCTGACATAGCTGACGCGCCCAGCCGGCCAGTCATGCACCCAGAAGATATCCCGCGTGTGTTCGGCGAGTTGGCGGAAGCGCGTTTCGCTCTCCTGCAATCGCCCCGTCATTTCCGCTTGTTGTAGCCGCCGCCGTTCCGCTTCGTGGCGCGCACGCCGCAGCCCTTCGCTGAACACGCTGATCAGCGCCCCGTTGGCGATGAGCAAAATCCATTGGAACAGGTCGTAGGGTGCCGCGATGCGGACGCTGCCGTAGGGCGGGATCAACGCATAATTCGAACCCAGCGCGGCGACGGCGGTGGCCACCAGGCCCGGCCCGACCCCGCCCAGCAAGGCACTGAGGGTGATCGGGAACACGAACAACAGCAGGAAGGGCCGGTCCCCGAAACTTGCGGGCAGGCTCTGGCGTAACAGCACTATGGCGATGGGTAATACGATGGCCAGCGCATAGAGGGCCCACGACCTGCGCGACGCTCCACCGTCAACGACCGCCGCGGGCCGTGGCGATGCTGGCCGGACCGTCCCCGACCCCTTAAGCCAGCCGATGGTCGCCAGGATCGCCAGCCCCATCAAGGCGGCGGGGGCGAGATGTTGCCAGACCGCCAGCTTGATGGCCCGGATATCTTCGGCGGGGATATGGGAAACCACGGTCCAGAACGGTTCCTGGGCCATCACCTTGGCCGCCGCTCCGGGAATGGGGGGATTCGTCTTCCGCCAGACCCAAAGCCCGTCGTCGGCGAGGAAACTTCCGGCTTCGTCCTTGCCGATCCGCGCCCAGGCCGTCGGGAAGCGCTGGCCGAAAGTGGTACCGCCGTCCCGCATGAACTCCGCTTCGTCGCCGGGATCCGGGCTGCGCAACCAGGCGCCTTGCTGGGTGAGCAGCATCATGTGGGGCGCGGCGAGATCGACGGCGCGGACGAAGTCGTCGAGCAGCCGTCGCAGTAGCAGGTTGATGACCAGGATGCCGCGTGGCCGACCGGCGCTGTCCACCACCGGCGTCGCCAGCCGCAGCATGGGTTTCCTGGGAAGTTCGATCTGTCCGCGCTCCACGTTCAGGTCGGGCCGGGACAGATGGATTTCCCCCGGTTTCAGCCGCATGGTGTCGGTGAAGTAATAGCGGTCCGCTTTGGATTGTAATTCCCGCCGCGGCACCGCCACGGGATGGCCGTCCACGGCGTTGATGCGGACCCGTTCCATGCCGGTTTCATCGATCCAGCGGACCTGGTCGTAGGCGGGGTTGCGCAGGATCAGGCTGGTGAAGGCGTCGGTCATCCGCGCCAAATTGGCGGGCAGCGGCGCATCCAAGGTTACGAGGATCGGCTTTTCGCGGGTCAGGCTGGCGAGGTGCCGCACGGTGAAGGCGAGGTCGTTCGCGAGCGCGGCGGCCCCGAGCCGGGCGGCGGCCTTTTCCTCGAATATCAAGCGGTCTATATCGTCGTCTATGCGGGTCTGCCCCAGATAGGCGAGGCCGAGTATCCCCAGCCACGCCAGGGGCAAGAACGATCTGAGCCAATTTTTCATGGAGGCTCCCCCGGCCTGATGATGTTCACCTGCCATAAATATGGCAGCACCGCCCTTCGACCGCCGATCCGAAAGTTCCGTGGAGCCAGGGCATTTTCGGTTTGGGTGTATGCTCGGCCACCCTGACGAACTCAATGAGTTGCCAAAACCGGCTTGGCCTGGGCGTTGCGCTCCCTCACATGGGTTTCGATCTCCCGGCGCAGGGTGTCATGGCGAGTTCGATCTCCGCGATGTTGAGCCAATTCCCATGTTTGAGGGTGTAATGGAATTCCAGTTTCCGGGCGTGGGCTTCCTCGGGAGGGAATGCTTGGTAGAGGGAGCCGACGGGGTGTCAGCACGTCTCATTTTGGCCGAAGCACCCGGTTTCCGGGGCTGGTGGGAGTGGCTCAAAGTCTTGAAGGCCATCAACGCTTTCCAGGACTGGAAACCGGCAGCGCCCGGCCCCGACGGGCCACGGTGCCGCCCGCGCCCTGACGTCGCAGGTCGGTGGGCCGTTCGCGGGTGGGCGTCGGGCTTGCAGGCCAGGACGAAGCCGAACCCCAAGGCTCGCGATTCCGCTTGGGCCGGACAGCCCCCATGGGTCGCGCGGGTCTTCAGGTGTGCCGCCGGGGTCGCCTCATCAGGGTCAATGCCTTGACCAACACGCGATGGCTTATCCCGAACCCAGGTTAGATACCGCGCGGTGGATCAAGGCTACGGGTGGTCCGCTTCCAGCAGGTCTTCGACCAGGATCGTCAAGTCGCTGATGGTACGGGCCCGTTCGACTTTCAAGCCGTCCAGGTCGCGGCCCAGTTCTTCTTCCACCAGCAGGCGGAATTCCATGGTCTTGAGAGAATCCCAGCCTTCCAGTCCCTCGATGCGGGTGTTTTCATCGAAACTGCCGGGGGCGGCTTTCGCCAGGATTTCCAGTTCGCGCAAGAGTTGTTGCTTGGTCATAGCTTCTCCGGGATGGGGTGTTGTGGGGAACCGGGCAAATTTTGCTCCAGACATTTCAGGAAGGCGTCCACCCGCAGATCGCCCAGGCGTTGGTCGTAACAAACACCGACGCAAAGCCGGTCATCCATCCTGACCAGGGCGCTCAGAAATACCGGCACGGGCGAAGCTTCGCCGAACGCCGCCAATCCGACCGGGGCCATCCCGTCGCAGGCGTAGCGCCGCGCCGGGGTATGGCCGAAATGGGTCAGGACCGGCGGTGCGGGCCGGTTGAGGTCGGCCAGGATTTGGCGGCGGATCAACCCACGCTTGCGGTCGAAACCGGCCCGGGCCAGCAAGAGGGTCGCGATTTGGCCTTCGGTGCCCAGGAGACGGCGTTTATGGCGCAGGGTTTCGGCCTGGACCTGGGCCAGGGTGTCCTCGAAGCTCGCGCCGCAGCCGGTTCCGATGCGGACGGCGGTGGTCCCGGCCAGATTGCGGAGGGCGGGTCGCCGCTGCAAGGGGGCATAGCGCCGTAGGTTGGTAGGCATCACCACTTCCAGCCGGGCAGCGGCGGGACCGGGACAGAACTCGTCGAACGCCCGGAAAAACGCGGCGAGGCAGAGATCGTTCAAGGTCGCGCTATGGGCACGGGCATAGCGGTCTATCGCGGCCAAACGTGTTTCATCCAGGCGCAGGGTCCGGTAACGGGGGCGGAGCTGGGCGGCGTCGGCCTGGAACCGCGCCGGGGTGGAACTCAAGCCCCGGCGCTTGCCGAGGGCGGCGGGCAGGCTTTTGAGATCGTCCAGCAACAGGCCCAGTTTGTCCCGGAACTTGAAATTGGCCAGCCACAGCAAGCTATCGCGGCTGGCCGTGTTGACGCTGGGCTGATAATCGGGATCGTCGCCCAAGCGGCTATATAGATCGGTCAGGGCCATGGCGACATCCAAGGCGGCGGTGCCATCGGCCACCACATGGGAAACCCGCAGCAACAGCCGGTCCCCGGCCTGGGCGGGGGAACGGACCAAGGCGATTCCAAGATTCGGCGATTGCCAGGGATCGAAGCGTTCGGCTAGCCAAGCCTGGGTCGTGGCTTCCAGATCGTCGCCGGCCAGGACCGGACAACCGGCGATAGCGTCCAGGTCGTCGCGCCGCCGCCACAGGGCTTGACCGTCCTCCAGCGCGAAACGGCAGCCCAACACCGGCTCGGCATCCAGCAAGCGGCGCAAGGCGGTTTCCAGCCGCGCCGGGTCCAGCGGGCCGGGATAGTCGAGGACGAGCCGGACATAACCGGACACCCCCAACTCGGACACGATTTGCACGACTTGGTCTTGGAATTCGGCGGGCAGGGTGGCGGGGATGGCGGTGGTCATGGGTGTCCTAATTTCCGTAGCGCTGTTGGATGCGTTGGCGTATGCCGACCTCGGCGAAGGTTTCGGCGTGCATGGCCCGTTCGCGGGCTACGGCGGCGGGCAGGGCGGCTTTGAGCGGCGCGGCCAGGGCTTCCTTGAGCCGGACCAGGGCGGTGCGCGGCTTGTCGGCCAAATCGCGGGCCAAACCCAGGGCGTGCGGGATGACTTCGGCGCGGGGCAGCACCGGGAACGGTAGCCCGCGTTCCGCCAAGGCTTGTCCGTGATAAGCCCGTGCGGTGAACAGCAATTCCGCCGCCAAGGCCGTGCCCAGTTTGCGCGGCAAGAGTTCGGTCGCGCCCATGCCCGGCGTGAATCCGTATTTCATGAAATTGGCCCCGTACAGCGATTCCCGCGACCACACCGCGAGATCGGCATACAAGCCGAACACCAAACCCCCGCCCATCGCATGGCCCTGCATCG
Organism: Methylomagnum ishizawai; assembly: GCF_900155475.1. NCBI lineage: Bacteria > Pseudomonadati > Pseudomonadota > Gammaproteobacteria > Methylococcales > Methylococcaceae > Methylomagnum > Methylomagnum ishizawai. Next base: position 13,944 of record NZ_FXAM01000002.1, on the reverse strand, counting down.
CCGAAATCACCGGCAAGGGGCAATCCAGCAACAGCCGGTAGAACTCGCCCTCGTCGAAACTGCGGCGGCCATCGGCGATATCCACCAGTTCTTCCAAGGTGCCGCCCGCGCAGAACACACTGCCATAGCCATGCAGGACCACGACGCGGGTATCGGCGTCCTGCCCGACTTCCCGCAAAGTATCGACCAAGCCGCAAACCAAGGCTTGGGTGAAGGTGTTGCTGCCCGCCCGGTCCTCCATGCAGAGGCAGGCCACGCCGGGCAGGGGCCGGGTTAATTGGACCGCGTCGGCCATGGCGCGAGGCTCCCTTGGATGAAATGGCCGAGCCGGGCGGCGGTATGGCGGTCGCCCAGCAGCGCGGCTAGGGTGTTTTCGGCCCGTTGGCAGGAAGCCGGGTCGAAACCGGCGTAATCGGCATAGAACGCCTTGGTCCGGGCTATCGCCGCCCGGTCCAGGCGGTCGGCCCGCAGCCGCAAGCGGCGGATGGCGTCCGCCAGGTCGTCGCACAGTTCATCGACCAAGCCGCAGGCGCGGGCCTGTCCGGCGTCGAGGCGCTGGGCGGTCAAGGCCATGCGGTAGGTGGTTTGCAGGCCGGTGCGGCGTACCAGGAACGGGGTGACGGTGGCGGGCAACAAGCCGAACAGGATTTCCGACAGCCCGAAATCGGCCTGGGGCCGGGCGTAAACCACATCGCAGGCGGCGACCAAACCCATGCCGCCCGCGTTGACCCGGCCTTCGACCAAAGCCGCGACAATGACCGGCAGCCGGGCCAGCCGTTCCAGCAGGCCATGGAAACGGCGCACCGCCGCCCGTAGTTCCTGCTCCGGGTCGCCCGCCGTCGCCACGGCTTCGCTGAAATCCATCCCATCGCAGAACACCGGCCCCTCGGCGGACAGGGTCAACACGCTCACCGTGGGATCGGCTTCGACTTGGTCCAGGGCGGTGTGCAGGGCTTCGATCAGGGCGCGGTTCAGCGGATTGCCACGCCCAGGCGCGGACAGTTCCAGATGCAGGCAACGGCCCTCGGGCCGTAGGCGTAAAGGCGTGTCCGGTGCGCTCATGCGTCGCGGTACTCCCGTTCGTACTGGTGGATGCCGCGCAACACGCACACGCCCCGGCCCGCGAACACGGTTTCATAGAGGTCGGCCAAATCGCCCGGATCGATCCGGGCCTCGCGTTCGCCGAAACGGGAACGGCGGTTGGCGGTCAACACCCGTTCGTAATCGACCATGCCCAGCTTATGGCGGGCGGCGAGCTGGCCGGGCAGGTCGGCCAGGGCCAGGGCCGTTTCCGCCCGGTGGTCGGCCCAGCCGCTATAGAACTCCGCCGAACAGCCCGAACCATAGGAAAACAGCCCGATGCGGCGGCGGCGGTCCAAATCCGCCGAAGCCAGCGCCCCGGCCAGGGCCAGGAACACCGTGCCGGAATAGATGTTGCCAACCTCGCGGCAATAAGCCAGGGACGGGGCCAGGCGGCGATGGAAATCGGCCTCGGTTTCGGCCCCATTGGCTTGATACCAGCGCCGCAGCAAACTACGGTGGGCACCCTTGACCATGCCGCCGAACGGGGTGTGGAAAGCCAGATAATCGAAATGGCTACGGAAATCCACCGGCCCCACCGCCTCCCGGTAGGCGGCGAAAGCCTGTTGCAGGCAATCGATATAAGTCAGCACCGACAAGTCGGCGTCGCCGGTTTCCTGATCGGGGTCGGGACGCAGGGCGTCCATGACATGGTAGCCATGCAGGCCGCTGGCACCGGGTTCCAATTCCAGAATATCGGGCTCACCGCCCAGCAAAAGCGCGATGGCCGCGCCGCCCTGGGTCGGTTCGGCATAGGAATGGGGGATGGGGCGGGCGATATCGGTGCAGATGACCAGGGCTTTGGCCTCGGGTCTGGCCTGGCGGGCCAGCAACCCGAGCGCGGTTTGCAGGGCCGCAGTGCCGCCGTAGCAGGCTTGTTTGATCTCGAACAGCCGCATGGCGCGGGGCAGGTCCAACAGACCGTGGACCCAGGTCGCCAGCGATTTGCCGAAATCGATACCGGATTCGCTGGCGACGATCAAATGGGTGATCGCACCGCGTTGGGCTTCGGGCAAGGCGCGGACCAAGGGCCGGGCGGCATTGACGGCGAAGGACACCGGGTCTTCCCAGGGGAAATGTACGGTTTTGCGGCGGATCAACAGGTTGGCCATCCGCACCGGGTCGAGATGGCGTAACACCGCGAGTTCGGCGATATCGATGAACGCCCGTCCGCCGTAAAAACCAATCCGCTCGATGCCCCAGTTCATGGTGTATCCGCTGTCCGCTCTGTGTGGAAGGGCAGGGAGCGTAACGCCAAACAGGCATTGAACCCCCCGAAGCCGAAGGCATTAGTTATAACACAGTGCAAAGCCGCGTTCGCCGGGCCGGTGGCGACCCGGAGCCCCGACAGCTTGGGAACGCCAGCGGTGGGCCAAGGATGGATACGGCCCCGCGCCAGCATCAACGCGGCAGCGATCAACCCGACCACCCCTGCCGAAGTCAGGCCATGCCCGGCGATGGCTTTCGGGGCGGTGGCCCAAACCCGGTCCAGGCCGGGGCCGAACAAGTCCGCGACCGCGCCGAGTTCCGCAGCGTCGCCCCGCGCCGTGCCGGTCGCATGCAGGACCACGAGATCGACCTGGCCGGGTGCCAAGCCCGCATCGGCCAGGGCTAGCGCCATGGCCCGGACCTCGTCGGCGCGGCAAGGATGCGGCAACGGATCGGCCCCCGACACCAAAGCCCCGCCCGCGAGTTCGGCCCAAGCCGTCGCGCCGCGCTGGCGGGCGTGGTCGGCGCGTTCCAACAGGACACAGGCCGCGCCCTCGCCCGGCGTGAAACCGCCGCCGCCCTCGGTGCAGGGCCAGGCGGGGACATCCGAAACATTCAACGCCCCCAGCCCGGCCAGGGCTTGCCAATCGACCTGGGAAAGACGCTGCATCGCGCCCACCACCAAGCAGGCATCGCAGCGCCCGGCCCGGAGCAGGTCCAAGGCGGTCACCGCCGCCGCCGCGCCGCTGGCGGCGGCGGCGGCGACATTCAAAACTGGCCCCTTGGCCTGGACCAAGGCCGCGAGCGTGGCGGCGACATGGGTATCGAGCCCGTGGAAACCGATCCGGGGATTGACATGGGCGGGATTGCTCTGGAACCGGGCGAGTTCCTGGGCCAGCAGGGCATGGGCGAGGTTGCTGCCGCCCACCACCAAACCCAGGCGTTCCGGGGCGATGGCGGCGGAACCCTTGGCCTCCAACACGGCGGCGGCATCGGCCCTGAGTGGAGCGTCCCCGCCCCGCAACAGCCGTTCCGCTGCGGCCAGGGCTTCGGCGTCCAGCGCCTTCGCGCCCGTGGTGTCGCGCCAGGACCAATCGGGCGGGAGCAAAGCGCCCACCTGTAATGCCGGGACGGGCCGCCATTCCGGCGGCAAGAGTTGGATCGCGCTCTCGCCCGTTTCCAAGCGCCGGGCCAAGGCGTCCACGCCCCCGCCCGCCGCCCCGGCAAAGCCCAGGCCGGTGATATGAATCCTCGAAGCTTCCGAATCGGCCCGGTATCCCATGATCTTGTGTTCCTCGAATTATCGTCTTGGTTCGAACCTGACCCGCACGCGGTCCGGTCCCATCAAAAAACCCCGGCGAGCCACCCGCACCGGCCCCCGGTCCAATAGTTCGAACCGGCCCCGCGTCAGCAAGACCGCCAGCACGATCTTCACCTCGAACACGCCGAAATGGTTGCCCAGGCACACCCGGTCGCCGCCGCCGAAGGGAATAAACTCGAAACCGCTCGGTGGACGCTCCAGGAAGCGTTCCGGGCGGAAGCGTTCCGGTTCGGGGTAGAACGCCGGGTCCATGTGCAGCACCGCCGAGCAAGCAGCGACATTCATGCCCGCCGGGATTTCGTAGCCGCGCAATTCCAGGGGCTTGGCCAGCATCCGCACCACTTCCGGCACCGCCGGATACAGCCTGAGGCATTCCTTGACCACGGCATCGAGGTAGGGCAGGGCTTGGATGGCGGCGATATCGTCGTCGCGGCCCAGGCTGTCGATTTCCCGCTGTAGGCGTTCGGCCACCTCGGGATGGCGGCCCAGCCAAGCGAAGGCCCAGGTCAGCGATAGGGCGCTGGTTTCGTGGCCCGCCACCAAGTTGGTGATGAGGTTGTCCACCAAGGCCGCATCGTCGAAGCCGGTGCCATCGTCGTAACGCGCCTCCATCAAGCGGCTGAGGATATCGGCCCGCGCCGTGCCGGTGGCGCGGCGCTCGGCGATGTTTTCCCGCAGCAGGGCGGCGAGTTGGTGGCGGGCCGTATCCAAACGGCGGTTCGGAGGCCAAGCATCATGCTCGATCCCCAGCAAGGCGCTGATTAAAAACGCCGGGTTGCCGAACGCCCCCGCGAACTCCAGCACCGCCGCCCGGAACGGGGCCAGCCGCGCCCGGTCCTCGACGCCGAACAGGGTCCGCAGGATCACGTCGAGGCCGATATCGCGCATCGCGTCACGGGCTTCCCAGACGCTGCCGGGTTGCCAAGCGGCCAAGGACTCGACCGCCGTAGCGTGGATCATGCCCCCCAGGCCGCGCAGGCTTTCGCCGTGGAAACTGGGCGAAATCAGCTTGCGGGTGCGGCGGTGGGCCTCGCCGTCCAGGCCGCTCAGGCCATGCCGGCCCAGCACCCGGCGCTGGCTGGGGGGCAATTTGACGTGGTAGGTGTCGGCGGGCGCGGTGAAAATCTGGCGGATGCCCTCGGGATGGGCGGTCATCGCGGTCAGCGCCACCGTGCGTACCGTGAACGGGTCGCCATAACGGGCATGGATGGCCCGGAAGAAACGATAGGGGGAACGGACATAGGCCAGCGGTTGCCAGAACCGGGTTTGCGGTCCCGGCGGGAGGAGGGGAGCGGGGGTCACGGGGCGGTCTCCTGATGAGGTGGGGAAGGGGCGGCGCGGATCAGGCTGCGCCGAAGTCCGCATAACGCCGGGCCAAGACCTCGGCGGCTCCTGCGAGCAGTTGGTCGGCCAGGGTGTCCACATGGCGTGTCCGCCAATCCGCCCAGGGCGTACCGGCCAGCCAGCGATTACAAGCCGCCATGGCCGGCCCGCAGTGGATTTGGAAATTCACCCGCCCGGCCAAATCGCCCTGCTGGGCCAGCCGTTGCGAGTGGATGAAATACCAGCGGAACACCATTGCCATGCGCTGTTTCGGGCCGAGGTCGGCCAATACATGCGGGGCCGCTTGCCGGTAATAATCGGCGGTTTCCCGCCAGACCGCGTCGAGGTCGCGCCCGAACACCCGCGTTTCGAGTTCCGCCAGCACTTCCGGCGGTAGGTCTTCCAGGGAAGCATGGGCACGATATAGCTCGAACAAACGGTTGGCGCGGGCCGCGAACAGGGTGCCGCGCTTCAAGACCTGGACCTTGGCCCCGATCTCGAACAAATCGCCCGCCGGGGCCATATCGAAATCCTGGGCCTCGGCGGCGGCGAGCAAGTCCTTGACCGCGTCGCTGGTTCCCGCTTCCGGGGTGCATTGGTTGATGGAGCCGGTCAGCACGAAATCGGCCCCCAGCACGAAGGCGGCGGCGACGGCCTCGGGAGCGCCGATGCCACCCGCCGCGCCGATCCGGGGCGGGGACAAATGGGGATGGGCGCGGGCGGTTTCGTCGCGCAGACGCAGGAAGGCCGGAATCAAGGCGAACGCCGGGCGGCGGTCGGTGTGCCCGCCGGAATCGGCCTCGGCACAGATATCGTCGGCCAAGGGCAGGGCTGCGGCGGCTTCGGCCTCCACGGCGGTGAGGCGGTTCGCCGCCCGCAGGTCGGCCACGATCTCCGGCGGCGGTGGCAGCATGAAGCGCCGGGCCATGCCGGGATGCGAGACCTTGGCCAGGATGCGTTGGTGCGGCACGGGCCGTCCGTCGGCAGCGAAACCCAGTCCATGCAGGCGGTAGCGCACCAGGGCCGGGGTGATCCGCACGAAGGCGGAAGCTTCGATGCAACGCACCCCCCCGGCCAACAGCACTTCGGCCAGGGCGTCCTCCTGGCCGGGGATCAAGGCGTTATGCAGGAAATTGACGCCCCAGGGCGCGGCGGGGCCGGGATCGTCCCGCAAGGCCGCGACCGCCTCCCGTACCCGCTCGGGCTTCAGCCCCCCGGCCCCGAAGAAGGCCAAATACCCGGCCCGCGCCGCCGTCCGCACCAACTCGACCGAGGAAATCCCCTTGACCATGCCGCCCAGGACGTAGGCGGCGCGGGCGTTGTGGGCGGCGCGGAACGCCGCGCTACCCAGGCGTTGTGGATCGATCCGCATACCGGGACTCCTGGAATCAGCGCAGATAGGCGGAACTGGCGATCCTGAGCAGCCGCCGCAACAAGCCCGTAACCAAGCCCAGGCCGAACAGGGCCACGACAAACCATTCCTTCTCCATGGACGGGAAATCATCGACCAATTCCCCGCCGGGCAGATAGCCGAGATCGAAGAAGTGTTGGTGCAGGAAGGCATGGACACAGAAGATAATCGCCAGCAAGGTGACGATGAGCAGGAACCGTATGACCGTGGTGGTCGCCATGCTGATCTTGTTCAATTTCTGCTTATAGGCGATGGTCGCCCGCTGGGCGATGGGTTCCAGCAGAACCCGGTATTCATTGGCGGTTTGTAGGGTACTCATGAAGCCTTCGCGGATTTTTTTGACGGCGTTCTTGCGCCGCCTCTGGTCGGCGGCTTTCAGATAGCGGGAAAACATCCGGCGGTGATTCATCTCGGGATCGAAATAGGCCAGCGAAGTATCCAGCGTGCCCCAGGTCCGCGCCATGCGTAGGGCGGCCCAACTCACTTGTAGCTGGTACTTGGCGAACACCTGGCCCATGATCTTGCCGGAAGCCCCGAGCGAACGGTCGTGGTAGCCCAGGGTTTCCATCCCGCTACGGGCCTGCCAGAGCTTGATGGCGCTGATCAATTCGCTCCGCATCTTGCCGATATTGAACTGGGGTATCTCCGTGCACATGTGCAGGGAAAGATCGGCCGCCTTCCCGTAAGCACGCTGGTTGGCCGCCTGCAACACGCCGAAATAGATTTGCAGGAAATCCGGGTCGAGCGCGCCGATGGTGCCGAAATCGATCAGGGCATAGCGGTTGTTGCGTAGCAGGATGATGTTGCCCGGATGCATGTCGCCATGGAACAGGTTGTCCTCGATCAATTGCCGCATGTTCGACAGGAACAAATGCTGCGCCACCTTGCGCGGTTCGACCGCGTTTTCTTCGCACCAGGCGTCGAAGCGTTCCGGGTCTTGCTTGGAAACCGCGATGGCCTCGCTCATCAACACCCCCTGGATTTCCTCCATGACCAGCAGTTTCCCGGTGCAGTAGCGCCGGAACAGATAGGGCACATAGACTTTGTGGCGGCGTAGGTTTTTACGCAGGCGGCGGCTGTTCGAGGCTTCGTAGGCGTAGTCGAGTTCTTCCTCGACCATGGCGTCGAGTTCGTCCAAGGCTTCGTTGAGCCGCATATGGCCGACCGGCAGCAAGGCGGTGAGGAACCCAACCACCATCCGCAGCAAGGACATGTCGCGGCGGAACGCCTCGATCACATTGGGCCGCAGCAGCTTAACCACCACTGGCACGCCTTCCTGGCGCAGCACCGCCCGGTGGACCTGGGCGATGGAGGCGGCGGCTAGCGGTGCGTCTTCGAACCGGGAAAAAATCTTTTCCACCGGGCAACCGAGTTCCCGTTCGATAGCTTCCCGGACCACGGAGCCGGGAAAGCCGATGTTGGCATAGAGCAACTGCGAGAGCTGGTCGCACATCTCATCGGATAGCACATCCGAGCGTAGCGAGAGCAACTGCCCGAGCTTGATCCACAGCCCGCCGAGGCCCTGGAACAATTCGCGGGCGGCGACCGCCGAGCGCAGGGGGTTGGAACGGCCCCGCAACTTGTCGCCGAGCCGGTCGAGGCCAAAGCCCGCGAAGCGGAACAAGACGGTCAGGATGCCGTATTGGTGGTGTTGGTCGAGTGCCAAGACCTGGATCGGCGGACGTTGGGAGGGCGGCAGCAGCGGGGTGGGGCAGTACTCGGGATTGAGTAGTTTGTGCTTGGGCTTTTCGACCCTGATGAAGGTTGGGCGCATGGTTTAGATCGGCTGGGATGGGGGCATACCGCGCAGATGCCGGAGGGTAAGTTCGATCCGAATTCCCGGCGGGCGGCGGACGGCCAGGGACAGCCAATGGCGTGGAGGAACGAACCAGTGGTGTAGTTCCCAGTCCGGGCCGGTGTCTGGCACCGGCCCGGCGAACCGAACATGCGGGGGATTTACGCTACAATCAAAAGCCCGGAAATCGAGGTGCAGGCCGAGTCCGGTGGCCTTGGCGACCGCTTCCTTGAGCGTCCACAGCCTCAGGAATTCGCCCTGCCGCGCTTCCGGCGGCAGTGAACCGAGCCAAGCGGCTTCCCGTGCCGAACAAAAGCGTTCGGCGAGCGCCAGGGCGTCCGGCGAGCGCTCCAGGCATTCCGCATCGACCCCGAATTCGAGGTCGGCGGGGGGGGCGTCCACCGTCAAGGCGCAGGCGGCAAGGCCATGGGTGTGGGTGATATTGAAACGGGGCGCGGGCGCGATCCCACAGGCGGGATCGATTTCTGGCCGTCCATGGGGCTGGGTGCGGAAGCGCCACGCCAAGGGCGGCAGTCCGTGGAATTGGGCCAGCATGGCCCGCAACAGGCTATGGGCCGCCGTGTAGGACCAGCGGTCCCGCGTGAATACGAAGCGGGCGGCGCGTTCGCGTTCCGCCGTGTCGAGCAGGCCCATATCGATCCAACCGGTTCCACCCTTCTCCCCGTCCGGGATTAGGGTATGCAGCGCGATCCTCACCGTCTCCAGGGCGGATGGGCCGGTCGCCTGGGAATCTTTCGCAACGGTGGTGGCAGTGGCATCGGTCATTTTTTTATTTTCGGGGCAGGGTGCCCAATACTATCAAATGGGAGCGGAGCTTTATGCCACCGATCCGGCCTACCGGGCGGCTTTCGACGAATGCGCCGCCTTGGCCGGTCCCGTGGGCGGCGGCTCCCTGGTGGACAGCGTGTTTGGCCGTCCGATGGACGAGAGCGACGGTTACGACGACCTCGAAGCAACCAACCTGGTTCTACTGGCCCAGGGCTATGCGCTGGCGCAATGCTTGTTGGCGCGGGGTCTCCGGCCCGCCGCGCTGGCCGGGTATAGCTTAGGCGAATTCACGGCGGCGGTTGTGGCGGGCGCGTTGGACCTGGGCCAAACCCTCGGCGTGTTGCGGGCGCACTCCCGGCATGTGATGCGGCAAGCGCCCCAAGCCGCGATGGTGGCGGTGCTGGGTTCTCCCGCCCTGTGGCTGGAGCATCCCGAACTCGCCGAATTGGCCGAAATCGGTTGCATCAATTCCCCCCGGCATTTCGTGGTCACCACGTCCCTGGCCCGGTTCGATGCCTTGGTGGACCGGTTGGGCCGCTTGGATGTCAGCTGGGCGCGGTTGCCGGTGCGCTACGGCTTCCATGGCGCCTTGCTGGACCCGGCGGAACCCGGTTACGCTGCCCATGTCGCGCAGCTCCGTTTCCGGGAGCCGGCCTATCCTATTTATTCGAGCCTGCTCGCGGGCCGCGTCCACCAGTACGACGCCCTGTATTTTTGGCGCACCGCCCGCGGCCTGCTGCGGTTCCGCGACCTCGTCGTCAACCTGTGGGCGGCGGAACCCCGGATTTTCGTGGATTGCAGCCCGACCGGAACCCTGGCGGCCTTCGTGCGGCAAATCCTCGGGCCATCGGTCCCGGCTTTCGCCGCCATGAACCGCTTTGGCCGTAATCTCGACACCCTGGCCCAACTCGAAACCGCCCTATCTCCAGAGGTCCGCCGATGACTTTGATTTTCTTGGCACCGGGACAAGGTGCCCAAATGCGTGGCATGGGCGCGGACTTGTTCGATGCCTATCCCCAGGTGGTGGAGGAAGCCGAGGATATCCTAGGCTATTCGCTGCGGCGGCTGTGCCTCGAAGACCCCGGCGACCAACTGGCCGATACTGCCTATACCCAACCGGCGCTGTATACCGTCGGTGCCCTGGCCTATTACCAGCGGCGCGACAGCTTGGGCCGGGCACCGGATTTCGCCGCCGGGCACAGCCTGGGCGAATATAACGCCCTGTTGATCGCCGAGGCGTTCAGTTTCGCCGACGGCTTGCGACTGGTCCAGAAGCGCGGTGCCTTGATGGGGGCATTGAGCGGCGGCGGGATGTTGGCCGTGATCGGCCCCAGCCGTGGGGACATCGCGGCGGTGTTCGCGGAATCGGGTATCGACAGCGTGGACGCGGCCAATCTCAATACCCCCACGCAGACCGTCCTATCCGGTCCCGAGGCGGATTTGCGGCGGCTGGCCGGTTTGTTCGAGGCCAGGGGCGCGCGGGCGGTGCCGCTCAATGTCCGCACCGCTTTTCACTCGCGCTATATGGGGGCCATGAAAAGCGCCTTCGCCGCCTTCATCGCGGATTTTGCCTTCGCGCCGCTGATGGTGCCGGTGATCGCCAATTTTTCCGCCCTGCCTTACCGCGACGACGAGGTCGCCAATAACCTGGTGCAGCAGTTGGACCACGGCGTGCGCTGGACGGAAAGCATCCAATATCTATTGCAGGAAGAGGCGCCGGTGTTCGAGGAATTGAGCCCGAGACCCTTGCTGTCGCGGATGGTGGAGGAAATCCGGGCGCATCCCTCGCCGTTGAATATCGCCCGCCGTCCCTGAATCCCCCGTGGGCCATGACCCACGGAGGTACGGGACGCTTTCAATCGTCGTCGTCATCGTCGTCGTCGGAATCGAACAGGCCGACTTCCTTGCGGACCACGACCAGGACCACCTGGGCATCCCGCTTGACTTTGCCCGCGTCGCGCAGCTGGTCCACGGCCTCATCGACCTTGCGGAGCAGCTTGCCCTTGCCCTTGCACAGCTTCTTGATGCGCTTGGCATTTTGGGTGCCGACGTCGAGGATGATCATGCCGGGCGCGGTGTCCTCGGCATTCAGGGTTTGTTCGGAGGTTTGGGTTGTCATGGTGATGCTTCGCTGGGATGGGGTTAGCGGACGATGGTCAATTTGGGCTGCTTGGCGCTGTCCTTGGCCGATTTCACGGCTTTGCCCAGGTTCTTGCCGAGGTCTTTCAACCAGCCGTTCGACTTGCGCTGGTTGGAACGGTCATGCCGTTCCAGGTAGACCTTGGCGGCGGCCAGTTCGCTCTTCACCAATTTCCTGACCACGCGTTCCAGGGGCCTCAAGGCCTTGGCTTGTTTTTTACGGGGACCGGTCTCGGTAAGGCGTTCGGTCTGGTAAGTACCGTCGGGTTGGGCGGTCAGGAACGTGACCGACTTGACGACGCTGTTGATTTCAATGGGTTTCATGCGGAGCCTCGAAAGGGTTATAGGGAAGGGTACGGGATAAGGCGTGCACTGCCGCCCGCAGGGAAATCTAGCATAGCCTCCCCGCCAGCGGAATGTATTTACCCGTATATTTGGGCAAGCGCTTTGGAGCGCGGGCTTAGAAACTGTCTGGCAACAATTAGACACATTTCACAAAGGTGGTCCTCGGCATGGCGATCCGGCCCCGCTGGCAGGCTGCAAGCGCCCACCACGATCCTGCCCAGGCTCACAGGACCAAGCCCGTCGCCATGGGCTTCGGCGGGCCCGGAAAATGGGTGGCGATCTGCCGGTTCCATTGGTACAGTTCGGGACATGGCGGTTCTTCCGGTACAGGGTGTGCGTCGTTATCCACCAATATACCCCAACCCCTTGTCGCGCCTCCTGGTTTTTCAAAAACCCATCCTTGTAAGAGGCGGAATCCCTCCGTGGAGCCGGAAGGGGTTTTTTCACCCGCCCGCTCCGCTTCAACCGGATAAGCCTGTGAAAACCGTTGACTTAATCCGATGCCGCCAAGCCACATGGAAAGCTTGAAAAACCAAGCGACGTGCTACACTCAAAACCCACGCATCGGAAGGAACCGGTGATACCCCGTGCGGAATGGTCACGGGAGTCGCTGGACCGTGGTAGGAGCGGGGGATTATTTCACCGGCTTGGGGTAGGGGGAATTAGAGGACCAGAGGCCCAGGGGATTAGGGCTGACCCCGGAAAGGCTAGGATGATCTCAAATAAAGAGCGGGGCAGCGGTATCCATATACCCCATGCCTAGGCGAAGTTAATAAAGCAACAACAGCGCTCCCTAGTGAAACATAACAACCCTCCCACCCATTCATTCCTAGCAGCGAAATGGTCGCTCATTGCCGTGTCTTGCGCGGCATTGATCCAGGGATGTACGCTAGGCCCGGATTTCCGCCGTCCCGAACTGTCCACCGCCGCTAGCTATACTGGCGTGCGGCCCGTCACGCCCCCAAGTCAGCGCATCAGGGTGGGACGGGATATCCCCGCCGAATGGTGGACCTTGTTCCGCTCCCACGAACTGAAAGGCTTGATCGAGCGGGCTTTCATCAACAACCCCGACCTCGCCTCCGCCCAGGCTTCGCTGGCCCAGGTCCGGGAAAACCTGGCCTCGCAGCAAAGCGGTACCTTGCCTTCGTTCCAAGCCTCGGCCATGTCCCGCTACCAGTCCATCGCCTCCGGCATGTTCGGTAATCCTAACGGCCCCGATTACCGTTTCGCCATCTACGATATTTCCGCCAGCGTGTCCTATACCGTCGATCTGTTCGGCAAGGTCAGGCGGCAGATCGAAGATCAAACCGCCCAAGAAGAGTATCAACGCTTCCAGCTGGAAGCCGCCTACCTGACCTTGGCCGGGAATATCGTCGCCAATGCGGTCCAAGAAGCCTCGCTCAGGGGGCAACTCGCCAGCTTGGAAGAACTGGCCGAACTCCAGCGGCAAGGGCTGGACATCCTGCGGCAACAGGCCCAACTCGGGGCCGTGGCCGAATCGGCGGTCCTGTCGCAGGCCTCCGCCTTCAACGAATCCCAAGCCAACCTCATCGCCCTACGCCAACAACTCGCCCAATCCCGCCACCAATTGGCGGTGTTGACCGGACGCTTTCCGGGGGAACCCCTGCCGGAGGAATTCACCCTGGACGACCTACAGGCACCCACCGAGCTCCCCCTCAGCGTGCCTTTGAAGCTGGTCGAACAGCGGCCCGACGTGCGTAGCGCCGAAGCCGCCGCCCATTCCGCCAGCGCCCAGGTCGGGGTGGCGACCGCCAAAATGTTCCCCGACATCAGCCTCAAAGCCGACCTGGGCAGCTTCGCCACCCAGGCCAGCCAGTTGCTGATGCCGGGTTCGGGGATTTGGGGCGTGGGCTTGAACCTGGCCCAGCCCTTGTTCGAGTGGGGCAAGAACACCCACGCCCAGCAAGCGGCCATCGCTGGTTTCCAGCAGGCCGCCGCCAAATACCGCAGCAGCGTCCTCCAGGCTTTCCAGGATGTCGCCAACACCCTGAAGAACCTGGAAGCCGACCACCAAACCCTGGAAGTGCAGGCCTCCAGCGTGCAAATCGCCCAAGAAAACCTGACCTTGGCCCAAGCCCAGTCCGAAACCGGCGGTTTGAGCTATCTGGCCCTGCTCGATAGCCAGCGCAACTATAAACAGGCGCAACTCGGCTGGATCAAGGCCCGCGCCACCCTGCTCGGCGACAGCGCGGCCCTGTTCCAAGCCTTGGGCGGCGGTTGGTGGAACCGCACGCCCCCCCACCACTCCCCCCACAGACAAAACGGAGAATTAACCATGCCGGATTCCGTGCATTCCCGAGGCGGTGCGCGCCCATGATCAAGCGGATGCTCATCATGCTCCTGGTGGTCGGTTTGGTCTTGGGGGCGGTGTTCGGCTTCATCGCGTTCAAAAACAAGATGATCAAGCAGTACCTCGCCGAACACGGACATCCGCCCCAAACGGTGTCCACGGCCACGGCCCGCTATGAGGAATGGCGCTCCAGCCTGCGGGCGGTGGGCACCCTGAAAGCG